>NZ_JBVJQR010000020.1:0-153430 GCF_055608425.1 Kitasatospora sp. NPDC036934 | reverse complement strand
GCCGACAAATCCCAAACAGGACAGTCGAGACGTCAGTCAGGCGGAGGGTCAGACCCACCGGCAACATCATCACGTCACATCCTCACTGTCAGGCGTGATGGTAGGAGGTGACGGAGACCTTGACGGGGCCGTCGTTCGTGGCGGTGGTGAGGGTGCGGATGATGGCGATGTCCTGGCCGCCGCGGGCGCGGACGCAGAAGGTGCGGTCGACGCGCAGGGTAGTGAAGGGCAGGGTGGAGGTTGGCTGCATTTCGACGCCCTTGAGGCAGGCCGGAAGCGTGAGGGGGCCGGGCGGGGCGATGTAGGCGTCGCTGTCCTCGGGGATGTAGAAGGCGCCGTCCTGGCGGGCCAGGTACCAGGTGGAGGTGTCCTGGGTGACCTTTCCGGCCGTGAGGTCGAACTCGTGGTCGCGGTCGGGGGAGGTGAGTTCGAGGTCCGTGTAGACGGCGGTGTAGCCGGGGGCCGCGGACGGCGCGGTGACGGCGGAGGTGGGAGCGGTGGACGGGGAAAGGCTGCTGGTGGCGGTGTTCTGCTCGGCGGATTCGTCGAAGTATTCGGTGTAGTCGAGCAGGACGTAGGCCGCTGCGGCACCGAGGAGAAGGGTGACCGTCGTGACGAGCGCGGTACGGGCGCCCCGGCGCGCGGTGGCTGCGGCTCTACGTCTGGTCGTGGGGGCCGGTTCCGGGCGGGCGGGCTCCGGCTGCAGTCGGGTGGGTGCCGGGGCGCGAAGGACGCGTGCGGTCGGGACGTCGGCCGACTCCGGGGCCTGGTCGAGGACGGTGGCGGGCGGGGCCGGTGTGGAGGGGAGGTCCGTGTGGCGGTGGAATTCGCCACTGACCTGCGGGGGCAACCAGCCATCGGAGAAGCGGAGTTCGCCGCCGGTGGACGGGTGGTGGCGAACAGCCTCGATCAACCAGGCGGTGCCGGGCCGGTCCTCGGGATTCTTGGCCAGGCAGTACCTGACCAGGTCGTGCAGCCCGTGCGGCAGTCGGGAGAGGTCGGGTTCCTCGTGGACCGCCCGGTAGAGCGCGGTGGCCTCCGGCCCGTCCCCGAAGGGGGACACGCCGGAGCCGATGTAGGCGATCAGGGCGCCCAGAGCGAAGACGTCGGTGGCCGGGGTGACGGGCTGGCCGAGGGCCTGCTCGGGGGCCATGAAGCCGGGTGAGCCGATGCGCAGTCCGGTGCCGGTGAGCGGGCTGGCGTCGGCGGCGCGGGCGATGCCGAAGTCGATGACGCGCGGTCCGTCGGCGGCCACCAGGACGTTGCCGGGCTTGAGATCGCGGTGGACGACGCCCGCGGCGTGGATCGCCTGGAGCGCCTCGGCGATGCCGGCGAGCAGCAACAGGACCGTGCGCTCCGGCAGTGGGCCGTGGCGCTGAACGACCCGGTCGAGGGAGGGACCGGGTACGAACGTGGTCGCCAGCCACGGCGCCACGGCGTCCGTGCCCGCGTCCACGACCTGGGCGGTGTAGAGGCTGTGGATCCGGCGGGCACTGGCGACCTCCTGGGCGAAGCGGTGCCGGAACTCGAGGTCCTCCGCGAGTTCGGCCCGGACCACCTTGAGCGCGACCGGACGCCCGCCGGGCGTGTACGCGAGGTACACGCGGCCCATGCCGCCCGCGCCGAGCCGCGCGCACAGACGGTAGCCGCCGACCTCGCCGGGGTCGTCTGGAGTCAGTGCCTCGAAGGCCGAGGAGGACGGGACCCCGAAGGGCTGCGCGGTCATGGGGGCTCCCAGCAGGTCGTGCGATGGGGACGCGGTGGAACGGGCGGCAGCTCTGGCGCCCCAGGCGCACGTCGGCGTCCGGAATCGCACCGGATCATATGCGACCGCGTCCACTGTCCGAGACGGGCCCGTTCGACCGGCCGCGTGGGGTGTTGCGGCTGGTCATGCGGGCGCGTTCTCGCTACGGGCTGCCACGCCGCACGCCCCCGCCGGCGCGTTCGGGGGTACGCGCCGACGGGGGTCGGCATCCCGCGGGCGTGATCGGGCACGCGGCGGGGTCCTGGAGGACGAACACCGGCCGTGTTCCCCCGTCGGGTGTGCGGCGGGCGAACGATCGGGGGCTTCGTCGAGGGGGCGGCCGGTTCAGCCGGCGATCTCCTTGGCCGCGCGAAGACCCGACCGGTAGGCGCCGTGGACGGTGGCGTAGTCCTTGCGGTCAGTCGCCTCGCCGGCGAAGTGCACCCGGCCGTCCACGGCGGCCGCGAGCTGGTTGCGCATGTCGGACGTGGCACCGAGCTTGGTGAAGGAGTAGGAGCCGCACGCGTACGGGTCGGAGGCCCAGCGGGTGATCTGGTAGTCCGTCGGCTGGGGGATGTTGCCGCCGTAGATGGTCTTCAGGGTGCCCCAGGCACTGTCCACGATCTGGGCATCGCTCCAGCCCTCGATGGTGCGGCCGAAGTCGGCGGCGTTGAAGCCGAGCAGCACCGGCTGGCCGGTGGGGCGGGCGACGTTGATCCACTGCGCCCACTGGCCGTACCTGTTCAGGTCCGGCACGTACTCCAGCCAGTCGGTGTCCGCCCAGAACACCTTGGGGAAGCGCAGGTAGCACTTGTTGAGCACACCCGTGCCAAGCTTGCCGATGGCAGTGGTCTTGGCCTGGGGCAGACCGGGGCCGAACTTCACCGCCCCGCTCTGCAGAACGCCCAGCGGCAGCGTGACCACCACGTGGTCGGCCTGGAAGGTGCCCTTGTCGGTGGTGACCGTCACGCCCCCGGAGTTCCAGTCGATCTGCTTGACGACCTGCCCTGTCTGCACCGACAGGCCCTTGGCGAGGTAGTCGGTGATGGCGCCGTAGCCGCCCGGGAACAGGACGTCCTTTCCCTTGATCTTGGCGTCGTCGTCGAAGTACAGGGCCGACATCTGGTCGACGCTGCCCGAGTACTCGTGCTCGTAGTCGTTCAGCGCGTAGGAGACCAGGGCCTTGTCGCCGTCCGACAGTTTGGACCAGCCCAGCGCGTTCTGGACGACGGTTCGGATCGAGGCGTCGTCGTCGTCCTTCTTCTGGAACGACGACAGCGCGTTGGCCGTGGCCTTCCGCCAGCGATCGAGAGCCTGGGCCTGGGCGCCCTCGATCTCGTGACCGGTGGCGAGGTAGTCGGTGACGCTTTCGAGGTCGGTCACCACGGTCTTCGCGCCGGCCTTCCCGGCCAGATCCGTGATCGGGTTCCCGTCGATGCCGTGGATCCACGACGCGCCGAGGTCGAGCGGCACCCCGGACCACTTCTGGCTGGTCCAGATGCGCCCGCCGATCCGGTCGCGCGCTTCGAGCACCGACACTTCGTGCCCCTTGTCGGCCAGGTACCGGGCGGCGCCCAGGCCACTGATCCCCGCGCCGACGACGATCACCTTCTTGCGCCCGGACGCACCCGGTACGCCGTTCTCGTCGCCGCTGTCCCCGTTGCCGTCGCAGGCAGACAGGGAGGCGAGAAGGGCGAGACTGGGCAATCCCAGGCCCACGCTCCGCAGGAAATGCCGGCGATGCATCGTCATAGCTGTTGACCGATCTACTTTCTGACACGGGCCGATACGAGGGTGTCGCCGAACGCTCCGTCGCGTTCGCCGGGCCGCCCGTGAGCGAGGAAGCCGCGCAGGCTTCACAGGGGTACCCCGTCTTGCCGGGGACGGCCTCCCGCACCGTGGCGGGCATCGGCTCGCCGGCCCACCGGCGTACGCCACATGGGATGCGACCAGCAACAACCCGCCCCGCCAGTCGAGCGAGGCCGATGCAACAGAGAATACTTTGAAACAGCAATGTGTCAACAGAGGCATTGAGAGCTACATGCGACGATGCTCGGCGACGCAGCAGAACTACCGGAGCCGCCCGTCCTGGTCCTCACCAGGAAGCCCGGTGGTGTCACGTGTCCGGGCCTCCCAGCGGGAGGCGGGCGTGACGGCGAAACCGCCATCCGGGGTGGGGCGGTGGCGAGGGTACCGCCGAGGTCGTCGGCGCGGGTGCGCAAGCCGCCGAGGCGGTGGCCGCCGGGGGGCAGGTGGGTCTCATGGCTGCCGCCGCCGAGGGAGTTGACCACGGCGAGGCGCAGGTCGTCCCGGTAGATCTCGACACTGGCGGTCACCTCAGTGGCCGGGGCGCGCTTGTGGGCGTTGGTGAGTGCTTCCTGGACGATGCGGTTAGCGGCGTACTGGATGGCAGGGCTCGGTGCGGGCTGCCCGGAGGGTGACCCGGCGAGGATGAGGTCGACTGCGAGGCCGGCCTGCCGGGATTCGTCGACCAGGGCGGGCGGGCCGCGCAGCGAGGGAACCTGGTCGGGGGCTGGGGTGAGGGCGCCGAGCAGTCCGCGCAGCTCGGTCAGTGCTTGGAGGCCGAGGCCAGCCAGGTGGCCGACATGTCCTTGCGTAACAGGTCGGTGCTCTGGCCGCGTTCGAAGAACTCGACGGTGCGGTCCAAGATCGCGTCAGCCCGGGTTCCGACCTCGGGCACGCCCAGGGCATCTGGCCGGGCGTAGACGAGGTTCCACAGCTGGGCGAACGACGGGTACTCAGTGGCCATCGCCGTCAGCACCTGCCGCACGGGGGCGGTGTCGGCCTCGGCTCGGGACAGCGCCCGGTCGCAGTCGTTGAGGATCTTCTCCGTCATTGCCCGGACCAGGTGTCGGCGGGTGGGGAACAGGCGCACCAGGGTCGCCCGGCTGATGCCCGCCCGCTCGGCAACGACCTGCATGGACGCCGCCCGGTTCTTGGCAAGGAGCGGGATCGCCGAGTCCAGCACTTCCGCCGCGTCGGTACGCATCGCCGCGCTCGCCTCCATGCCGCCACGCCTAAATTGACACAATGATGCCTCAAAATATTCTCTGATGTGTCCGCTTTATCGCATCGAGACGGTGCCTGCGATCGCCACCCCGCGGGTGACCGGCGCTCCGCCGGGACCAGACCCGCACCCAGACCGCCGCAGTACCGGCATTCGCGGGCGTGCCGGGCCAGCCGCTTGCGCCACAACGCGCCCGGGCGACCGTCCCAGGGCTGCATGAGCCGGGCCAGTTCGCCGCAGCGGGGTTCACTTGCGCGACGGGTGCTCATGCGAACCGGCTCATTGAGCCGGTTCGCAAGCATGAGGCAGCTCCACCACCGGTGCCGGTCGGCGACCCCGGACCACCGCAGGCGTGACCGGCTGCACTGCGCCACGCACTCGGGGGCCGGGAGCGCCGTCCATTCCGGGCGCCGGGCGCGGTCAGGCTGCCGCGCCGTGGAGCAGAATCGCCGTGATGAAGTCGGGGGCCTGGCGGGTGCCCATGGAGCCTTCGAGGGTCAGCTCCCACGCGGTCTCAGAGAGACCGCAGAAGGTCGAGGCCAGCCAGGTGGCCGGCATGTCGTTGCGCAGCAGTCCGGCGCTCTGGCCGCGTTTGAAGAATTCGACGGTCCGGTCGAAGATCGCGTCCGCGCGCTCGCTGGCCTCGGGTACGCCCAGGACGTCGGGTTCGACGTAGACGAGGTTCCACAGCTGGGCGAACGGCGGGTACTCGGCGACCAGTGCGGCGAGCACCTGCTGCACAGGGGCGGTGTCGGCCTCGGCGCGGGCCAGGGCCCGGTCGCAGTCGTCGAGGATCTTCGCGGCCATGGCCTGGACCAAGTGCTGGCGAGTGGGGAACAGACGGACCAGGGTCGCCCGGCTGATGCCCGCGCGCTTGGCGATGACCTGCATGGACGCCGCCCGGTCCTTGGCCAGGACCGGGATCGCCGAGTCCAGGACCTCTGTCGCGTCGGTGCGCATCGCCGAGCCAGCTCCCTACGCCTCTGTTGATACATTGATGCCTCAATGTATTCTCTGCAGTCTCAGCCTCATTGTACTGAAGAGAGGGGTTGTCCGTTCCCCGCGGCCTGACCTACTCCTGGTGATGCGCGTCCCTTTCGCGTCCGCACCGCGTCCGCCGTGGAACCACCCGGCGCCTGACTGGAGCAGTGCCGGTCCGGGCCGCCGTCATTCCCTCAGGACAGCCGGAGTCGGGGCGGACGGACCGGGAACGCGGCCATGTGCGTCTTCTCGCTGGGGCGGAGGGCCGGCGGGCCCCACCGCGGCAGGTGGCCGGCGGCGGCGAGGGGGGCGTCACCCGTTCGCGGCGGTGCTCCTCGTCGCCGCCTCGGCGGCGGTTGCCGGGTCGCCGGTGCGCGCTCGGACACCGCCATCGGCCAGTGGGTCGCGAACGCCCCGCAGCACATCCCGGTCCCGTCCCGATCCCCGTGTTTCGAAGCGGGCATCAGTGCTTCTCGGCCCAGGCCTCTCCACGGCACGGAACGGCTGCTCACCGGCCGCGCACATCGGCGGGCGCGTGCACGACCCGACTGGGCCCTGCTGCGGTGCGGGGCACGAATCGACTTCGCAGTATGGCGTCTAACGACCCTCATCATGTGTGACGAGTCGAGCGGAGCCGACGCGTAGCCACCGGCACCGCCTCGGAAGGACGACATGCCCATACGCAATCGCGGCACAGCTGCCGCAGCCGCCATGTTCCTGGCCGGTTTGACAGTGCTGAGCGTGGCACCGGCCCACGGCACGTCCGGCCTGGGCACCACCCGCCAGAAGCCGACGGCGAGGGAGGGTGCCTCCCCACTCGTGAGCCGTCCGCAGTCCGGCCTGTCGCCGGGACGGCCGGCCGGAGGGTCCGGGCCCGAAGACGCGATGGCCGGCACCTACACCGTCGCCCCGGGTAACACGTTGTGGGACATAGCCCAGCAGGCCCTCGGCGACGCCATGCGGTGGGACAGCCTCTACGACCTCAACCGGCAGACCATCGAGCACGAGGCCCGTCGGCACGGATACCCCGCCAGCGACCGGGGCCACTGGATCTTCCCGGGCACGGCGCTCACTCTGTCTCAGCCCCCGGTTGCGCGAACGCAGCCGTCATCGCGGTTCGTGACCGCTCCCTGCCCGACCACCTACGGAGAGCTGGAGGACACCCGCTGCGGCTTCCTCGTCGTTCCGGAGAACCGGGCGCACCCGTCACCGCGGACCCTTCGCCTGGCCGTTGCGCTCGTCCGCTCGTCATCCCCGACGCCGCACTCCGATCCGATCGTGTTCTTCACCGGGGGGCCCGGCGCGGACGCCCTGGGAGACATCTCGGGACTGGTCGAGGCAGGACTGAACCGCGACCGTGATCTGATCGTCCTGTCCCAGCGCGGGACGTACTCGTCCGAGCAGCCGCTGACATGTCCGGAGATCGACCAGTTCTACGGGGAGCGTGTCCACCTCCTCTACGACGCGCCTTCCACCGGAGACCGGTACGCCCGGGCGGCGGCCCGGTGCCGTGACCGCCTGACGGCCCAGGGGATCGATCCGGCTGCCTACAACACCAGCGAGAACGCCGCGGACGCGGCGGATCTGCGCAAGGCCCTGGGAATCCAGGAGTGGAACGTCCTCTCGCATTCCTACGGGACGCAACTGGCGCTGACCTACATGCGGACGTTCCCCGAAGGCGTCCGCTCCGTGACGGTCGACGGCGTCGTACCGCCGTCCGTGGCGACGCCCGGGTGGACGTGGAGCAGCATGAGGGAGTCGTTCGACAATATCGTGAGCGCTTGCGCGGCGCAGCCCTCCTGCCGACAGCGTTACCCGGACATCGGTGCCACTTTCCTGCGCATGGTGCGTCAGCTGGAGGCTGATCCGGTCACCACCCACGTGACGGTGCCGCAGGTCGGACGGGTGGAGGTGGTCCTCGACGGCGGGGCGCTGCTGAACTGGCTGGTGCGTGCCAGTCACGCTCCCGAGACCTTCGCGGTGGGCGTGGACGAGCTGGCCCACGGTCACCCCGAGCGCATCGCGGGGCAGTGGGCGGGCGCCTGGCTTCCCGGCTCTCAGGGGATGTTCGCTCACGGGTTGTCGCTGAGCGTGTGGTGCAGCGAGTGGGTTCCGTTCGAGACGCCCGAGGAGCAGCTCGCCAAGGGTCAGCAGGCCTTTCCCGAGCTCCCCCGCTCGGTTCTGGCCCAGGCGCCTCAGCTGCCGTTCCTGCGCCAGGCGTGTCGGGCCTGGAACGTGCCGAAGGCACCCGACTCCGTGCGCGAGGTCACTAGGAGCAGCATCCCCACGCTTGCCGTCTCCGGGAGCTTCGACGCGCAGACCGGGGCGCAGTGGGGGTCCTACGTGGCCCGGACGCTCTCCCGCTCCAAGGTGGTGGCGCTGCCCGGTGTCGCCCACGGGACGTATGCCACTCCGTGCGGGGCGAAGGTGATCACCTCCTTCTTCGACGACCCTGAGCATCCCGACACCCGATGCGTGAATTCGGTGGAGCCGGCGCCGTTCGTCATCGGCAGTGAGGGAGCCGGTACCGGTGAATGAGGATCTGCTATCGGCCGGCCTCGGCACGGTGCGTCCTGCGGTGTCCTCTGGGTGTCCCGAGCCCCCGAGGTGGTCCCGCCGTGGCTTTCTGAGTACGGCGGCAGCGGCCGGCTGCGCGGCCGTCTCTCTGGGAACGGCAGCGCCGGCGGCCGGGTCCCCGCGATCCGCTGTCCGGGGAGGCGGCACGGGCGGCACCGGGAACTCGCTGTTCAACGCCCTCGACGCCAAGATCGAGGAGGGCATGCGAGCGTACGCGATTCCCGGTGCGGCGGTGGGTGTGTTCCTGGACGGCCAGGAGTACGTCAAAGGGTATGGGGTCACCAATGTCGACCATCCGGTTCCGGTCGACGGTGACACCGTCTTCCGGGTCGGTTCGACCACCAAGACCTTCACCGGTACGACGGTGATGCGGCTGGTCGAGCGGGGCGAGGTCGAGCTGGACGCCCCGGTGCGCCGTTACCTCCCCGACTTCGCGGTGGCCGACCCGTTCGCGTCGGCGCAGGTCACCGTGCGGCAGTTGCTCAACCACAGTGCCGGGTGGCTCGGCGACGACTACCAGGACTTCGGCGGTGGCGACGACGCGCTGGCCCGCTTCGTTGCGTCCATGGCGCGGCTTCCCCAACTCACAGCACCCGGAGAGGTGTTCGCCTACAACAACGCGGCACTGTGTGTGGCCGGCCGGATCATCGAGGTGGTGACGGGCACGACCTACGAGGCGGCGGTGCGCGAACTGGTCATCGATCCGCTCGAGCTGGGCCACAGCCGCTTCTCCAGCGACGAGATCGTGGGCTTCAACGTCGCGGCGTCCCACGACGTCGTCGACGGCAAAGCCGTGCTGGAGCCGTCCTTCTGGCCGCAGCCACGCTGCCTCGCGCCGACCGGCGGACTGATCTCCAGTGTGCGCGACCAGCTGAGCTGGGCCCGCTTCCACCTCGGCGACGGCGCAGCCCCCGGCGGCACACGCCTGTTGGGCGAGCAATCGCTGGAACGGATGCGCTCCGCGCCCGGGCCCGGCGGCACGCTGGTCGTGGAACTCGACGGCATGGGAGTCACCTGGATGCTGCGCCCGACCTCCCAGGGGAGACGGATCGTGCAGCACGGCGGGACCTGGCCGGGTCAGATCTCTGGCTTCCTGATGGTTCCCAGCAGCGGCTTCGCACTGACGCTGCTGACCAACTCGGAAGGCGGCAAGCGGCTCAGGGACGAGCTGTTCACCGACGACTGGGCCGTCAGCCGGTACGCCGGTGTGACCAACCTGCCGGCCACGACCAAGGCCTTGAGCGGCCAGGAGCTCGCGCCCTACGAGGGCCGCTACATGGCCCAGCGGATCAACGAGGAGGGCGCCGTAGAGGATACGGTCATCGAACTGACCCGTCAGAACGGACAGCTGCACGGTACCCAGACGGCCCATGACCCGGCCGGCCGGGACGAAGCCGCCCTGGAAGAAGAGGACTCGGTCCAGGACCAGACCACCGAGATGAAAGTCGCCTTCTACCGGCGGGACTTCGCACTCGACCTCGACCCCGAGGGCAGACCGGTCGGCACCCGCACCGACTTCGTACCCGGACCCGATGGGAAGGTGCTCTGGTGGCGCAACCACGGCCGACTGCACCGCCACCAGACACAGTGACCGGGCACAGGGGGAGCCGAACGGTGCACCCGGAGCGCGGACGCCCGCGTGGCCGGGAGCGGAGATGAGCACGGGCTTGCCGCCGTAGAACTCGTCCCGTTGCAGGGAGTCGTTGCGGCGCCCCCGGCGTGGCTCTGCTCGCCGTCGGCCCTCGCCGGTGAAGTACTCGGTGAGAAGGCCCTGGTAGGGCTTGCTCCGGACTCGGCTTCGCCGCCACCCTCGGCGCGGCCGCCCTACTTCTCCAGCACGCTGTGGACAAGCCGGGCGTCAACTTCACGCTGCCCCTGCCGTGCCCGTCAGCGCTGACGACAAGCTCGGGGCGAGACCAGGTGGTGTGCACAGGCGGCGCCAGGCGGTTCCGCCCAGATGCTCCGTCCATACGCCCGTTGCCCGCAGCCCGTGCGTCGACAGGCCGACGAGCCCACCTGACGAGACGGCAGGACCGCCGGTGGCGGAGGCGCCGAACCGCGCTCCCGCCACCGGCTTCGGAGTCCAGGTCAGCCGTGGGAGAAGGTGACCTTCGGCAGGACCCGGTCGAGCCATCGAGGGGTGTGCCAGGCGGCCCGGCCGGTCAGCCGGAGGATCACCGGGAGCAGGACGAGGCGGACCAGCGCCGCGTCGAGGAGGACGGCGACGCCCAGGACGATGCCCATCTCCTTGGGCGGCAGCGGTCCGGAGATCGCGAAGGTGAAGAAGACCGCGACCATGACGCCGGCGGCCGCGAAGATCACCCGGCCGGAGTGGGCGAGGGCGCCGACCATGGCCTCCTTGGCGTCGCCGCTGCGCTCGTAGTGCTCCTTGGCGGAGGCGAGCAGGAAGACGGTGTAGTCCATCGCGATGGCGAAGATCATCGCGAAGAAGAACACCGGCGCCCACCCGTCCAGGAAGCCCTGTGGCTTGAACCCGAGCAGGCCAGCGCCGTGGCCGTCCTGGAAGACCAGCCGGGCGACGCCGAACGCGGCTCCGGTGGAGAGCAGGCTGGCGGCGGTGCCGAGTGCGGAGATCAGTGGCGCGCGCAGGGCGATCAGCAGCAGCAGGAAGCCCAGGCCCATGACCACGCCGATGACCAGCGGGGTCTTCTGGGTGAGCAGGTGCTGGAGGTCGAGGTTCTCGACCGCCGCGCCGCCGACGAGGGTGTCGTGCGGGAGTTCGGCGCGCAGAGCGTCAACGGTGGAGCCGAGCTGCGGGCTGGACGGGTCGACGGTGGGAACGGCCTGGATCATCGCCCAGCCGGAGCCGTCGGCGGCGCTCTGGGCGGGCATGACGCCGGCGACGCCGGGGGTGTGGGCGATCTGCTCGCCGACCGAGGCGGCCTGGCCGGTGGGGGTGATGATCTGCAGGGTGCCGGGGGCGCCGGGGCCGAAGGCCTGCTGGACGGCGGTGTAGCCGGCGCGGGCGCTGTCGTGGGCGGGGATGACGGTGATGGACGGCATCGCGGTGCGCAGGCCGACGACCGGTGCGGCGAGCGCGATCAGCGCGGCCAGCGCCAGGGCGCCGTAGCGGACGGGGTGCTTCCACAGGCGTTCGCCCCAGGCGGCGAAGCGCGGGGAGCGGTGTTCGCCGGTCTTCACCCAGGGCAGGGCGAGGGCGTCGACGCGGTGGCCGAGCTTGCCGAGGACGGCGGGCAGCAGGGTGAGGGTGGCGGCCAGGACGAACAGGACGGCGAGCATGATGCCACCGGCCATCGAGCGGAACGCCGGGGACGGGACCAGCATCACGGCGGACAGGCTGACCAGCACGGTCGCCCCGGACAGCAGCACGGCCTTGCCTGCGGTGTCCATCGTCTCCGCGACCGCCTCGGCACTGGACAGTGAGCGTCCCATGCGGGCGCTGCGGAAGCGGACCACCAGGAAGAGGGCGTAGTCGATGCCCAGGGCGAGGGCGAACATCATGGCGAAGTTCATCGCCCAGATCGAGACCGGGAACAGGTGGCTGATCAGAACGAGCGATCCGGCGGAGGCGGCGAGCCCGGCCATGGTGAGCAGCAGCGGCAGTCCGGCGGCGACCAGCGAGCCGAAGGCCAGGACCAGGATGGCCAGGGTGACCGGCCAGGACATGATCTCGGACTTCATCATGGCGTCGTGGTTGGCCTTGTTGAAGTCGCTCCACAGCACGGAGGCGCCGGTGGCGTGCACGCTGACACCGTCGGTGGACAGGGCGTTCAGCGGGCCCTTGAGGTCGTCGGCGGCGCGGACCATGTCGTCGGGGTTGGCCTTGGCGCCGGCGAGCAGGATGGCGGTGCGGCCGTCCTGGCTGATGGTGGCGCCGGGCTGGGGCGGGACGACGGTGGAGATCCGGGGGTCGGCGGCGGCGACGGCTTCGGCCTTGCCGATGACCTGCTGGACAACGGGGTCGGTCACCGGCCGGTCGGCGGCGACGACGATCTGCAGGGCGGAGGAGGCGTTGCCCGCGAAGTGCTGTTCCGCCAGTTGGCGGACCTTGACCGACTCGGAGCCGTTGGCCTGCCATCCGGCGCCGGACAGGGCGCTGGTGACCTGCGGGGCGAACGCGCCGAGCGCGACCACGACCAGCAGCCATCCCATGAGTACGGCCTTGAAGTGGCCGGCCGACCAGGCGCCGAGGCGACCCAGGAGGCCGGCACGGCCCGGCGGCCCGGGCGGCGCCGGGGTGGGGGGCTTGACGAGGGAGGTGTCCGGGTGAGGCACGGGGGTGCTCCGTTCCGAGGGCGGCCCAGAGGGCTCGCAATACGGGTGGGGGTATATGGAAATCCGGGAAAAAGGGCCCGCGGGAGCGGGCCCGGGATGGGCGGTCAGCCGGCGAGGACGTCCAGCGCGGCGCGCAGCCGACCGGCGGCCTCGTTGGCCACGGCTTCGAGCGCCGGCTGCTCGGCGACCCGCACCATCAGTTGCGGGTCCATCACCTCGACGACGGAGTGCCCGTCGGCCGCACGCACCACCACATTGCACGGCAGCAGCAGCCCGATGCGCCGGTCGACCTGGAGGGCGCGGTGGGCCAGCGCCGGATTGCAGGCCCCGAGGATGACGTACTCCTCGATCTCCTCGCCGAGCTTGGCCCGCAGGGTGGCCTGGACGTCGATCTCGGTGAGGATGCCGAAGCCCTGCTCGGCGAGCGCGGCACGTACGCGCTCGACCGCTTCGTCGAAGGGCAGGTCGAGGGTGAGGGGAATGCCGTAGTCCATGGGGTGCTCCAATCGTGGCGTGAGGTCAGGGGGATCAGGTGGCGAGATCGCGGCCGGAGAGCGACCACCCTGCGGTCCCGCCCAGGACGGAGGCGGCGTCGAACCCGGCGCGGCCCAGCAGTTCGGCTCCGATCCGGCTCCGGCTGCCGGAAGCGCAGATCACCATGACGGCGCGGTCGCGAGGCAGCTCGGCGAGGCTTCCCGCGAGCATCCCCAGCGGGACCCAGCGGGCGCCGGGCACATGCCCCGCGGCGAACTCGAAGGCCTCGCGCACGTCGAGCACCAGTGCGCCCCGCGCCCGTGCGGCGGCGAACGCCTCGATGTCGACTTCCCGGACCATGATCCACCTCTCTGCATACCCCCAAGGGTATGCAACAGAGTACGTCAATACCGAAAGGGCGAGCTGCATTCCGCCGCGGGCCCTTGGGTGCGTCGCATGCCCTTACATTGCAGCCCGCCCGCGAGCAGGCCAGTGGGACCTGGGACCCGCCGCACGGCGCCGCCGATGGGCGGGCGGAACGTCACGCCAGGGCGAGGAAGAGCTTTTCGAGTTCGGCCTCGCTCATCGGGGGCGTGTCGCCGTCCACAGCGGCCATGCACTGCCGCATGCCACTGGCCACGATCTTGAATCCGGCCCGGTCGAGGGCGCGGGAGACGGCGGCCAACTGAGTCACGATGTCCTTGCACTCGCGCCCGGCCTCGATCATCGCGATGACGCCGGCGAGCTGACCCTGCGCGCGGCGAAGGCGGTTGAGGACCGCGCCGACCGCGTCGTCGTCGACCTGCATGTGCGCACCTCCAGAGTGTCGTTCTCCCCCCAGTTTACCCGGTGGGGTATAGGAACCGGGCGACCGCGTTCTTGCGCAGGCTGCCTCGGATGCCATCAATTGCTCCACGGGCGTGGGTGCCGCGGCGCGACCTCCGGCGGTGAGCAGGTGCCGGCCGTTTGCGGTCGCGGCCCAGCCACGGGGGCCGGCACGGAGGACCTCGACCACCCCCTGGGCGGCCATGGGTGACGACTCACCCTCGGCCCGGGCCGCCTGGTCGAGCAGGCGCTGGGCGAGTTCACGCGCCTCGGCCGGACCGAGTCCGGCACGGACGCTGGAGGTTGCGCCGGTCTCGGGCCCGACATCCAGGGCGACCCGGCCGATCCGGAGGGAGCGGTGGGCATTCCCTCCGGACCAGGGACCGGGTTCAGCCGGCGGGCCGGCGGGCGGCTGCCCACGCCGCGTAGCCTCCGAGCAGGTCGGACACGTCGCCGTAGCCGCGGTGGCGCAGCAGGCTGGCGGCGATGGAGGAGCGGTGGCCGCCGGCGCAGTGCAGGACGAGCGGGCGGTCTGCTGGGATCTCGTCCAGGCGGCCGGGCAGTTCGTTGAGGGCGATGTGCACGGAGCCCTCGACGGCCCCTTCGGCGCGCTCGCCGCAGGTGCGGACGTCGATGACGAGCGGCGGCAGGTCGGCGGCGAGGGCGGCGCGCAGTTGTTCGACGGTGAGGCGGCTGGCGGGGGTGAGGTCGTCGGTGAACGCGGCGAGGACGCTCTCCGCGTCGGCGAGGTGGCCGGCGGTGCGGTCGAAGCCGATGCGGGCGAGGCGGGTCACCACCTCCTGCTCCTGTCCGTCCGGTGCCACGACGAGGATCTCGGCGTCCGGCGCCAGGACGGCGCCGGCCTGTTCGGCGAAGCGGCCGTCGGCGGGGACGTTGATGGAGCCGCGCAGGTGTCCGGCGGCGAACTCCTGCGGACTGCGGGCGTCGACGACGACCGCTCCGGCTGCGCGGTGGGCGCGGAACTCCTCTTCGGTGAGCGGACGGTGGGCCTGCGCGGTGTCGTAGAGGGCGCGGTCCTGGCGGTTGAGGGTGGCGTCGTAGCCGAAGTAGCCGGGTGCGGTGGACTGGCCGGCGGTGACGATGGCGACGAAGTCGTCCTCGCTCATCGGTGCGCAGGCGTAGTTGGTGGCGCGCTGTGCACCGATGGTGGACTGCCGCTCGGTGGAGAGGTTCTTGCCGCAGGAGGAGCCGGCACCGTGCGCGGGGAAGACGCGGACCTCGTTCGGCAGCGACATCAGCTTGTGCTGGACACTGTGGTGGAGCATCCGGCCGAGCTCCTCGGCCGTCACGCCGACGGAGGCCAGCAGGTCGGGGCGGCCGACGTCGCCGATGAACAGGGCGTCACCGGTTAGGACGCCGTAGGGCACGGCGTCCTCGGTGCGCTCGTACACGAGGACGCTGATCGACTCGGGGGTGTGGCCGGGGGTCTCCATGATCTGCAGGGTGACCTCGCCCAGGCTGATCCGCTCGCCGTCGGCGAGGTGGCGGATCGGGTACTCGGTCTCCGCGCGCTGCCCGTAGCCGATCCAGGCGCCGGTGCGGGCCGCCAGTTCCAGGTGGCCGGCCAGGAAGTCGGCGTGGAAGTGGGTGTTGATCACGGCCTCGATCGTGAAGCCGTGCCCCTCGGCGTCCGCGACGTACTCGTCGATGTCGCGCCGCGGGTCGACCACCACCGCGCGGCCGGTGGTCTCGTCGGCGATCAGGTACGAGGCCTGGGAGAGGCAGTCGAGGTAGTACTGGGCGAAGAACACGTGGATCGCTCCTGTTCCTGAGGCATGGCAGCTCGGGCCGAGGCGGCCGAATCGAGCCGCCCGTGTGAGCCGGAAAAATACGGGGTGGGGTATCCCTTGCTCTCAAAGATACCCCCATGGGTATTATCGAAAGCAAGGGGCGCCGTTCACGGGCCGCCGTTCGCCACCGCCAGGGCGTCACCGGCGCCGGTGCGCCGCTTCCACCGACTCGCAACACACCCATCGGAGGCCAGCCATGTTCTCGACCCACCAGTCACCCGCCCCGCCGCAGGCCACCCCGGCCGAGGCCGAGCGGATGGTCTCGACCGGCCGGGCGGTCCTCGTCGACGTCCGCGAGCAGGAGGAGTACGCCGCCGGCCGATCGCCCTCCGCACTCTGGGTGCCGCTCGGCGTCCTCGACGCCGGTGGCGATCTGCCGCCCGACACTGCGGGACGGACGGTGCTGGCGATCTGCCGCTCGGGCAACCGCTCGCAGTACGCCGTCGCCCTGCTCACGGCGCGCGGCGTCACCGCCGTCAACGTGGCAGGCGGGATGAGGGCGTGGGCCGACGCCGGGCTCCCCGTCGTCACCGCACACGGCACCGGCGGTCAGGTCATATGACCGCGCTCGTTCTCGCCCTGATCGCCGGTGCCGTCGTGGGCCTGGCCCTCGGCGGCCTCGGCGGAGGCGGCAGCATGCTCGCCGTCCCCGCCCTGATCTACCTGCTCGGCTTCTCCCCCGCCCACGCCGGCACCGCCAGCCTCCTCATCGTCGCCGCCACCTCGCTCACCGGACTCCTCGCCCACGCCAGGGCAGGCCGCGTGCGCTGGCGTACCGGCCTGCTGTTCGCCGCGGCCGGCCTTCCCCTGGCCGCCGCCACGGGGGCGCTGTCCGCCCACCTGCCCGCCACCCTGCTCACCGTCGCGTTCGCGGTGCTGGCATCGTTCGCCGCCTGGCGCATGCTCGCCTCCGCCCGCAAGCCCAAGGACGCCGCCCGGCACCGCCCCGACACCGCGGAGCCCGACCGACCCGCCGAGAGCCGCCCCGCACGCTCCGCGGCCGCCGGCGCCGGCCTCGGGGCGGTCACCGGCCTGCTGGGCGTGGGCGGCGGCTTCCTCGCCGTCCCCGCCCTCGTCTCCGTCCTCGCCTTCACCATGGCCGAAGCCGTCGGCACCAGCCTGCTGGTCATCAGCGCCAACTCCCTGGCCGCCCTGGTCCCACGCATCGGCACGACCGGCTCGCTCGACTGGGCCGTGATCGCCCCGTTCACCGCCGCCGCCATCCTCGGCGCCTGGGACGGCAAACGCCTGGCCGACCGCTTCAGCGGCCGCACCCTCCAGACCGCCTTCGCCCTCGCGCTGCTCGCGGTCGCCGCACTGATGATCACCGACGCGCTCCACTAACCCCCCAGACCCCACTCCCGGACGCCGGCACCCGCCGACGCCCCCGCTCCCCCACCGGAAGGACCCCACCCCATGGCAACGCCCCTGACCGTCGAGCAGCTCCACCCCCGACTCGAGCAGCTCACCGTCATCGACGTTCGCTCCCCCGGCGAGTACGCCGGCGGCCACATCCCCGGCGCCCACAACATCCCCCTCGACCAGCTCGACCGGGCCATGCCCGCCCTGCGCGCAGCCGCCGAGCACGGCGCGATCGCCGTCGTCTGCGCCTCCGGTGCCCGCTCCCAGTCCGCATGCGAAAAGCTCGCCGCCACCGGCATCACCGCCCACACCCTCGTCGGCGGCACCTCCGCATGGGCCCAGAGCGGCCACCCCCTCAACCACCCCGAAGGCGCACGCGCCGTCTGGGCCATGGACCGCCAGGTCCGCTTCGTCGCAGGTTCCCTCGTCGTCCTCGGCATCGTCACCGACCTGGCGCTCCCCGGCGCCCGCTGGGTCTCCGCCGCCGTCGGAGCAGGCCTCGCCTTCGCCGCGATCACCAACACCTGCGCCATGGGCGCCATGCTCGGCAAACTCCCCTACAACCGCCCCCGCACCGGCACCCCCGACCTCGACACCACCCTCGCCGCCCTCCACCGGTAACCGCCCACCGCCGGGCACGCCGCACCGGCCGTGCCCGGCACACCGCCGAGACCATCGACAGCGCACCGACGGGACATCCATCCGACAGATTCTCGGAGGCTTCGCCCTCGACGCAGTACCGAGCCGACCCGAGCGAACAGGTCGAACCCGGCCATGCGCCCTCCCGCCGCGCCGCACCACCGCCCACGAGCTCGACGATCCCGAACTCACCATGACGTGCCCACCGAGGCCACCGCTGACCTCGGCGACCTGGTCCGTCGCGCTACGGGCCGGCGGCCCTCCCTCTCCCCGAGTGCGTACGGAGTGGACGACAGTGAGCCGTATCGGATGAACAGTCGGATCGTCCGGCGGTCGACCGGGTGGTGAGTGCTACAGAACGGAAACAGCGGTCCGGCAAAGCCTGTGCGGGCCAAGGTGCTGTGGGGCATTCTTCGGAACGACACTCCGATCGTTCACCGCCGCCTCACCGAACCCCCAGGAGTTCGCCGATGCACGAACAGCCGGACGGGACACCCGCCGAGCCGCCGGGGGGTACACCCCCGCAGCCCGACTATGCCCGGCCTGAGGACTACCCGCAGCCGGCGCCTGCGCAGTGGTATCCGCAGACCCCGTTCGCCCCCGGGCCGCCACCCACCGCGCGAGGCCCCCGTCGTACCGGCCTGTGGGTCGCGCTCGGCGTGGTCGGAGCGTTCCTCGCGGGCGGCGCAGCCTACGCCCTGACCTCTTCCGGTCACGGCGCCGGGCCCGCAGCCGCACCGGGCGCACCTCCCTTACCCGCCGGTTCGGCGGGCGGAGGCGGTACGGGGGGCGCGGACTCGACGCCGACCGGCGGAAGTCCGGGCGGACAATCGCCTGCTGCCGGGAGCCGGCCGTTGTCTCAACTCCGCTTGCCGGACTCGTTCATGAACATGGCCCGCAACGACGGCAGCACCATGGCGAAGCTGATGCGGCAGCAGGGCCAGGCGCTGGCGGCCAAGTACCCGGACGTTCACGCCACCGCCACGGCGTACCTGGGTGGCCGATTCGGTCAGAACTACGTCACCGTGATGGCGTTCGACAAGGACAGCGCCATCCCCGACCAGGCCCGCAGCCAGATCCTGGCGAGCACCTGGCGCCCGGTCAACGCGCCGGGCATGAGCGTGGTTCACGGACAGGTCAGCGACGCCGATCCCGGCCCTCTCGGCGGGACCTTGCAGTGCGCGGAGTCGTACACCAGGACCGCGACCACCGACGTCTTCGGCAACAGCGTGTACAGCGCGACCCAGTGCGTGTGGATCGACGCCAACACCTTTGTGGTGCTCGACATTTCGGATGCCGTGTCCGGACAGGACATCACCAAGGGTGCGGAGGTGGCCCGGGAGTTCCGTGCTGCGGCCGAGTCGAGTCGCTAGCCCGGTTCCCCCCTGCAGCGGTAACGGCGTTCGGCCCCTCGTGCCCTGCCGGGAGGCGGTTGGGGCAGGAGGGGCCGGGGGCCGGATCATCCAGTTGTCGCGGTCCGCCCTGGCCTCAGTTCCGTCAGGTAGTAGAGGCCCGCCACCAACGGGAAGGCGATACCGCACCACGCGATGCCCACCCAGCCGTAGTTGTCGTACACGACGCTGGCCACGGCCGAGCCGACCGCGCCTCCGCAGAAGAAGATCGCCATGTAGAGACCGTTCAGACGGCTGCGGATCTCCGCGCCCAGGGAGAAGATCGCACGCTGCCCCAGCACCAGGTTGCACGACACCCCGACGTCGATCAGGAGCGCCGCGACGAACAGGACGGCGACCGTGTGTCCGCCACTGGCGAACACCAGGGCGAACGAGACCACGACAGCCAGGATCGCGAAGGCCGTCGCCGGTTGCGTCAGGCCGCGGTCGGCGAAGCGGCCCGCGAACGGCGCGACGAAGGCGCCCAGGATCGCCGCCAGCGAGAAGACCGCGATGCCGACCTGGCTCAGGCCGCACGCCGGACTCGCCAGGATCAGTGGCACAGCGGTCCAGAACAGACTGAACGCCCCGAACAGCATGGCGTGGTAGAACGCCCGTCGCCGCAGGATCGGCGTACCGACGAGCAGTTGCCCCATCGACCGCAGCAGCACGGGGTAACGGACGGAGGTAGTCGGCTTCCGCTCCGGAAGGACCGAGCGCAGGATCACGGCGAGCACCAGCATCAAGCCGGCGGAGAGCGCGAACACCGCACGCCAGCCGAGCAGGTCCGTCGTCATGCTGGAGACCGGACGGGCGAGCAGGATGCCCATCAGCAGGCCGCTCATGACGTTGCCGACGACCTGTCCACGGGTTTCCTCCGGGGCCAGGTGCGCCGCGAAGGGCACCAGCATCTGCACCACGACCGAACTCAGGCCGATCACGAGCGAAGCGGCGAGGAACAGGCCGGCGTTCGAGGCGGCCGACCCGGCCAGCAGCGCCACCGCACAGGCCGCCAGGGTGACCATGATGAGACGGCGGTTCTCGAAGATGTCGCCCAGGGGAACCAGCACGACAAGACCGACGCCGTAGCCGATCTGAGTCAGGGTCACCACGAGGCTGTAGGCACTTGCGTGCAAGCCCACATCCGGGCCGATCAGACCCACCACGGGCTGCGCGTAATAGATGTTCGCCGCGACCGCACCGCAGGCCAGCGCCATGAAGAAGGTGAGTCGGCGCGATATGCCCAGCTGTGCCGGTTTGCTTGTTGCGCTCTCAGTATCCATTGCTCTCTCGATAGGATTGATGCTCGCATCGACCGGGCCAGGCGTTCCCCGGTGGGCGGGGAACGCCTGGCCATCGACGGGGGTGATGTTTCCGGAGCTGGTCAGCCCACCCCGGTCACGCGCTGCTCCGGCACTCGCCCGAGAATCTCGCACAAGGCCGTGCGCAGCGAGTCCACGGCCTCCGTGGAATCCGTCTTACGCCAGGCGACGAATGCGTCCGGGCGTACCAGAAGGCAGCCGTCCTCCGGTATCTCCGTGACGTTGGCCCAGTCACCGTAGAGATCCTGCAGGGTGTGGCCCGGGCCGATGACGTGCGCGGCGATCTCGATGTCCAGCTCTTCCGAGACCTGCCGGGCGGCGTCCAGCCAGCTGTGCCCGTTCAGCCCGGTCAGCAGGGAGAACCGGCCCTTTCCCACCACGTCCAGGCTCGACACCTGCGTACCGTGCCGGTCGAGCCACGCATGCGGCAGGCGCGCGCCGGGCCGGCTGGATGCCTGGTAGTACAGTTCGGGATCGCGCTGCCAGGCCGGCTGTGCGGTGCCGTCCGGGCGGACGGCGTCGGACTCGTAACGGTGATTGAATTCGGCGCCCTGCGTGGCGAACTCGTAGGACTTGTGCTCGATGGCCTCGCGCAGCATCTTGCGCTTCTCGGCGCCCTCGGCGGAATTCTCCTTCAGGACGGACATGTTGGCACGCATGCGGTCCGCGTCCAGGTTCGCGTCCAGGCCGAGCGCGGCGAAGACTCCGCCGAAGTCCTCGATGCTCTTGTTCGCACGCTCGACGATCTGCTTGCCGACCGGCGGGCGTTCCTGGTCGTACGTGCTCAGCAGCCGGTCCGTGGCCTGACCCTTCAGGACCATCGCCATCTTCCAGGTCAGGTTGTAGGCGTCCTGGATCGACGTGTTCGAGCCGAATCCGTTGGACGGCGGGTGACGGTGCACCGCGTCGCCCATACAGAACACCCGTCCCTGGGAGAACTTGGTGGCGTACATCTGGTTCACCGTCCAGGTCGACACCGAGCGGATGGTGATGTCCACGTCGGGGTCCCCGATCAGCTGGCGGGCGATGCCGACCGCATCGATCTCGGAGACGTCGGGCTCACCCGCGCTCATGTCGTAGCCCCACACGATCTGCCACTCGTTCCACGGCCTGACCATACGGAGGAGGCCCATGCCGATGCCCCCGACGTTGGCACCCGGCTGCATGATCCACCAGAGATAGCCGGGACGGTGCGCCACCAGGTGGGAGAGATCCGCCCGCAGAATGATGCTGATGCTGCCGGCGAGCCCCATGTGGCCTTCCATGGGCAGGCCGATCTGCTCCGCCACGCGGCTGTTGCTGCCGTCCGCCCCGATCAGGTACTTGGCCCGGATCGTGTAGCGCTCGTTCTTCAGCCTGTCCAGGACGAGCGCGGTGACACCGTGCTCGTCCTGCTCGAGGCTCAGGAACTCCGTGTCGAACCGCACATGGCTGCCGCGTTCGGCGGCGTTGGCCAGCAGGATGGGTTCGAGCAGGTTCTGCGGCAGGTCGCACTGTTCGGCGGGGCTGGTCATCGCGTAGTCGCTCTGCCGCTGCGGCCGGTTGGCGCCGTAGGGCAGTCGGCCCAGTTCCTCGCCCGTCAATCCGGTGCAGAAGACGACGTTGCCCATCACCTCCTTCGGGGCGGCCTTGGCGATGACCTCGTCCGCCACGTCCAGATCCCGGAAGACCTCCATCGTGCGCTGGTTCTGGTAGTGCGCACGCGGACTGTCGGCGAGCCAGCGGTACTTCGTGATGACGAGGTTGTCGATGCCGTACGTGCTCAGCATCAGTGCCGAGGACGACCCCGCCGGGCCGCTCCCGACGACCAGGACGTCAGTGTCGTACACGCGATTTTCTCCTGAATTCATTTCCACCCGGTTCATGTGACGTTGAGGGTGCCGGACCGGTCCGGCACCAGCTCGGTGTTCATCGCGTCGTAGTCGAACACCCAGGCGGGGTCTTCGGCGTCCTTGAGCCACGAGTTCGCCGAGGACACGGCCTGGACCCGGCTGGTGCGTTGCCTGCGGCTCTCGGCGTAACGCCAGAGCGCTTCCTCGATCTCGTCCTCGGCTTCCAGGCAGCGCAACAGCAGTGCGCCGTCCTCGATGGCCATGGCCGCCCCCTGGGCCATGTGCGGCCGCATGGGATGGCAGGCGTCTCCCAGCAGGCCGATTCGCCCTCGGCCCCACTGCTGCAACGGCGGGCGCTCGAAGAGCGGCCACTTGCTCAGGGCCTCGGCTGCGTTCAGCAGGCCGAGCACCTCCTCGCAGGAGCCGGCGAAGGCCGCCAGCATCTCGTCCTGGTCGCCGGGGACCCAGGACTGCGGATACGTCCACGCCTCAGCCGGTGCACCGGCGACGAAGTAGTAGTCATCAGTCCCGGAGTCGGTCGGGTAGCCGATGACGAACCGGTCCTCCGACCACCACTTGGTGATGCACGTCCGGTCGACCGGGACCGGGACACCCGCCGGCACGGCGGCCCGGTACGCGATCTGGCCGGAGAAGCGCGGGCGTTCGGCGCCGTGCATCGCCTCACGGACCCGGGAGCCCAGACCGTCGGCGCCGATTGCACAGGAGGCGTCGGCGGTGCTCCCGTCGGCGAAGCGCATCCGCACCCCCTCGCCGGCCTCCTCGACCCCAACGAGTCGCTTGCCGTACCGGACGCTGCCCGGCCGCAGGGCGCCGAGCAGTTCCCGGTGGAGAACGCCCCGGCTGACGGTGAGATAGGGCGCCCCGTACCTCTTCTCGGCCCGCTCGCCGAGCAGCAGCGTGCACCTGACGGAATGCGAATCCAGATTCCGGCTGGTGAACGATTCGGGCAGGCGCCCGGACCTGACGAGTGCGTCACCGACCCCGATGTGGAACAACACGCGCATCACATTGGGAGTCAGATGTATCCCCGCGCCAGCGGGCTCGAACCTGTCCGCCTGCTCGAATACCTCCACAGCATATCCGGCTCGCTGCAGCAGCGCGGCAGTCGCGGCTCCGCCCAGCCCGCCGCCGACGACGGCGATGGATTTCTCTTTATCGACGCCCATGGGGCTCCAGACCTTTCATGCGTTTTCTCCCGGACTCGACGGCGGGAAACTATCCGTGCGCCTCAAGCTCGTCGTACATCAGATTCAGCAGCGCCGAACGCCGGTCGCTGGGCAGCCAATCCGGCCGGTCCTCCACGACGTCCTTGACGAAATCCCAGAAGTCGGTGCTCTGGCTGATGCCGTAGTCCCGGGCCATGGTGACCAGGCGGATGCGGGACAGGAAATCCGGCTCCTCCAGCTCCTCCTTGCTGGACACCACCTTCCCGGCGTTCATGAAGTACGGGAGGATCGAGCTCTCGGGCGTGTCCGGGGACCAGACCAACCACATCTCCTGGGTGACGCCGGTGGTGTTGACGAAACCATGCGTGTGGTTGCGCGGAACGTAGAGCAGCTCCTTCGGGCGCATCGGCAGCAGGGCGACCGTCTCCTTGTCGGCGCCGTTGCCCGGAGTGATGTCCAGGTCCGGGAACTCGTTGGGGCCCACGAAGATGCTGAACCCGCCGTTGGGCGCGTAGAACCATTCGTCGGTGCGGTGGTGGATGTGCGGAGGCGGGCCGACGTGCGGCGGCACGGTCAGTTTGGAGAACAGGTACTTGCCGCCGTTGCTCTCGCCGGTCTGCACGAAGTCGAAGACCTCGCCCGCCGGGCCCAGGACCAGCGGCTTCTCCGGGCCGGGCTTGATCTCCGGGAAGTCGAATACTTCGTAGTCTGCGCTCGTCATGTCACTTTTCTGAATCGGAGGTCGGCATCGGAGTCAGGGTGAGGAACGTCCGTAGTCCGCTCGGCCCGCTCGGCGCGTGGCCATCGACGGGAATCCGGGCGCAGCCGTGCCCGGCGGTGAAACGAGAGGGCCGCGCCGTGGAAGGCCAGAGGCGTCAATGAAACGCGAGACGAGCAGTCGGCAGATAGTGGCCGAGGCTCGTGACCTTGAAAGTTGTACAAATCCCAGATGGCTGTAGATGGACCACTGGGTGGCGATGCAGGATGCCCCAATCCCGATATGCGTCGTAATTTAGCCCAGCCTGGCGGTCCGGCGCAAGACGTCCAGCGAATTCAGAGCCAAGCTCCGGTTATGTCCGAATTGCTGACGATGCCTGGGAATGGGTGCGATCGTTCTGGGTTGCATCGCCACTCGACGGGCAGATAGGCTGCGGCCGAACATTTCCCGTCCTCTGTCACGAGGACGTACCTGAGCCGTCACCAACGGACTCGCTCCGCTCCGACGAGAGTTCAGATCCGCCGGAGCCGCCGGGCGCGTTGTCGCCATCCGACACCGCTCTTGCCGCGCCACACCGTGGCCATTTCCGGGCCCACCGTCCGTGAACTGCAGCCTCTTCGCGCCGCACTTCGAACAAGTCTGCGAACGGGCGTCTCTTCCCACCCGAGCCAAGCCGACAGGATCGAATAGATGAGCGAACGAATGACGGGCGCCCAAGCCCTGGTCAGGGCCCTGGAGCATGCCGGAGTCGACACAGTGTTCGGGTTTCCGGGCGGCCAGATTCTGCCCGCCTACGACGCGCTCTACGACTCCGTCAGAATCCGGCACGTGCTGGTCCGGCACGAGCAGGGAGCCGGCCACGCCGCGGAAGGGTACGCCCAGGCGACCGGCAAGGTCGGCGTCTGCATGGCCACCTCCGGCCCGGGCGCCACGAACCTGGTCACCCCGATCGCCGACGCGTACATGGACTCCGTCCCGATGGTCGCCGTCACCGGCCAGGTGCCGAGCAGCGTGATCGGCACGGACGCCTTCCAGGAAGCCGACATCTGCGGCATCACCCTGCCGATCACCAAGCACAACTTCCTGGTGACCGACCCCGACGAGATCCCGCGCACCATCGCGGAAGCGTTCCACCTCGCCTCCACCGGCCGTCCCGGTCCGGTCCTGGTCGACATCTCCAAGGACGCGCTGCAGGCACGCACCGGGTTCCGCTGGGAACCGGTGACCCACCTGCCGGGCTACCGGCCGATCACCCAGCCGCACAGCAAGCAGATCCAGGAGGCGGCCCGGCTGATCTCCGCAGCCGAATGCCCCGTGCTGTACGTCGGCGGCGGAGTCCACAAGGCGGGCGCCTCCGCGGAGTTGCTCCGCCTGGCCGAGCTGACCGGCATTCCGGTCGTCACCACCCTGATGGCCAGGGGCACCTTCCCCGACGGGCACCCGCTCCACATGGGGATGCCCGGCATGCACGGCAGCGTCCCCGCGGTGGGCGCGCTGCAGCAGGCAGACCTGCTCATCGCCTTGGGCGTGCGGTTCGACGACCGGGTCACCGGGCAGCTGTCCTCGTTCGCGCCACGGGCCAAGGTCATCCACGCGGACATCGACCCGGCGGAGATCTCGAAGAACCGGGTGGCGGACGTCCCGATCGTGGGTGACTGCAAGGAGGTCATCGCCGGCCTCGTCCAGGCGATCGACCGCCCCGGTGACTACGTCAAGTGGCGCGCGCAGCTCGACCGGCTGAAGGCGACCTATCCGTTGGGGTACGAGGACTACGAGGACGGCTCGCTGGCCCCGCAGTACGTCCTGGAGCGGCTCGGCTCCATCGTCGGGCCGGACGCCCTGTACGTGGCCGGCGTCGGGCAGCACCAGATGTGGGCGTCCCAGTTCATCGGCTTCGAACGGCCCGGCTCCTTCATCACCTCCGGCGGCCTGGGCACCATGGGGTTCGCGGTGCCCGCCGCGATGGGCGCCAAGATGGGCCGGCCTGACACGGTGGTCTGGGCGATCGACGGAGACGGCTGCTTCCAGATGACCAATCAGGAGCTGGCCACCTGCGTGGTCGAAGGCGTGCCGATCAAGGTCGCGCTCATCAACAACGGCAAGCTCGGCATGGTCCGCCAGTGGCAGGGGCTCTTCTACGGCCAGCGGTACTCCAACAGCGATCTGCAGATGGCCCGGCACATTCCCGACTTCGTGAAGTTGGCGGAGGCGTACGGCTGCGTCAGTCTGCGGTGCAGCCGGCCCGAGGACGTGGACGACACGATCGCCAAGGCGATGCAGATCAACGACGTGCCGGTGGTGGTGGACTTCATCGTCCACGAGGACGCCATGGTCTGGCCCATGGTCCCGGCCGGGACCAGCAATGACGACATCAGGATCGCCCGGGACATGACGCCGAACTGGGAGAGCGACAACTCATGAGCAAGCACACCCTGTCGGTCCTGGTCGAGGACAAGCCCAGCGCGCTGACCCGGATCACCGCTCTCTTCAGCAGGCGCGGTTTCAACATCGACTCCCTCGCCGTCGTCTCGGCCGAGCAGTCAGGCCTCTCCGAGGTCACCCTGGTGGTCAACGCGGACGACCGGGCGCTGGAGCAGGTGACCAAGCAACTCGACAAGCTCGTCAACGTGCTGAGCGTCACGGAAGCCGGCTGACGGAACAGAACGAACGAGGCTCCCCGGCCGGTCGAGCGAGATGTCCCACCTCGCGAACAACCGGCCGGGGAGCCTTCGGGTTCAGCGGACGCCGGACAGCTGGGCGGGGTTCCAGCCGGTGAAGGCGGCTCCGTCCAGGTTGAGCGCGGCGGCGCGGCTCTGCAGGGCGTCGGGAGTGGTGACGGTACCCCAGGAGCCGTAGATCAGACGCTGTTCCAGCGCGTGCAGGCCGGCCACGATCTCCGCGGTGGTGAAGTTGCAGTGGCCCTGCCTGGCGACGAACGCCTGCCGGAGCAGGTCTCCCGTTCCCGACGCCTGGACGCGCGCGGCGTACGCGTTCTCCTGCTCGACCGGGACCAGCTGGTCGGCGGTGGTGTGCAGGGTCAGCATCGGGACGCCCAGGGAGGCGACCGTGGAGGTGGCGGTCAGGTTGGCCCGGGCCGTACCGGAGGCCGTGATGTCGGCGCCCGCGCTGAGGGCGGCGGTGTCGGCGTTCAGGTCGAGGCCCGCCGCACTGTAGAGGGCCCGTACCTCGTCGGCGTGCCAGGACTTGGTCAGCAGAGCCGTGTAGTCGACGCCCTTGGTGTAGGCGGGATTGCCTCCCGCGGACTGCTCGACGGCGTAGCGGCCGGGGATGATGAAGTTCAGCACGCCCTGCTGCAGCCACTGGTACTGCTGCGCTTCCTGGTTCGCGTAGTCGGTCGGGGCGGGCGGGGCCTGGCCCGGGGCCCAGGCCGCCTGGTTGAGGTAGGCGGCCGCGAGGGCGATCCGGGCGCGCCCGGCCGGCGTCTGCTGTGCGGAGTTGACGGCGGCCGTGAGGCGGTCGGCCAGCGCGGAGGCGCTGGCGCCGTCGCGCAGGTTGACCAGCTGCGGCAGGTCGGCGCGGTCGAAGAACCAGGCCAGGGTGTATTCGGCGTCGAGCTGGTAGTCCTCCAGGTCGACGCCCCCGGCGACGAGTCCGCACACGTTCAGCGCGCCGTCGATGCGGCCGGCGCCGTCCCGGGCGATCTCGGCGTTGACCAGGCCGCCCATCGAGGCGCCGATCGAGACCACGTGGACGGGCTGGCCGGCGGTGCTGCCGAATGCGGTGATGGTGGCGTACTGGTCCTGCTCGGCGGACTTGAGGGCCCAGGCCGACCCGTGCGGGTCGAAGGAGGAGCCGGCCAGGGCGTAGCCCTCGGCGAGGAGTTCGGTCGCGGCGGCGCCGGACGGGGCGTCGGCGGCGGTGAGGGAACCGAAGCCGTGGCTGAACAGCAGCAGGATGCCGTTCCACTGGGCCGGCTTGTCGGCGATCCAGGTCGCACCGTCCGGCAGGGTGCCGCTGTAGTGGGTGGTCGCGGTGACGGCGGCGGCCGGGGCGGTGGCAGCGAGCGCGGTCGGGAGAGCGAGGGCGGTGGCAGCGAACAGCGCTGTCAGGGCCCGGCGGGGCGATCGGGGCACGCGGGCTCCATCACGGTAGAGGCGGGTGGTGGTGGCGCGCTGCAAATGTAGGGCGGATTTCTTGCGGCCGTCAATAAGTTGCCCACTATGCGGCCGCGCCCGGCCGGCGCGAGCCGGTGCTGATCCGCCCCGCCCCGCCCCAGGAACGGCGAGAGCGGCCACCCCGACCGGGGTGGCCGCTCTCGCCGTTCGGGCCGCGCTCAGGCGTAGAAGCGGTAGACGGCCTGGGCCACCACTGCGGGCTTGGCCTCGCCGTCGATCTCGATCGTCAGGTCGACGGTCACCTCGACCCCTCCCTTCACCTCGGTGACCGAGGCGATCGCGCCATGGGCGCGGATCTTGGCGCCGACCCGGACGGGGGCGGGGAAACGGACCTTGTTGAGGCCGTAGTTGACGGCCATCCCGACGCCCTCGACCTGCAGCAGTTCGCTCCACAGCGGGATGAGCAGCGAGAGGGTCAGATAGCCGTGGGCGATCGGGGCGCCGAACGGGCCACTGGCGGCGCGTTCGGGGTCGACGTGGATCCACTGGTGGTCGTCGGTGGCGTCCGCGAAGGTGTTCACCCGGCTCTGGTCGATCTCCAGCCACCGGCTGTGGCCGAGGTCCGCGGAGCCGAGGGCGAGCAGGTCGGTGAGGCCGTGGACGGTGCGGGGCACGTGGGGTCCTTCCTGACGGGCGCGCCCGGGGCGCGCGAGGAGCGGGTCAGCCCTGCCCGTGGGCGGCGCGGATCGGCCCCTTGAGGAGCTTTCCCGCGCCGCCGTGGGGCAGCGCGTCGGTGAAGCGCACGGATTTGGGGATCTTGTAGCGGGCCAGCCGGCCGTCCAGGTGGGCGAGCAGGTCCTCGGCGCTCGCGGTGGCGCCGGGTCGCAGGACCACGACGGCGCGGCCGACCTCGCCCCACTTCTCGTCGGGGACGCCGAACACGGCGCACTCGGCGATCGCGGGGTGTTCCAGCAGGGCGTCCTCCACCTCGGCCGGGTAGATGTTCTCCCCGCCGGAGATGATCATGTCCTTGAGCCGGTCCACCAGCCGGATGTGACCGGCCTCGTCCTGGACGGCGATGTCACCGGAGCGGAACCACCGGCCGTCGTGGTACGCGTCGGCGGTCTCCCGTGGCAGCTGCCAGTAGCCGGGTGTGACGTTGGGGCCGCTGACCACCACCTCCCCGGGCTCGCCCACCCCGGCCTCCGCACCGGTGGAGGAGAGCAGGCGGACATCGGTGAAGAAGTGCGGCGTGCCCGCACTGCCCGCGTGCTCCAGGGCGTCCGCGCGGTCGAGCAGCAGCACGCCGGGCGCCGCCTCGGTCATGCCGTAGCCCTGGACGAACGCCAGGCCGAGGTCGAGGTAGGTGCGGATGGTGCGCGCCGGTACGGGCGCGCCGCCGCAGAGCAGGTTCCGCACGCTGCTCAGGTCGGCCTCGGCCCAGCCGGGCGCCTGGGCCATCGCCTCGTACATCGCCGGGACGCCGAACAGGCAGGTGATCCGGTGCTCGGCGATCAGCGCGAGGGTGCGTTCGGCGTCGAACCCCGCTTCGAGGACGACGGTGCCGCCCTTGAGCAAGGTCGGCAGGCAGGTCATGTTGAGCGCGGCGGCGTGGAACAGGGGTGCGCTGACCAGGGTGACCTCACGGCCGGACAGGTCGACGTCGACCAGTACGTTGAGGCTGTTCCAGACGACGTTGCCATGTGTCAGCAGGGTGCCCTTGGGGCGGCCGGTGGTCCCCGAGGTGTACATGATCATGCACAGGTCCTCGTGGGTCACCGGCAGGTCGAGCGGCTCGTCGGGAGCGCCTGCGAGCAGCGCCTCGAACTCCTCCCCCTCGACCTCCCACACCTTCGATTCGTGCGCCAACTCGCTTAGTAGGGCTAATTCCTGACGCACAGTCAGGAGAATGCGGCTACCGCAGTCGCGGAGCTGGTAGCTCAGCTCCGGCGGAGCCAGACGGGTGTTGAGCGGGACCAGGACGGCGCCCAACTGCCCTGCGGCGAAGAGGGTCTCCAGGAATGCAGGATGGTTGGGCCCGAGGAACGCCACCCGGTCGCCGCGGCGCACTCCCCGCAGGTGCAGCAGGTGGGCGAGCCGACTCGACCTGCGGTGCAGCTCGGCGTAGCTGGTGGACCGGCCCTCGTGGAGCAGGGCGGTGAGGTGCGGCGTCTTGCGTGCCCGGCGCGCGGGCCAGGAACCGATGCCTTCGTTGTGCAACGCGGGACTCCCCCTGTCTGTATCGGTGCCGCCGTCCGCGTCACTGCCGCTTGTCGAGGCCGAGCAGGCGGGCGGCGTTCTCCTTGAGGATCTTCGGCCGCACCTCGTCCTTGATCGGCAGCTGCGCGAAGTCGGCCAGCCAGCGGTCCGGGGAGATGAGCGGGTAGTCGGAGCCGAACAGCACCTTGTCCTGGAGCAGGCTGTTCGCGTACTTGACCAACTGCGGCGGGAAGTACTTCGGCGACCAGCCGGACAGGTCGATGTAGACCTGCGGCTTGTGGGTCGCCACGGCCAGCGCCTCGTCCTGCCAGGGGAAGGAGGGGTGGGCGAGGATGATCGGCATGCCCGGGAAGTCCGCCGCGACGTCATCCACCAGCATCGGGTTCGAGTACTTCAGGCGGATCCCCCCGCCGCCCGGCGCGCCGGCGCCGATACCGGTCTGCCCCGTGTGGAAGACCGCGATGGCACCGGCCTCCTCGATCGCCTCGTACAGCGGGTAGGCGAACCGGTCGTTGGGGTGGAACGCTTGCACGTTCGGGTGGAACTTGAAGCCCCGGACCCCGAACTCCTCCACCAGCCTGCGGACTTGCCGGACTCCTGCCCGGCCCTTGTGCGGGTCGATGCTGGCGAAGGGGATGAGCACGTCGGGGTGGCGGCGGGCCGCCTCGGCGATCTCCTCGTTGGGGACGGCCGGAGTGCCGGTGGCGGCCTCGGCGTCCACGGTGAAGACCACGCAGGCCATCCTGCGCTCACGGTAGTGCGCGGCGATCTCCGGCAGGGTCGGCCGGCGGTGGTCCGCGTGGAAGTAGGCGCCGGCCGCGGCGTCGAGTTCCTCGGAGAGCGAGCCCTGGCCGTTCTCCGAGATCTCGGCGTGGGTGTGGACGTCGATGGCGACGAGTTCGTCGAGCAGCAGACGAGGTCCCTGAGAAGTCATCGGGCGGCCGCCTCAGATCCGCGGAGCCGGTATGCCGAAGGTCTCGGGCACCCGTCCGACCGAGACCGGCCAGGCGGCGGCGATCGCGTCGGCGCTCCATCCGCCGTCCGCGTAAGCGACCGAGACCTCCTGCGGGTGCGACCACAGGGCGAGCTTGTCGCCGCCGATGCCGACGCACTGCCCGGTGACGGCCGCGGCCGCGTCGGAGGCGAGGTAGACGACGAGGGAGGCGACGTCCTCGGCGGTGCCGAAGCCCTCGCCCTTGCGCAGGCTGTCCGGCAGCGGGGTGCCGTGCTGCTCCAGCGCCTCGACGTACGGGGCGAAGGCAGGGATGGTCCTGGTCATCGCGGTGGCGGCGACGGGGATCACCGCGTTGGCGGTGATCCCCGCCTTCGCCAGCTCCATCGCCCAGGTGCGCACCATGGCCGCGATCCCGGCCTTCGCGGCGGCGTAGTTGGTCTGGCCGAAGTTGCCGCGCTGGCCCGCCGGGGAGCCGGCGACGATGACGCGTCCGCCCTCGCCCTGCTCGCGCATCCGGGCCACGGCGGCCCGGACGCAGGTGAACGTCCCGCGCAGGTGGACCTGGACGACCGTGTCGAAGTCCTCGTCGCTCATCTTCCAGAGCACCCGGTCGCGCAGGACGCCGGCGTTGGTCACCATCACGTCCAGCCGACCGAACGCCTCCACCGCGCGCGCGGTGAGCGCCTCGGCGGTCTCCGTGGTGCCCACCGCGCCGACCTCGGCGACCGCGCGACCGCCGGCGGCCTCGATCTCCTTCACCGCGCCTGCGGCGGCCTCCGCGTCCACGTCGTTGACCACGACCGCCGCGCCTGAGGCGGCAAGCGCCTTGGCGTAGGCGAGCCCGAGGCCGCGACCGCTGCCGGTGACCACGGCGACCTTGCCGTTCAGATCCATGGGGACTTCTCCTTCGGGGCGTGACACTGCGGCTAAACGTAGGCACGTGAATGTCGGCCGTCAAGTATTTGCCTAATATCGAGGTGGTCCGCACAGCACGGGCACTGGTTCTAGGCTGTGCCCGTGATCGACCTTGACCCGGCTCCGCGCCCCCAGTCGCTAATGCTCACCTTCTTCGGCATCCACGTCCTGGGGCGAGACGTCGCCCTGTCCTCGGGCTGCGTCATCGAGATCTTCGGACGGGTCGGCGTCACCGAGGAGGCCGTCCGCTCCACGCTGACGCGGATGGTCAACCGCGGCCTGCTCACCCGGTACCGGCAGGGGCGGAAGATGTACTTCGGGCTCACACCACGCGCCGTGGCCGTCCTGAAGGACGGTCACGACCGGGTCTGGAGCACGGGCGCGGTCAACCGGGACTGGCGCGGGCAGTGGACCCTGGTCGGCTTCTCCCTGCCGGAGGCGTGGCGCCGCCAGCGCCACGACCTCCGCTCCCGGCTGACCTGGGCCGGGTTCGGGCCGCTCCAGAACGGGCTGTGGGTGGCACCGGGCGTGGTGGACGTCGCCGAACTGCTCGGCGACCTCGGCCTCGACGCCCACCTGCGGGTGTTCCGGGGCACGGTGCTGGCGCCGACCGAGGTCTCGCAGGTGGTGGAGTCCGCCTTCGACACCGAGGCCATCGCCGACGGCTACCGCGCGTTCCTGCACCGGTGGAGCGGCCGCACGACCGAATCCGACGACCCCTTGCGCCGACAACTGCTCGTCCACGCCGACTGGCTCGAACTCGTACGCCGGGACCCACTGTTGCCAGCCGAGCACCTCCCGGCCGACTGGCCCGCGATCCGGGCGGAGGAACTGTTCCACACCATCGCCCGGGAGGTCGCCGACGCGGCGGCCCACGAGGCCGCGCAGCGGGTGGACGCGATCGCCACGACGTGACCTCCCCGACCATCCCCGTAGCGCCGCGCGCTCCGGCCGACCTGATCGAGGGGCTGCTGTCGGACCTGCGAAAGAAGAGCGCATGGACGATGTCCGCACGAGCGGGCCATCTCACCCCCTCGCGGATCCAGGTTCCTGAACGCGGCGTCGTGGTCGGCGGACGCGCTGCTGGACGAGCTGCGCGCCTATGTGGCCGTACCCGGGGGGCGGGGTCGTGGTGCAGGTGTTCGTCGGTCGGCCGGGCCCACCCCCCACCGTGCTGATCCGGCACCGACGTGCATACTTGCCGGACGATCAGTAGGACATAGAGGTGATGACGCGGTGAAACTGGCTGAAGCGCTCGCCCAGCGCGCGGCTGCGACGCGGCGGGTGGAGCAGTTGCGGGCACGCGTCGTCGGCAGCGCCCGCTACCAGGAGGGCGAGGAGCCGGCCGAGAACGCGGCGGAGGTCCTGGCCCAGGCCGGAGAGGTGCTGGACGAGCTGGAGCGGCTGATCCGTCAGATCAACCGGACCAACTCGACCGCCGTCATCGAGGGTGGCGGCACCCTTACCGACGCCCTCGCCCGCCGCGACGTCCTGCGGCTGCGCCACTCGGTGACCACCGCGGCGGCCGACGCCGCCTCCGGACGCGACCAGCGCGGAGCCGTACGGCAGCTGCGGTCCGAACTCAGGATCATCTCCGCCCTGCCGGTCGCCGAGCTCCACGCCCAGGCGGACGCCCTGGCCAAGGAGATCCGTGAGGTGGACACCCTGATCCAGCGCACCAACTGGGAGATCGACCTGATCGAGGACTGACCCCACGGGCTGGGTGTGGGAAGCAGGTAGTCGCCACGGAGGCGTGCACACACCGCGGGCCGGCGGTTCATCCGGTCCTTGGCGCGCGAAGAGCAGCGCAGGGGTTCGATTCCTCACCGACACTGCAGCTCAGCACCGCGTACAAGTGACGGTGCACACCGCACAGTTCATCACCATGTGCAGATCCGGGCGACGAGGGCGGGAACGGGGCGCCCCACACCCGGAGCGAGGGCCGTGCACACCAGCACGGCCCTCGCTCCTTCTCTCCCGGGAACCCCCGGAGCCCCCGGAGGCCGCGACTACGGGTGCTACTGCGGGGTCACGTAGGCGCCGGAGATGCCACCGTCGACGAGGAAGGTGTTGGCGGTCATGAAGGAGGAGTCGTCGGAGGCGAGGAAGGCCACCGCGGCGGCGATCTCCTCGGGCTCGGCGAAGCGGCCCAGCGGGATGTGGACCAGGCGGCGGGCGGCCCGCTCCGGGTCCTTGGCGAAGAGCTCCTGGAGCAGCGGGGTGTTCACCGGGCCGGGGCAGAGGGCGTTGACGCGGATGCCCTCGCGGGCGAACTGCACGCCCAGTTCGCGGGACATCGCCAGCACTCCGCCCTTGGAGGCGCTGTAGGAGATCTGCGAGGTGGCCGCGCCCATCACGGCAACGAACGACGCGGTGTTGATGATCGAGCCCTTGCCCTGGCGCTGCATGTGCGGGATCGCGTACTTGCAGCACAGGTAGACGCTGGTGAGGTTGACCTCCTGGACGCGCTTCCAGGCGTCCAGGCCGGTGGTGAGGATGGAGTCGTCGTCCGGCGGGGAGATGCCCGCGTTGTTGAAGGTGATGTCGAGGCGGCCGTACTCGTCGACGGCGCGCTGGAAGAGGTCGCGCACCGCGGCCTCGTCGGTGACGTCGGCCTGGATGAACAGGCCGCCGACCTCGTTCGCGGCCTTGGCCCCGGTCTCCGGGTCGAGGTCGACGCAGACCACCTTCGCGCCCTCGGCGGCGAAGCGGCGGGCGGTCGCCAGGCCGATGCCGCTGCCGGCACCGGTGATGACGGCCACGCGGCCGTCGAGTCGCTGGGTCATGCTGATCATTCCTCCGTGGAGATGAAGACGTTCTTGGTCTGGGTGAAGGCGTCGAGGGCGTCCGGGCCGAGCTCGCGGCCGAGGCCGGACTGCTTGAAGCCGCCGAACGGCGTGGTGTAGCGCACCGAGGAGTGCGAGTTGACGGAGAGGTTGCCGGCCTCGACCCCGCGCGAGACCCGCAGGGCGCGGCCGAGGTCCCTGGTCCAGACGGAGCCGGACAGGCCGTACGCGGTGGCGTTGGCGATGCGCACGGCGTCCTCTTCGTCGCGGAACGGGACGACGGCGACGACCGGGCCGAAGATCTCCTCGGTGTAGGCGCGGTCGTCGTGGCGCACGGGTGCGAGGACGGTCGGCGGGTACCAGAAGCCGGGCCCGTCGGGGGCGCTGCCGCGGAAGGCCACGGCCGACGCGTCCGGGACGTACGAGGAGACCCGCGCGCGGTGGGCGGCCGAGATCAGCGGGCCCATCTCGGTCTTCTCGTCGGCCGGGTCGCCGACCCGCACGCCGCGCACGGCCGGCTCCAGGAGCGCCATGAAGTCATCGAACACGGAGGCCTCGACGAGGATCCGGGAGCGGGCGCAGCAGTCCTGGCCGGCGTTGTCGAAGACGGCGTAGGGCGCGGTCGCGGCGGCCTTGGCGAGGTCGGCGTCGGCGAAGACGATGTTGGCGCTCTTGCCGCCGAGTTCGAGGGTGACGGGCTTCACCTGGGCGGCGCAGCCCGCCATGATCTCCTTTCCGACCCGGGTCGAGCCGGTGAAGACCACCTTGCGCACGTCGGGGTGGGTGACGAAGCGCTGCCCGACGACGGGCCCGCGGCCGGGCAGGACCTGGAGCACGCCCTCGGGGATCCCGGCCGCCAGCGCGAGTTCGGCCAGGCGCAGCGCGGTGAGCGGGGTGAGCTCGGCCGGTTTGACGATGACGGTGTTGCCTGCGGCGAGCGCCGGGGCGAGGGCCCAGGCGGCGATCGGCATGGGGAAGTTCCAGGGCACGATGACCCCGACGACGCCGATCGGTTCCTGGAAGGTGACGTCGATGCCGCCGGCGACGGGGATCTGTCGGCCGAACAGGCGCTCGGGGGCGGCGGCGTAGTACTCGATGACGTCCCGCGCGTTGCCCGCCTCCCAGCGGGCGTTGCCGATGGTGTGCCCGGCGTTGGCGACCTCCAGGGCGGCGAGGTGCTCGCGGTCGGCGTCGACGGCGGCGGCGAAGGCGCGCAGCAGCCGGGCACGATCGGCGGGGGCCACCCGGCGCCAGCTGTCGAAGGCGGCGCGGGCCCGGGCGACGGCGGCGTCGGTCTCGGCGAGACCGGCCAGTTCGACGGTGGTGATCACCTCCTCGGTGGCGGGATTGACGACCTCGAAGAGGTCCGGTTCGGTCATCGGGCGGTCTCCCTCTGGCTGGCGGACTGGCTGGCGTACTGGCTTGCGGACCGGCCGGCGGACTGGCTGATCGTGAGGAACTAGCGGGCGGTGACGGACTGGCCGGCGGTGACGAGCGCGGCGGTGATGAGCGCGTGGAACAGGCGCAGGTCGTCCGGGTCGGTCTCCGGGTGCCACTGGACGCCCAGGGCGAAGCGGTGGCCGGCCAGTTCGAGCGCCTCGACCGTGCCGTCGGCGCTGTGCGCGGTGGCCCGCAGGCCGGTGCCGATCCGGTCGACGGCCTGGTGGTGGTAGCAGGAGACCTCGGTGGCGGGCCCCAGGACGGCGGCGAGCCGACTGCCGTCCGCCAGGGCGACCCGGTGTCGGACGTAGCGGGCGGGGGCGGTCCGGTGGCTGTCGTCGGGCAGGTGCTGGAGGAGGGTCCCGCCGAGTACGACGTTGAGCAGCTGCATGCCGCGGCAGACGCCGAGCAACGGGAGGTCCCGGGCGAGGGCGGCGCCGAGCAGCCGGCTCTCCCAGTCGTCGCGGGCGTGGTGGGGCGGGCCGGTGCGCGGGTGGGGGGCCGCCGCGTAGCGGGCCGGGTCGACGTCCGGTCCGCCGGCGAGGACGAGTCCGTCCAGGGCGTCGAGCAGGTGGCCGGCCGCGCCGGGCTGGGGCGGCAGCAGCACCGGGGTGCCGCCCGCGCGGACGACGGCGTCGACGTACGTCTGGGGCACGAGGGAGGCGCGCTGGTTCCAGACGGACCAGGCGGCGTCGTCCTGGTAGCTACTGATGCCGATCAGCGGTCGGCGATCCTCGCGGGTCACAGCCGCTCGAATCCGCGGCGCCGCTCCCAGTCGGTCACCGCCCTTTGGTAGGAGGCGAGTTCGGTGCGCCCGGCGTGGGTGTAGTGCCGGACGACGTCCTTGCCGAACGCCTCGGTGGCGACGGCGCTGCGTTCGAAGGCGTCGACCGCGTCGCGCAGGGTGGCGGGCACCCGGGGCGCGTCGGAGGCGTAGGCGTTGCCGGTGAACTCCGGCTGGAGTTCGAGCTGTTGCTCGACGCCGTGCAGGCCGGCGGCGATCAGGGCGGCGACCGCGAGGTAGGGGTTGACGTCGCCGCCGGGGACGCGGTTCTCGAAGCGCAGCGACGGGCCGTGGCCGACCACGCGCAGGGCGCAGGTGCGGTTGTCGCGGCCCCAGGCGATGGCGGTGGGCGCGAAGCTGCCGGGGACGTAGCGCTTGTAGGAGTTGACGGTGGGGGCGAACAGCAGGGCGAAGTCGGCGAGGCAGGCGAGCTGGCCGGCGAGGAAGTGCTCCATGGTGCGGGAGAAGCCGTGCGGGCGGTCGCCGGCGAAGACCGGGGCGCCCTGTTCGTCGCGCAGGCTCAGGTGGATGTGGCAGGAGTTGCCCTCGCGTTCGTCGTACTTCGCCATGAACGTGAGGCTGCAGCCCTCCTGGACGGCGATCTCCTTGGCACCGGTCTTGTAGACGGCGTGGTTGTCGCAGGTGGTGAGGGCGTCGGCGTACTTGAAGGCGATCTCGTGCTGGCCGAGGTTGCACTCGCCCTTGGCGGACTCCACGGTCAGGCCGGCGCCGGCCATGCCGTTGCGCAGGCGGCGCAGCAGCGGCTCGATGCGCCCGGTACCGAGGATGGAGTAGTCGACGTTGTACTGGTTGGCCGGGGTGAGCCGGGCGTAGTCCTTGTCCCAGGCCTGTTCGTAGCTGTCCCGGAAGACGATGAACTCCAGCTCGGTGGCGGCCTGGGCCTGCCACCCGTAGCCGGCCAGGCGGTCGAGCTGGCGCTGGAGGACCTGGCGCGGGGAGACGGCGACCGGGGTGCCGTCGTGGTGGACGACGTCGCACTGGACCATGACGGTGGCGGGGTGCCAGGGGATGGACCGCAGGGTGGCGAGGTCGGGGCGCAGCGTCAGGTCGCCGTAGCCGTTCTCCCAGGAGGAGACCTCGTACCCGTCGACGGTGTTCATGTCGACGTCGACGGCCAGCAGGTAGCCGCAGCCCTCGGCGGCGCCGGGCACGACGTCGTCGAGGAAGTACTCGGCGGCGACGCGTTTGCCCTGGAGGCGCCCCTGCATGTCGGTCATGGCGAGCACGACGGTGTCGACGGACCCGTCGGCGACGCGGCTGCGCAGTTCGTCGAGGGTGAGCCGGGGGGTGGTCATCGGGTCTCCGGTTCGGTGTCGGACGCGGACGGTACGGGCGGCACGGGCGGTACGGGCGGCGCGGACAGTACGGGCGGTGCGGACAGCTCGGCGCCGAAGTGGGGCCCGGCCAGGAGCTCGGACTCGCCACCGAGGTGCGGCCCCGTGAACCAGTGCCGGGCGGAGGCCAGCCACCACACGCCGGCGAAGCCGACGACCACGGCCACCGCGACCGGGGTGTAGTTGAAGCTCTCGGCGGTGATCGGGCTGGCGGTGGGCAGCATGAACAGAACGGTGATCACCGCCGTCCAACCGACGGCGACGACGCCGATCGGCCGGCTCCAGCGGCCCAGGTGCCAGGGGCCGCGCGGGAAGTCCTCGCCCTGGCGCAGCCGCAGGTACACCGGGATGACGTACGAGATGTAGAGGCCGATGACCGAGATCGAGGTCACGGCCGTGTAGGCGGTGTTGTTCCAGAGCGCGGGCAGTCCGAGCAGCAGCGCGCCACCGGTGGCCAGCCAGACCGCGTTGGTCGGCGTCCGGGTGCGCGGGGAGATGCGGTGCCAGAGGCGGGAGCCGGGCAGCGCGCCGTCGCGGGAGAAGGCGTAGATCATGCGGGAGTTGGCGGTGACGGAGGCCATTCCGCAGAAGAACTGGGCGCCGATGACGATGAGCAGCAGGAACTGGGCGCCACCGGAGCCGATCGCGTCGATGAAGATCTGCGCGGGCGGGACCTGGGTGTCGCTGTTGAGCGCGCCGTCGTAGTCGCGGATCGCGAAGGTGATGCCGAGCAGCAGGATCCAGCCCGCCACCAGGGAGACGGTGATGGCGTTGACGATGCCGCGCGGACCGGAGCGGGCGGCGTCCTGGGTCTCCTCGGTCATGTGCGCGGAGGCGTCGTAGCCGGTGAGGGTGTACTGGGCCATCAGCAGGCCGAGCATCGCGACGTAGAACTGGCTGTGGAAGCCGGTCCGGTTGACGAACTCGGTGAGGACGAAGGAGGCGGAGGCGTGCCGCTCGGGGAGCAGCGCGAGCGCGCCGACGATGATCGCGACGCCGATCAGGTGCCACCACACGGACACGCTGTTGAGGACGGCGACCAGGCGCACCCCGAAGGTGTTGAGCAGGCCGTGCACCAGCAGGATGACCGCGAAGATCTCCATGGTGTGCGCGGGGGTGGCCGCGACGCCGAAGCGCAGCTCCAGGAACGCGTTGGTGAAGAAGGCGGCGCCGTAGTCGACACTGGCGGTCACCGCGACCTGGCCGAGGAAGTTGAACCAGCCGGTGAACCAGCTCCAGGCCGGGCCGCGGCTACGGCTGCGGGTGAGCTTGGCGGACCAGTAGTAGAGCCCGCCGGCCGTCGGGTAGCTGGAGCAGATCTCGGCCATCGCGAGGCCGACGCAGAGCGTCAGCAGGCCCACCACCGGCCAGCCCCAGATGATCAGGGCCGGGCCGCCGGTCTTCATCCCCGTCCCGTAGAGGGTCAGGCAGCCGGACAGGATCGAGACGATGGAGAACGAGACGGCGAAGTTGGAGAAGCCCGACATCGAGCGGGCCAGCTCCTGGGTGTAACCCAGCTCGCGGAGGCGTTGTTCGTCGGCGGAAACCGGGGAGGAGTCCACCGGAAACACGACGGAGCCAGGGTGGTCGGGTGAGCGTGCGTCGGTCATGGGCACCCCTGGGGGTTGAGGGTGTGCCGGGGTGCGCGCGGCCACGACGGCGTGGCGCACCCGCCCCGGCGGGTTCGACGGTCGAACGGCTCTTCGGACAGCTCTTCAATGGTCTAAAGTCAGACCATTTGGTGGGTGAGCAGCATCGTTCCGGCTGGACGGTGGCCACGTCAAGGGCAGGACGGGAACGAGTGCGGGATATCCGTTCACAGGTACGATTCCGGCGTGGACGTGGACGTAGCACGTGAGCAGGCGCGGCTCGACTGGGACGCCGGGGCGATCTTCCGCCCGATCCGGACCGGCAACGCCTTCGAGGAGACCGTCGAACGGCTGCTCCAGGCGATCAAGCTCGGCGTCTTCGGCCCCGGCGACCGACTGCCCGCCGAACGCGACCTCGCCGCCCGGCTCGGCGTCAGCCGCGAGACCCTGCGCGAGGCGCTCCGGACGCTCCAGCAGGCCGACTGCGTCGAGCCCCGCCGCGGCCGCTACGGCGGCACCTTCGTCACCTACCGGATGCCCGAACCGGACGTCGCCGACCTGCGCCGCGCCGCCCGCGACCTCGGCGGCGCGCTGGAGGACGCGCTGACCTACCGGCAGGTCCTGGAGGTCGGCGCCGCCGAGGCCGCCGCCCGGCGCCCCCTCTCCCCCGAGCAGCGCGCCCACCTGCAGGACCGGCTGACCGAACTGGACGGGGCCCCGGCGGAGCAGTACCGCCAACTGGACTCGCGCTTCCACCTCGCCATCGGCGAACTCACCGGCTCCCCCGCCCTCGCCGCGGCCATCGCCGAGGCCAGGATGCGCCTCAACGACCTGCTGAACGCGATCCCCATGCTGGACCGCAACATCGAGCACGCCGCCGAACAGCACCGCGCCATGGTCCGGGCGATCCTCGACGGCGACGGCGACGCCGCCCGCCGCGCCACCGAGGAACACCTCGCCGCCACGGCCTCCCTGCTGCGCGGCTTCCTGGCCTGACACCCCGGAGCCACCGCCCAGCCGGCCCCGACCGGGGTCCTGTCGGCACCGGGCCGGGCAATGACGGTCAAGGCAGAAGGCAGGCATCCGCTCGGCATTCCGCTCTCCAAGCGGTGTGCTCGCGAATGATTTCGCCGATCCGGTGGGGAAGCCCGGGAGAGAACAGCGTGTGCCCCATACCGGGAATCGGCGCACCCTCCGCGCCTCAAGAGCGCGCCGCCGGAGCCATCACCATCCGGCGCCACGGCCACGAGGTCCGCCACACCCCTCACCCCGTTCGGACCCGACCTCCTGCCGAACAATCCCGAGGCGCAGGCGACTTGGCACCCTCCCCGCTGCCCCAGGGGTGGTTTCGCGCCGCACCTGCCCTTGCGTTCGGTCTCCGTGGCGTTCCCCGTACGGGAGGGCGAGGCCGACCACCAGTGTGGCTCGGCACAGCGTGACGTCGGCGCCACCGGCAGGACGCAACTGGGGGCTCGCAAGTGCGGCGGACGGGTGCCGCGCCGTTCGTCGGACGGTCGCGGTGCGGGGTGGACCGGCCGGGCGGGGCCGACCCGGACGGCGGTCTTGACACGCCGGACGTCCGGCCGACATGCAGGCCGGCACCGAACAGATCTCGCCACTTGAATCGTTCGACCACCATGAGGATTTGACATCGCTTTTCCTGTTCAAGGGTCGAACAAGGGAGAGTGTTTGCATTAGAAATGCCGCCTTCTGGCCATTTCATCGCAACCGTCTACCGTCTCCACCATTCACAATCCTAGGGTTGTTCCATCCGATCCATTTGGACACGAAGGAGGATGATCATCATGCGCACTCGGAAGCGAGTCGCGGCGTTCGCCCTGGCCACGGCCCTGGCCGGTGCGGGATTCGTCGGCATCTCCTCGACGTCGGCCTCCGCCACCACGACGGCGTTGAGCTGCAGCAACAAGCAGTTCTTCACCGGAAGCGGAGGTCATGCGGGCGCGTCGATCAGGTGCACCGGCGGGCCCTTCGTTGCGGATGTGACGTGCTACAAGCCGGGTTACGGCCGTTACCACCACTACGGCAACCGCGTCGAAAGCGGTGGAACCTCGACCGTCTGGTGCGACCTGAACGCCACCGCGGAGAACGTGACGGGCCGCGCCTCCTGAGTTCCCGAGACTGAGGGACCGGACCATCTGCACCGCAGGATGAACTCCGAAGGCCCGGAAGAACGAACGCGGCGCCGCACCCCCGAGGTGCGGCGCCGCTCCGCTGCTGACAACAACTGCACGACGGTGCAGCGGCGCAGCGGTGCAGCGGTGCAGCCGGGATCAAGCAGGCCAAGAAGCGCGTTACCGGGCGCCGCAGGTCAGGTCCCTGGCGGGCAGCCGGCCCGTGGTCAGGTACCGCGTGACGGCCGCGTCCGCGCAGGAGGGGCCGTTCACCACCACGCCGTGGCCCTCGCCGTCGGCCACCGTGACCATCCGCGAACCGTGCAGTGCCCGGCGCATGCCCTGCGCCATGGCCAGTGGCGTCCGCGGGTCCCACTGGTTCTGCACGATCAGCGCGTCGACGTCGTTGTTCACCACGGTGGCCGGTTCGCCGGCCGACGACTTCCAGAACGCGCACGGCTGAACGTTGGCTCCCAGGTCGCCGGCCAGCGGGTACTTGGCCCGGTCCCGGATCGCGTCCCGGCGGTACTGCTCGGGATCGCGCGGCCAGCTGCGGGCGTCGCCGCAGGAGACGGCCCACACGACGGCGACCGGGTTGTCCGCCGGGACGTCCGCGGTGAACGCTCCGGCCCCCGTGCCGGCGTCGGACACCGCGGATCCGACCGTTCCGGGCACTGACGGTGCCGATGTCGCAGCGGCCGCCGTGGCCGGGGCGGGCGCTCCTCCCGCAGCCGCCGCGTTCAGTGCGACGATCCACGGGGTCACCGTCTCGACGTGGACGAACGCGGTGTACTCGGAACGGATCGCACCGCCGTCGAGCGCCCCGCCCTCCACCGGGACGGGCGTGCGGTCGGCGCGGGCGATGAGCTCCCAGTACGTCCTGCGGACCTGCGCCGGAGTCCGGCCCAGCCCGTACGTGGCGTCGCGCGCGGCGGCCCACTCGGTCCACCGGGTGAAGGCGAGTTCGGCCCCCGCCGCCCAGCCCCGGAACGTTCCTCGCCACGCGAGCGCGGGGTCGAGCGCACTGTCGAGCACGAACCGGTCCGAGCGCTGGGGGAACATCTGCGTGTAGACGGCGCCCAGATAGGTGCCGTACGAGTGCCCGAAGTAGGAGATCCTCCGCTCCCCGAGTGCCGCCCGCAGGACGTCCATGTCCCGTGCCGTGTTGCGGGTGGTGATGTGCGGCAGCAGGTCCCCCGCCTTGGCCCAGCACTTGTCGGCCACCGACCGGGCCCGGGCCACGTCCTTCGCGAAGGTCCGCGCGCCGTAGGGGTGGAGGACGGTCTGCTCATCGCCCGTCAGGTCGCAGCCGATCGGCGAGCTCTGCCCGACTCCGCGCGGGTCGAAGCCGATCAGGTCGAACCGTTCGCGCACCTGCGCCGGGAGCAGCGTCTCCATCTCCACGGGCATGGTCAGTCCCGGACCGCCCGGACCCCCGGGGTTCATCAGCAGCACGCCGTGCCGCTCCTTCGGGTTGCTCGCCGCGACACGCGACACCGCGAGGTCGATCGCCCGGCCCCCCGGGGCGCCGTAGTCCAGCGGCACCTTGACCTTCGCGCACTCGAACGCGGCCGGCCGGCCCGGGTCGCAACGCTCCCAGCGGAGTTCCTGCTGCGCGTACCGCTGGAGCGGATCCCCCGCCGCGAACGCCGTCGCGGGGGTGAGCGCCGCCATCACGCTGGTCAGCGCGCCGACCGTCAGCGCGGAGATCGTTCGTCCGTCTCGCAGAACCATGCCAGTCCTCTTGTGCATCAGGTGTCTCGAATTGCCTCCAGTCTCCGTATCGCCACCTCCGTCCCTCGTCCGACGCCGGGATGGGCTCCCGATCCGACCGGAGGTTGAGGCCGACGCTCCGACCTGCGACCTGACTCCTATGTCCGGCCGTTCACCGCTCAGGGTCGACGACCGATCAGCTGACCGCCGACGACCGCGCCGTGGGCCCCCCGACCTGCAGCGCGGCTACGGCGCGCACCGCTTGGGCCCGTCGGGCCACTGGGCCCGGCGTCCCCGCTCCCCCGGGTTCGCCGGACCGACGGCGGGCTTCCCCGACCCCTAGGGGTCGGGGGCCGGAACCCGGTGGCCCGCCGGGATGCCGGGACGCCGGGCCGGCACGAGGTCGGCTGGTCCGGGCATGCCGACGGGTTCGGGATCGCCCGCCTCCTCTGGCGCCGCAGTTGACGGCACGGACAGCCTGCGGCCGCTGCCGTCAGAGCGCCAGGGGGCCGTCCGGGCCGAGGGCGAGGTGGGCGAAGCGGGTGGCGATGAGGCGGTGGGCTTCCGGGGAGGGGTGGAGGGCGTCGGGGAGGGGGTGGGTGTCGTGGTCGGTCTCGCCGTAGAGGGTGAGGCCGTCCAGGTAGTGGAGGTTGGGGTCGCCGTCGGCAGTACGGGCTTCGACGATGCGGGCGAGTTCGGCGCGGATCACCGTGAGGGTGAGGCGGCCGGGGGCGGGGTCGCCGGTGGCGCGGAAGCGGAGGGTGCCGCTGGTGAAGTCGGGGGCGAGGGGGCCGGGGGTGTGTTCCTGGATGGGGCAGAGGAGGGGGGAGACGACCAGGAACGGGGTGGTGGGGTGGCCATCGCGGATGGTGTCGAGGAAGCCGTGGACGGCCGGGGTGAAGGCGCGCAGGCGCATCAGGTCGGCGTTGACGAGGTTGATGCCGAGCTTCAGGCTGATCAGGTCGGCGGGGGTGTCGCGGATGGCGCGGGCGGTGAAGGGGTCGAGCAGGGCGCCGCCGCCGAAGCCCAGGTTGGTGAGGTCGAGGCCGGCGGCGAGGGCCGCGAGGGCGGGCCAGGTGCCGGTGGGGTGGGTGGCGTTGGAGCCGTGGCTGATCGAACTGCCGTGGTGCAGCCAGCGGTTGCGGGTGGCGGCGGGTACGGGGGCGAGGGGCGCGTCGGAGTCGACGGCGATGAGTTCGGTGGTCTCGGTGTGCGGGAGCCAGATCTCGACGGTCTTGTCGTGGGCGGGCAGGCCGGTGAAGTGGGCGGTGCCGGGCGGGCCTTCGGTGAGGGTGGTGCGGCCGGTGGTGAGGTCGACGGTGCGCAGGTTGCCGCCGGGGACGGTGGCCTGGGCGTGCGGTCGGCCGTCGACGAGGAGGTCGTAGACGCCGTCGGGCAGGCTGGGCACGCCCGGGTAGGCGCGCTTGGTGGGGACGGTGTGGAGGGCCAGCGTCGTGGCGCGGGTGCGGAAGGCCAGGCGGACGCCGGAGGGCTGCGACTGGGCCATCGCCAGCTGTTCGTCGGGGATCTGGCGGCGGGCGCGGGCGGGCAGCCGGTGCGGGAGCAGGCCGCGGCCGGTGTGCTCGACGTCCAGGTGGCCGTGCAGGAGGGACTCGGTGACGGGCGTGGTGATCATGGTGCTTCTTCGTTCGGTGGGACGGAGGCGCGAGCGCAGAGGTGGGGAGTGCGGAGGCGTGGAGCGGCGATCCCCCCACTCCCTGATACGAGCATGAGGTTGCCTAGGGGGTTTAGGCAAATAATTGAAATGCATAGGGAGCGCTCGGCCCGCCAGGCAGGCCGGCAAAAGGGTGTAGCGCGGCGGCCAGGGCAGGCACTATGCTCCCCGGCGATGAAGACTTTCGCTGCTCTCGGATCGGAGGTCCCGTTCGCCCAAGGTGAGTGCTGATGCTCACTCACACCGCGAACGAGGACGACTCCCGCTTCTCCTTCTGGCGGCGCGTACGCGAGTACGCCGTGCCGCCCTCCATGATCGAAACCGCCACCGCGCGCCGACTGGCCGGCGACTGGGCCGGGGCCTGCGCCGCCGCCAACGTCGAGGTGGACTTCCGGCTGCGGGACGTCTCGCGCACCCATGGTCGGCAAGTGGCCGACCGGGTACGCGAGGACCTGCGCCGCCTGGCACCGGACCTGCTGCGCTGGCACCTGCCCAGAACCGCACCCGACGGCCTGCTGCGCGCCGGGCTGACCGTACCGCTGGCCCGCTACCCGGCCGAGCGGCCGGTGCACCTGGTGGTCCGCACGCCGCCCGCCTGGGCGGAGTACGGACAGCGGATCAGCCTGGCGCTGTGGGACGGCTCGGGCCTGAGTCCCGACCCCGACTCCGGGCCTGGAACCGGATCCGCCCCGCACCCCCGTCCGCGCCCCAGCCGCCGCTACCGGCTCGACCTGCACCGGCACCTGTGGGACGCGGATCGCAGCGGTGAGTTGGCGCTGCGATCCGCGTCCCATCCGCTGACCGGCCTGCCGGACTCCGCAGCCGATCCACCAACCGGCCTGCCGGTCACGGGAGTCGGCCCGCGCGGCCTGCACCTCGCCGTCGACCGCTGGGCCGCCGAGGCCGAACTGCTGCTGCGCGCCGAGGGACTCCCCCCGGGGCCCGTCTCGGTACGGCTCGGGCGGCACCGACGGCTGGTGCTCCGGCCCGGCACCAGCACCAGCACCAGCACCAGCACCAGCGTCGAGGACGCCACCGGGGACGTCCGGGCGCTGCCGCTGCTGCCGGACGCGGCGACCTGGGTGCCGCCCGACGTCGACCTGCTGCGCAGCGGGGCGATCACGCCGGACCGGCTGCATCCGCTGGTCGCGGCCGCGCTGGCGCCCGGGCACCGGGCCGAACCACAACCCCAACCACCGCCCGGGCACCGGGTGGTGGAGTGTCGCGGCGCCCGGCACCGGATCGCGGTGATCGACGGGACGCTCACCGCGATCGACCACGACCCGGCCCAACTGCGCCGCGAGGAGCTGCTGGTCGCGCTGTCCGGCACCCCGTTGCCCTGTCTGCGAGCGATCGACCAGGCGCACCGCGATCCGGCCGAACTGGCCGGTGTGCGCGAGCGGTTGAACCACGGCGACACCGCCGGGGCGCTGGCCGTGCTGGAGGGCCTGCTCGGCCCGCGTGCGGCGCTGCGCGACGGCCCGCTGCGGGACGAGCTCGCGGCGGCGGCGGAACGCCGGCTCGCCTACGGCCTCTACCGGTCCGGCCTGACCCTCGACCTGCGGGCCAGGGCCGTGGAGGCCATGACCTCCTACGAGCTCTACCGGTTCGGCCGGTCCCGGTACCAACGCCGCGGCTACCCGTTCCCGCGGCCGCCCCGCATCGCCACCCGCTGAAGCGCGCGAAGACCCGCGCGGAACCCACCGGCTTCCTCCGACCTCCCAAGGTGATCCCCCATGCCCACGGCCATGCCCACGCCCACGTCCGCACCGATGCCCACGCCCACCCACGCCCGGCTCGACGTCGCCCGCCAACTGCTCGACCTGCTCGGCGACACCCGCACCGAGCCCCGCGCCGACGACCAACTGGAGGCGCTCACCCTCGCCGTGGCCGCCGACCTGCCGGTGCTGCTCTGGGGCGAGCCCGGCATCGGCAAGACCGCCGCCCTCAACCAGCTCGCCGAGGCCCTGGACCTGCCGCTCACCACCGTCATCGCCAGCGTCCACGAGCCCTCGGACTTCTCCGGCCTGCCCATCGTCGGCGACGACCCGGCGCAGCAGGGCGTCCCGCTGGCCCCGCCGGACTGGGCGGTGCGGCTGGTCCGGGCCGGCCGCGGGCTGCTGTTCCTGGACGAGCTGTCCACCGCGCCGCCCGCCGTCCAGGCCGCGCTGCTCCGGCTGGTCCTGGAGCGGCGCATCGGCGCGCTCCAACTGCCGCCGGGCGTCAGGATCGTGGCCGCGGCGAACCCGCGCTCCTCGGCGGCCGACGGGTGGGAACTGAGCCCACCGCTGGCGAACCGGTTCGTCCATCTGCAGTGGGTGCACGAGCACGAGGTGGTGGTGCGCGGGCTCGGCGGGGTGTGGCCGGTCGCCACCCTTCCCCGGCTCGATCCGGCGGAGCTGACCGCCGCGGTCGCGCTCGCCCGCCGGGCGGTCTGCGAACTGCTGGCCGTTCGACCGGAGTTGGTGCACCGGATGCCCACCACCGAGACCAAGCGGGGCGGGGCCTGGCCGTCCCCGCGCAGCTGGGACATGACGCTGCGGCTGATCGCCTTCGCCACCGCGGCCGGCTCCTCCCGGGAGGTGCTGTCGCTGCTGGTCCGGGGCACGGTCGGGGACGGCCCCGGGCTGGAGCTGATGGCGAGCATGGACCGGATGGACCTGCCGGACCCGGAGCAGCTGCTCGCCGACCCTGCGCACGCGGTGCTGCCCGAGCGCGGGGACCTGCGCCAGGTGGTGCTGGACGGGGTGGTGGCCGCGGTGCGCAACCGGCCGGAGCGGGCGCGCTGGGACGCGGCCTGGGCGCTGCTGGTGCGGGCGATGGCGACCGGCGCACCGGACGTGCTGGTCGTCCCGGCCACCACGCTGGCCTCGCTGCGCCGGGAGGACTGGGAGGTCCCGGCGGCGATCGAGCACCTGGCCTCGACGGTGGCGCTGTCCCGGCGGGCCGACCGCGCCGCGGTGCGCGTCGCCGCCCGGACCGACGTGACGGTCCGATGAGCGCGGGCAGCACGCCGCCGGACACCGGCTGGAGCGCCCGGCCCGCCCCCACCCCGCTGGACGTCGGCAGGCGTGGCAGAGCGCTGACCGCCCGCCGACCGGGCGTAGCGGCCTCCGCCCCACCGGGTCTCCGCCCACCGGACGCCAGCCCACCGGACGCCCGCCCGCTGGACCTCGGCAAGCTGTACGCCGCCCGGCTGCAGGCCGTCCGGGCCCGGCCCTACCTGGCGACGGCCCTGTTCGCCCTGCACCTGGTGGAGTCCCGGCAGGTGCCGACGATGGCCGTGGACCGCCACTGGCGCTGCTACGCCTCGCCCGGCTTCGTCGAGCGCACCCCGGTGGAGGACCTCGCCTCGGTCTGGGTGCACGAGGTCTCGCACCTGCTGCGCGACCACCACGGCCGCAGCGACCGCCTGGCCGGCGAACTCGGGCTGACGGGCTCCGCGGACCGGCTGCGGATGAACATCGCCGCCGACTGCGAGATCAACGACGACGCCTTCGGGGACGGCCTGGTCACGCCGGCCGGCGCGCTGACGCCGGCGCTCCTCGACCTGCCGGCGGGCGAGCTGATGGAGGACTACGTCCGTGGCTTCGGCTTCGACCTGCGCCGCTTGAACCTGGCCTGGCTGGACTGCGGCAGCGGCGCCGACGGCGTGGACCGCCCCTGGGAGCTGGGCCCGGACGGTGCCCACGGACTGACCGCCCAGGAGCAGGACGCCGTGCGGTTCCGGGTCGCCGAGGGCATCCGGGGCCGCCCGGGGAACGCCCCGGCGGGCTGGCGGCGCTGGGCCGCGGAGGTGTTCCACCCGCCGCAGCCGTGGCGGCAGTTGCTGGGTGCGGCGATGCGCTCGGCGGCGTCCGGGCCGGGCGCGGGCGGCGACTACAGCTACGGCCGCCCGGCCCGCCGCTCGGTCGGGATCCCCGGTGTGGTGCTGCCGAGCCTGCGGCGGCGTCCGCCCCGGGTCTCGGTGGTGATCGACACCTCGGGGTCGGTCTCCGACCAGGAGCTGGGCAGTGCGCTGCTGGAGGTCGCCGCGATCGGGCGGGCGGTCGGCGGGCGGCACGACCTGGTCACCGTGCTGTCCTGCGACGCGGCCCTCCAGACGGCCACCGCGCTCTGCCGGGCGGCCGGCGTCCCGCTGGTCGGCGGCGGGGGCACCGACCTGCGGACGGGCTTCGCGGCGGCGCTGCGGACCAGGCCGCAGCCGGACGTCGTGGTGGTGCTGACCGACGGTCAGACGCCGTGGCCGGCCGTCCCGCCGTCCTGCCGCACGGTGGTGGGGCTCTTCCGGCGGCCGGCCCGGTACAACGAGAACCACGGCGAGTACCGGCCGGACACGCCACCGGACTGGGCCCGGGTGGTCCACATCGGCTGAGACCGGGCACGGCACCCGGAGGCTTCCGCCTGGACACGGACGCGCCGGCCGCGCGTGCGGCTCGTGGACGACCACCGGCCGCGCCCGGGCCGACTCACCCGGCGGGACCGGGCGGAGGAGCGCCGGGCACCTCCGCCCCTCGTCAGGAGCCGTCAGCCCACCATGGCGGCCAGCACGCTGCGCCAGTCCTCCCCCGGCTCCGGCCGCAGCGCGGCGGCCAGGGTCTCGGCCCGGTAGTGCCACGGGCGCCGCAGCTCCGGGTCGGCGTCCGGGCCCTGCTCTACCGTGCCGGCCGTGCCGAGCAGCCGGACCAGCTCGGTGCCGAACTCCGCCCAGGACACGTGCCCGGTGATCGCGTTGACGATCCGGCCGGCGGCGGGGCCGTCGGGCAGGGCGCAGGCGGCGAGGGCACGGGCCAGGGCGGCTGAGTGCACCCAGGCGGCGCCGTTCCACTCGTCCTGGCCGCCGGCGGGCAGGACGATCGGCCGGCCGGCCAGCGCGGCCTGGTAGAGGTCGCCGGTGGAGCCCCAGCGCAGCTGGTCGCGCAGACGGTGGTGCGGTCCCCAGACGATCGGCGCGCGCACCACGGTGGCCGGGCCGTGGCCGGTGGCTTCGGCGGTCTCGAACAGCATCCGCTCGCAGTCGAGCTTGGCCTGCCCGTACGGGGAGACCGGTGCGCCGCTGGGGCCGCCCTCGGCGACCTCGGTGCCGGGCGGGCGCCCGTAGGCGTCGATGCTGCTGACGAAGACGAACGGGCCGCCGGACCAGCCGTCCAGCAGGGCGCGCATGGCGGCGACGTCGGTCGCGTGCTCGGTGAAGGTGCAGGCGGCGTGGATGACGGCGTCCACGCCCTTGACGGCACGCTGGAGGCTGTCCGGGTCGCCGAGGTCGCCCTCGGCGATCTCGGCGCCGTGCAGGGCCGGCAGGTGGGCCGACTCCGGGCGGACCAGGACGCGCACCGGCCGGCCCTGGGCCATCAGCTCCTGCAGGACGGCGGCGCCGACGCCGCCGGTGGCGCCGGTGAGCAGCACGGTGCCGGTGCGGGGCTCGCCGCTCGGCCGGACGCCGGTGCGGGTGAGGGCGGCGCGGCGCTCCTCCTCGCGGGCGGCGAGCAGGGCGGCGAGGGCGCGCGGGGTGCGGTGTTCCAGGACGTCGAGGCCGGTGAGCGGCACTCCGAGCCGGGTGCGCAGGCGTTCGGCGAGCTGGACGGCGACCAGCGAGTGGCCGCCGAGGGCGAAGAAGTCGCCGTCGGCGGGCGGGACGCTGCCGAGCAGGTCGCCGAAGGTGGCGCGGACCAGTTCGAGCGGGCCGGGCCGGTCGTCGTCGGCGGGCGCCGGAGCGGGAGCGGCCCCGGGCAGCCGGTCGCGGTCGACGGCGCCGTCCGAGCCGCGCGGTATCCGGTCCAACAGGGTTACGGCTAGCGGCAGTTCGGCTGCCGCGACGGATCGCCGGAGCAGCGAGCGCAGCTCGGTGCCGCTGGGGGAGACCGGGCCGCGCACCACCGCGTAGGCGAGCGGCGGTCCGTCGGCGGTCTCGACCACGGCCGCGTCGGCCACGCCGGGGGCGGCCGACAGCGCCGCCAGCACCGGGTGCCGGACGGCGGAGACCAGGAGTTCGCCGGGCAGTTCGGCGAGCGGGCGGTCCTCGCCCTCGCCCTCGGCCACGGCCCGGAGCACGGCGGCGAAGGCCTCGGCCAGCCGGGCGGCGGTCGCCTCGTCCAGCGCCGCCTGGTCGTGCTGGATCAGGCAGCGCGGCCGCGGGCCCTCCTCCAGCACCAGGGTGAGGTCGAACTTGGCGAGTTCCAGGTCGAGTTCGACGTTCTCGGCGTCGAGGCCGGGCAGCGTCAGCGGGGCGGCGGGCTGGACCAGGTCGCAGCTGACCGAGAGCAGCGGGGTGCCGTCGGTGCCGCGGGCCGCCGCGCCGAGCCGCTCGACCACCAGGTCGAAGGGCACCTGGTGGTGCTGCTGGGCCTCCAGCAGGGCGCCGCGCACCAGGGCGAGCGCCTCGGCGAAGGACTCCTCCCCGGCCAGTTCGGCCCGCACCGCGAGGGTGTTGACGCCCAGGCCGACGGTGCGGCGCAGCTCGGGCCGGGCGCGGTGGCCGCTGGCGCAGCCGAGGGTGAGGTCGTCCTGCCCGGCAGCGGTGCGCAGGGTGGCGAAGGCGGCGGCGAGGACGACGGCGAACAGGGTGGCGCCGTGCCGGGCGCCGAGCTGCCGCAGGCCCTCGACGGTGGCGGCGTCGAGCGGTACGGCGTGCAGCCCGGCACGGCGGTCGCGGGCACCGGGGGCGACGGGCCGCAGCAGCGGCAGCGGCCGGGCGCCGGCCAGCTGGGCGGCGAGGGCGTCGGCGGCGGCGGTGAGTTCGGCGCCCCGAGCTCGCTCCTGGCGGGCGTACTCGGCGTAGGGCAGGCCGGGCTGCGGCAGTCGGGGCTCGACGCCGTCGCGGGCGGCGGCGTACAGCTCGGCGAGGTCGGCGGCGAGGACGGGCAACGAGCCGCCGTCGACGGCGATGTGATGGATCGTCAGTAGCAGGGTGTGGTCATCGGGCGCGTGCCGCAGCAGCAGGGCGCGCAGCACCGGCCCGTCGGTGAGGTCGAACGGGCGGGCGGCCTCGGCCGCCAGCTGCTCCGTGCCGTCGGCGGAGGCGTCCACGACGGCCAGCGGCACCGGTCCGGCCGGCTCGATGTGCTGGTAGGGCTGCTCGCCCCGGCGCGGGTAGCGGGTGCGCAACACGGCGTGCCGCTCGGTGAGGCCGGCGAGCGCGGTGGCCAGGGCCTCCCGGTCGAGCGGTCCGCGCAGCCGGGTGGCGATCGGGACGTTGTAGAGGGCGCCGCCCTGGCCGAGGTGGTCCATCAGCCACATCCGCTGCTGGGCGTGGGAGAGCGGGGCCGGGCCGGTGTCGGCGGCCGTCGGGTGCTCCGGTGTGGCGGCGGCGGTGGTGCGGCGGTTGCGGGCGCGGCGGAGCAGGTCGTTCTGGTCGCTGGTCATCGCTGGGGTGCTCCCGGGGTGTCGTCGGCGGCTCGCAGGGCGCGCTCTAGCAGTTCGGCCTGGCCGGCCACGGTGGGGTGGCCGAGGAGGTCGGCCAGGGACAGGTCGATGCCGAACTCCCCGGCCAGGTCGTCGACGACCCACATGGCGAGCAGCGAGTGGCCGCCCTCGGCGAGGAAGTCGGCGGCCGGGTCGGTGATCGGGCGTTCCAGGGCGCGACTCCAGGCCTCGGCGACGACCTTCTGGATCGGGGTGAGTTCGGCCTCTGTCGTCGCGCGGTCCGCCGAGGGGTCCGCGGCGGTGGCGAGCGCCCGCCGGTCGACCTTGCCGCTGCCGGTGAGCGGCAGCTCGGCGAGGACGGCCCAGGCGGTGGGCACCAGGTGGGCGGGCAGCCGTTCGCCGAGCCGGGTGCGCAGGGTCTCGACGGCCACCCCGGCGCCCTCGGCGAGGACGACGCAGGCGGTGAGCGCGGCGTCGGGCTGTCCGGCCCGGCGGACCACCACGGCCGCCTCGGCGACCTCGGCGAACCGCAGCAGTGCCTGCTCGACCTCGCCGGGCTCGATCCGGAAGCCCCGGACCTTGACCTGGTCGTCGGTGCGGCCGTGGAACTCCAGTGCGCCGTCGACGCGTTGGCGCACCAGGTCGCCACTGCGGTAGGCGCGGCCGCTGCCCGGGAGGTCGCGGAAGCGCTCGGCGGTCAGCTCGGGCCGGTTGAGGTAGCCCTGGGCGAGCCGCCCGCCGCCGATCCAGAGTTCGCCGACGGTGCCGGGCTCGACCGGCGCGAGCCGCTCGTCCAGGACGAGGGCGCGGGCGCCGCCGAAGGGCCGCCCGATCGGAACGGGGCCGCCCTCGCAGTCGGCCGGGGTGATCCGGTGCGCGGTGGTGAAGGTGGTGGCCTCGGTGGGCCCGTAGACGTTGTACAGCTCCAGCCAGGGGAAGGCCCGCAGCACCGCCCCGGCGTACTCGGGGGCGAGCGCCTCGCCGCCGACGGCCAGGGTGCGCAGCACGCCGAAGATCCGGGACTGCTTGGCGGCCAGGTGGTGGAAGAGCGCGGTGGTGATGAAGGCGGTGGTGGCGCCGAACCGCTCGATGTCGCGGACGAGTTCCTCGGCGCTGGGCCGCTCGGCCGGGGAGACGGCGGCGGCCGCGCCGCGGGCGAGCGGGGCCCAGAGTTCGAAGGTGGCGGCGTCGAAGGAGGGGGTGGAGTGGAAGAGCACCCGGTCGCGCGGGCCGAGGGCCAGGCCGTCGGGGGCGGTGACCAGTTCGGCGACGGCACGGTGCGGGACGAGCACGCCCTTGGGGCGGCCGGTGGAGCCGGAGGTGTAGTAGAGCAGCGCGGGCGCGTCCGGCTCGGAGGCGTCGGGCGCCGCCGCCCCGGTCTCCTCGGTGCCGCGCTCGGTGAGCACCAGGGTGCGTTCGGCGGGCAGTCCGGCGTCGGCGAGCAGCGCCTTGTCGCCGAGGACGAGCCGTACGTCCGCGTCCCCGGTCATCTCGGCGATGCGCGGGCGGGGGTAGGCCGGGTCGAGCGGGACGACGAGGGCGCCGGCCCGCCAGACGGCGAGTTGGGCCACGGCGAACCTGGCGGAGCGGGCGCACAGCAGGCCGACGGCGCTGCCGGGGCCGATCCCGCGGGCCGCCAGGACGGCGGCCAACCGGCCGGAGGCGTCCAGGAGTTCGCGGTAGGTGAGGTAGGTGTCGCCGTCGGTCAGGGCGAGCGCGGTCGGGTGCTGCTCGGCCTGCCGGGCGACCAGGGCGGGGAGGGTGGGGCGGGCGGGCGTCATGACGGGTTCCCTTCCGGGCGCCCCGGCGGTGAGGCCGGGGCGCCGCTGTTCAGGACAGGAGGTACGGCGGGGCGGGGCCGGACGGGTCGACGGCGACCTCTGCCGCGGTGCACGGCGGCAACGCCCGGGCCCCGCCGGGGGGGCGGTCCGTACCCGGGGTGCGGGCCGCCCCGGGTACGGGCCGCTACGCGAGGGACGCGCTGGGCATCCGCTCCTCCACCAGCCGCGCGACCGCCCGCAGGTCGGGCTGGCGCAGCAGCAGGGGGGCGCGCAGCCGTACGCCGTACTCCCCCTCCAGGGACTCCAGCAGTCGGGCGGCGGCGAGCGAGTTGCCGCCCGCGGCGAGGAAGTTGTCGCCCGGGCCGAGGTCGGCGCGGCCGATCAGCTCCCGGCAGAGCTTCAGCACGGTGCGCTCGACCGGGGTCTCACCCTCCTCGCCGACGGCCTCCGGGGCGGGCGGCTCGGCGGCGAGCAGCGCCGCGCGGTCCACCTTGCCGTTGGCGTCCAGCGGGAGGGTGTCGACCAGCCGGACCGCCGAGGGCACGGCCTGCTCGGGCAGCCAGGGCCGGACGGCCTCCAGGAGGCTGCCGGGCTCGGTGTCCGTCCCGGTCTGCACGAAGGCGAGCAGCCGGACGCCGGTCTCCGCCGTCTCGGCGGCGACCACGGCGCGGCGCACCCGGGGGTCGCGCTCGAAGGCGGCCTCGACCTCGGCGGGTTCGATCCGCACCCCGCTGACCTTGACCTGGTCGTCCAGGCGCCCGTGGAACTCCAGCACGCCGTCGGCGCGCATCACCACCCGGTCGCCGGTGCGGTAGACCCGGTCGGTGCCGTCCACGCCGGGCGGCACCTGGACGAAGCGGCGGGCGGTCAGCTCGGGGTCGAGGTACCCGGCGGCCAGGCCCCGGCCGCCGATCCGCAGCTCGCCGGCCGTGCCTCTGGGCACCGGGCGGCCCTGCTCGTCGGTGACCAGCAGGACGGCGCCGGGGATCGGCAGGCCGATCGGCGGCGCGCCGGCGCCGTGGTCGCCGCCGGGTGCCATGGTGTGCACGGTGGTGGCGACGGTGGCCTCGGCGGGGCCGTAGGCGTTGTGGACGGTCGCGGTCACCTCCGGTCCGGGGGCACGGCGCAGCCGGTCGCCGCCGATCACCAGGTGGCGCAGGGCCGCCAGCCCGGCCGGCCAGGGCCGGCTGAGGATCGGCTCGGCCAGCGGGGTGGGCAGCACGGCGGCGGTGATGCCGGCCTCGCCCAGCCAGTCGGTGAGCGCGCCGGAGTCCCAGCGGACGGCCTCGGGGGCGACCACCAGCGCGGCGCCGGAGGTGAGGGTGGCCCACAGCTCCATGACGTGCGGGTCGAAGGCCACCCCGATCAGCATGCTGTGCCGCTCGCCGGGGCCGAGGCCGGTCAGCTCGCGGTACCAGTGCAACAGCGCGCCGAGGGCCGGCTCGGTGACGGCGACGGCCTTGGGGGTGCCGGTGGAGCCGGAGGTGAGGACGGCGTAGTGGGTGCCGACGGGCACGCTGACCTGCCCGCCGGGCGTCAGGGCGGCGACCACGCCGGCGCCGGGCTGGTCCGCGGTGGGCAGGTCCAGGGCCAGCCGCTCGCCGCCGGGCGGCAGCACGGCGGCCTCGCCGACCAGGCAGACCGGGCGCAGCTGCTCGGCGACGGCCTGCAGCCGCTTCTCGCCGGGGCGCGGGCCGAGCGGCAGGTGGACGGCGCCCAGCTTGGCTATGCCGAGGGTGACGGCGACCAGCGCCGCCGAGTGGCCCAGGCAGACGCCGACCAGGTCGCCCGGGCCGACCTTGCCGCGCAGCGCGGTGGCCACGGTGTCGGCGAGCCGGTCGAGTCCGGCGTAGTCGTAGGTGTGCTCGCCGTCGATCAGGGCCGGCGCCTGCGGGGTGCGCTGCGCCTGGCCGGTGAACAGGTCGAGGACCGCGCCGTCCTGGTGGGGACGGCCGTAGCCGATGCTCAGGGATTCCATCATCGTCTCCAAGTACGTACGAGAAACCGTCAGTTCAGGCCCATGGAACGGGCGATGATCACCTTCTGGACCTCGGAGGTCCCCTCGATGATCGTGGTCATCCGGACGTAGCGGTACAGGAATTCCAGCGGGTGGCCGCGCACCCAGCCGGTGGCGCCGTGGACCTGGAGCGAGCGGTCCACCGCGCGCACGGCGGTCTCGGAGGCGGTCAGCTTGGCGAGCGCCGCGTTCTCGGGCGACTCGGTGCCCTCGTCGACCAGCCGGGCGCAGGCGAGGGTGAGCAGCTTGGAGCACTCCACCTCGGCGCGGGTGGCCACCAGGTGCTCCTGGATGTGCTGGTACTCGCCGATGACCTTGCCGAAGGCGCGCCGCTCCCTGGCGTACTCCACGCCGGCCCGCAGCGCGTACTCGGCGATGCCGTTGCACATCGCGGCGACCACCAGGCGGCCGCGGGAGAGGCTGTCCATGGCCAGGGCGGTGGCCGCGGCGATGCCCTCCTCGCCGCCGATCACGGCCTCCGGGCCGACGGTGACCTGGTCGAGCAGCAGCTCGAACAGCGGCTCGCCGGACATCCCCTCGTAGCGCTGGCCGATCCGCAGACCGGGCTGGTCCATCGGCAGCACGAAGGCAGTGGCCCCGGCGCTCGGGCCCTTGCCGTCACCGAGGTCGGTGGCGGCGACCACCAGGGCGATCCCGGCGTGTTCGGCGTTGCTGACGAAGGTCTTGCGCCCGTTCAGCACCCAGCCGTCGCCGGTGCGCACGGCGGTGGTGGTGAGGTGGAAGGCGTCCGAGCCGGCCTGCGGCTCGGTGAGCGCCAGGCAGCGGGTCTGCTCGCCGCGCACCAGCGGGACGAGGTGCTGCTCGACCTGCTCGGGCGTGCCGTGCCGCAGCAGCGGGCTGGGCCCGTCGGAGCCGGCCAGCGCGTACGGGGCGAGCACGCAGCCGCTGCGCCCGGCGGCGTGGTGCAGCAGCACGACGGCGGTGAACGGCATGTCGGAGCCGCCGAGTTCCTCCGGGTAGTCGCCGGCGTAGAAGCCGAGCGCGGCGGAGCGCTTGCGGACGTAGGCCCGCAGGTCGGTCGGGACCTGGTCGGCGGTCTCGGGCAACTCGGCGGCGAGCGGCACGAGTTCGCGGCGGATGAAGCTCTCGAAGGCCTCGACGATCTCGCGGTGGCCGTCCTCCAGGACGGCGGAGGGGGCCGTCACTTCGACTCACCCGTGAGGACGCGGGCCTGGTCGGCCAGCACCGCGTGGCGGAACAGGGTGCGCAGCGGCGGGCGGCTGCCCAGGTGCGGCTCCAGGAAGGCGGCCAGCTGGGCGGCGAGCAGCGAGTGGCCGCCGACCTCGAAGAAGTGCGAGTCCGCGCCGAAGCGGTCGTGGCCGAGGACCTCGCGCCAGGCGGCGGCGATCAGCTCCTGGCCGGGGTCGTCGAAGGTGCTGGGCGCGCTCTCCGGCTCCTCCGGGGCCTCCTGGACCAGCCGGGCCAGGGCGGCGCGGTCGGGCTTGCCGCCGGGCAGGGTGGGCATCGCCTCGACGGCGGTCCAGCTCGCCGGGACGAGTCCGCCGGGCAGCCGGCGGGCGAGCGCGGCGTGCAGCGCGGCCTGGTCGGGGCGCTCGGCGCCCTCCAGGAAGCCGACCAGCCGGGGGCCGGTCCGCGGGTCGGTGTGCAGCACCACCGCGCAGGAGCGGCCGCCGAGTTCGGCGGAGGCGGCGGCCTCGATCTCCTCCAGCTCGATCCGGTGGCCGCGCAGCTTGACCTGGTTGTCGGCCCGGCCGAGGAAGCACAGCCGGCCCTCGGTGTCGCGGTAGCCGCGGTCGCCGGTGCGGTAGACCCGGGCGCCGCCGAGCGCGGGGACGGTGACGAACCGGGCCGCGGTGGGCTCCGGCAGGCCGATGTACCCCTCCGCCAACAGATCGCCGCTGACGGCGAGTTCGCCAACGCAGCCGTACGGCAGCGGGCGCAGCGTCTCGTCCAGCACGTGCAGGCGCACGCCGTCGAGTTCGGCGCCGAGCGGGATCTCGCCGTCCGCGGCGACATCGGCTTCGGTGACCTGGTGGACGGTGGAGGTGACGGTGGCCTCGGTGACGCCGTAGGCGTTGAGCACCGTGGTGGCCTCGGTCAGCCCGGCCAGGGCCCGGGCGGGCAGCCGCTCGCCGCCGAGGACGAGCAGTCGCGGCGACCAGCGGCCGTCGCGCAGCGCCTCGCGCAGATCCTCGCGGACGGCGAGCAGGTAGCTGGTGGGCAGGTTGGCGACGGTGACGCCGCGGGCGGCGAGCACGGCGACCAGCTCGGGCCCGGTGGGTACCTCGCGCTGCGGCACCACCAGCGCGGCGCCGACCGCGAGGGCGGGCAGCACCTCCTCCAGCGACACGTCGAAGGACGGCCGGGCGAACAGCAGCACCCGGTCGGCGGCGGTGAGTTCGTAGCGGGCGGCGATCGCGGCGACGTACCCGGCGAGCGCCTCGCGGCCGACCAGGACGGGCTTGGGCACACCGGTGGAGCCGGAGGTGTGGATGATGTACGCGCCACCCTCCAGGGCGGCGGCGGGCTCGGCCTTCGGGAAGGCGGGGCCGTCCAGCAGCGCCGGGGTGACGCCCTCGGCCGGCAGCACGAGCGCGCTCTGCCGGGTGGCGAGGACGAGCGCGGGGGCGAGCCGCTCCAGCAGCAGGCCGAGCCGGGCGGCCGGGTCCTCGGTGGACAGCGGCGCGTGCACGGCGCCGAGGCGCAGGCAGGCCAGCAGGGCGACCACGCTGTCGGTGCCGCGCGGCAGTACGGCGGCCACCGGCTGGCCGGCGGTAACCCCGGCGGCGCGCATCCGGTCGACCAACTCGCCGACGCGCCGGTCGAGTTCGCCGTAGGTGATGCGCTCGGTGCCGGCCAGCAGGGCGAGCGCGGTCGGGTCGTGGGCGGCGGCCGGGTCGAGCCCGACCGGGGCGACGGGGGCGGCCGGCTCGGCCTCGGGCGCGGGGGCCAGCTCGGCGAGCACCGTCCCGGGGCTGTCCAGGTAGCGGCGCAGCAGATCCAGCAGGCGCTCGGAGAGCAGCACCGCCCTGGCCTCGCCGAACAGGTCGGCGTCGTAGTCCCAGATCAGGGTCATCCCGGCGGCGCCGTGCTTCTCGCCGACCACCCGGCGGTCGTCCGGCAGCAGCACCAGGTCGAGGTCGAAGCGGGTGGTGCCGGTGTTGAAGCCCTCGTACAGCGAGACGTCGAGGCCGGGCGCCTGGACGTCCGGCAGCGCGGCGTCGTGGGCGCTGAACATCACGTTGAACAACGGGTTGTCGGCGCCGCTGGTGTGCAGCCCGAGGCGGCGGGTGAGCTCCTGGACCGGCAGGTCCTGGTACGGCAGGGCGCGCATCAGGACGTCGGTCACCTCGTCCACCGCGTCGGTGCCGGAGGCGGACGGGTCCAGCCGAAGGCGCAGCGGCACGGTGTTGACGAACATGCCGACGGTGCCCTCGAAGCCCTCCGGGCGGTTGCCGACGGCGGTGCCGACGGTCACCTCGTGGTGGCCGCTGTGCCGGCGCAGTAGTTCGGCGAACAGGGCGAGCAGGGTGCTGAACGGGGTGTGGCCGTCGGCCTTGCTGCGCTCGCGCAGCCGCCCGGCGAGGTCGGCGCCGATCGCCTGGCGCAGCTGTCCGCCGCGGTGGCGGCGCTCGACGCCCGGCCGGGCCAGTCCGGGCAGGGTGACCTCGCGCGGGGCGTCGGCCAGCTCCTTCGTCCAGAAGGCGAGGGCGCGCTCGCGGGCCTGCGGGTCGGGCCCGGTGCGGGCGTGCTGCTCGTAGGACGGGGCGGTGGCCAGCTCGTAGGGCTGGTCGAGGACGTGGGCGCGGTAGACGGTGAACAGGTCGCGCAGGAAGATCGCGAAGGAGTGGCCGTCGTGGACGAGGTGGTGCTCGACGTGGATCAGCCGGTGGTGGTCGTCGGCGAGCTTGACCAGGTACCAGCGCAGCAGCGGCGCCCGCTCGGTGTCCAGCGGCTCGTCGGCCTCGGCGGCGAGCAGCGTGCGGAACGCGGCCTCCGGGTCGGCTTCGGCGGAGTAGTCGCTGTGCCGCAGCTCCGGCGGGCAGTCCTCGGCGACCCGCTGGCCGGGCAGGCCCTCCGGGCGGGCCACCAACTCCAGCCGCAGGCCCGGGTGCTGGGCCAGGGTGGCGGCGAGCCCGGCGTGCAGGGCGTCCCGGTCCAGGGTGCCCCACAGGTCGAGGACGCCGGTGAAGTTGTAGGCGCGGCTGCCTGGCTGCATCTGCTCGTGCAGCCAGACGATCTCCTGCGACGGAGAGAGTGCGAACATGGATGATTCCCTTGTGTGGTGGGCGTGTCGGCACTTCGGTGGCCGGTTGCGGGCGTGGGGTGGTCCCGGGCGCGGCCGGTGGGGGCGGGCGGCACCGGGGTGAGGGTGCGGCCCGGGGCTTCGGGGAGCGAAACCGTCGGGGGACGGTGGTCTTGGGCGGCCGGAGCCGGAGCGGGCCCGGAGGACGCGGGCTTGGAGGACGCGGGCTTGGAGGACGCGGGCCCGGAGGACTGGGAGGAGCGGGCCTAAAAGTGGCGGCGCAGGACTGCGAGCAGGTCGGCGAAGGCGGCCTCGGCGTCGGTGGCCGGGAAGCGCTCGCTGTCCCAGGCCAGGCGCACCGTCAGCTCGTCGCCGTGGGAGGCGGAGACGGCCATCGGAGCGGCGAGCGGACGCCCCGCGAGGTGGACCTCCCGGCCGGGCACCCCGCCGAGCACCAGGGCCGGGCGGCGCTGGAGGTCCTCGAAGGTGAGCATCGCGTCCAGCGCGCCCGACCAGGGGGACCCTGCGGTGCGGGCGGCCCGGACCACCTCGTCGAACGGCGTGCCGGCGTGGTCCAGGTCGTCCCACCAGTCGTCGCAGAGCGCCTCCAGGTCGGTGGCGGGCTGCGTCGGCACGGCGTGCACCAGGGTGTTGAGGAAGCACCCGAGCACGGCGGGCGCCCCGGGCGGGCGGCCGCCCCACGGGTAGCCGAGCGCGAGCGGGCCGTCCGCGCGGTGCAGCCGACGGGCGGCGGCGCCGACGGCGTCCAGCAGGGCGGGGAAGACGGCGCTGCGGGCAGCCGCCTCGACGGCGGGCAGCCGCTCGGTGAGCATGCCGGTGACCGTCGCGGCGCCGCTACCCGCCCCGACCATGCCGCCGAGCCGGCGCCCCCAGTGAGCCTGGGCGGCGGGCCCGGCGGCGGACTCCTCGGCGGCCAGCTGGAGCTCCACGGCCTCCCGGAAGTCGGCGACGGCCTGCGCGGCGGGACCGGGCGCGGGCTCCTCGTCGCGCCGGTACGCCTCGGTGAGCTCGCCGACCAGCACCCCGAGCGACTGCTCGTCGCAGGCCGCGTGGTCCAGCGCGAGGGCGAGCAACTCCTCGCCGCCGTCCGGCTCCCGGGCCACCAGCAGGCGCAGCGCGGGCCCGTCGACGGGCCAGTCCAGCAGCGCCTCGCGCAGCACCGCGTGGGTGCTGCCGCCGGGGGCGACGGGGAGTCGGGCGACCTCGACCGAGGGGCCACCGGTGCGCAGGACGGGCGTGCCGCGCACGATCGCGAAGGCGCCGCACAGCGCCGGGTGACCGGCCGCGACGGAGGCGGCGGCCCGGCCCAGCCGAGCCAGGTCGAGAGTGCCGCCCGGGTAGGCGAAGAACAGTGGGGCGACGTCGGAGCGGGTCAGCGGCGCGAGTCGACGGGTGATCAGGAACCGACGCTGGGCGCCGGTCAGCGGGAGCAGCTCCACCGGGGAGTCGGCGGCGGCGGAGCGGTACCGGGCGAGGTAGGCGGCGGTGATGCTGGCGTGCACGGAACGGTCTCCGGTTTCCGGTGTCGGCTCGGGTCGGGGGTCAGGGGGAGGTGGGGCTCGCGGCGGGGTGCCGGGCGGCTTCCTCGTCCTGGGCTTCACGGGCATCCTGGGCGTCACGGGAGTCCTGGGCGTCCCCGGCGCCGACGGCGTCCGAGGCCTCGGCGGCGCCGACGGCGTCCTGGGTGTCATCGCCGGCCACGGCCCGGGGTTCGGCCGGGGCCGTGGGCAGGTCGCGCATCCGGCGCAGCGGCGAGAGCAGCAGCGGCACCGGCACCAGCAGGAAGCCCGCCGCGCACAGCCACAGCGCGGCGCGCGGACCGGCCCAGTCGGCGACGAGCCCGCCGCCGAGGGCGCCGATCGGCATCGTGCCCCACACCAGGAAGCGCATGGTGGCGTTCATCCGCCCGAGCAGTTCGGGCGGGCACACGCTCTGCCGGAAGCTCACCTGGGCGACGTTGTAGGCCACCGCACCGAACAGCACCACGCCGGAGGCGAGGCCGAACAGCAGGGCGCCCGAGCCGCCGGCGGCGAGCGGCCACAGCAGCGCGAACGGTGCGCTCACCACGGTGGCCAGCCAGATCAACCGGGCCTGTCCGACCCAGCGGGACAGCTGCCCGGCGCACAGCGCACCGGCCAGCCCGCCGACGGCGGAGGCCGACAGCAGCGCGCCGATGGCCCCGGGCGACAGGTCGAGCACCCGCACCCAGAACACCGTCTGGACGGCCATCAGCACGGCGGCGAACAGGTTGGACGTCGCGGTGGCGGCGGCGATCGCCCGCAGCAGCGGGTGTCCGAGTACGAAGCGCACGCCTTCGGCCACCTCGGCGCGCAGCGAGCGCCCGGGCTCCGGCTCGGACCGGGGCTCCTCGACCTTGATCCGGGTGAGCAGCAGGGCGGAGGCGAGGTAGCCGCAGGCGTCGGCCACGATGGCGAGCGGCGCGCCGAGAAGTTGGACCAGCCCGCCGCCCAGGCCCGGCCCGGCGATCTGCGCCGAGGACCGTACGGTCTCCAACGCGCCGTTGCCGGCCACCAGTTGCTCGCGCGGCAGGACGGCGGGCAGGAAGGACTGGTGGGCCACGTCGAAGAACACCGTGGCCACCCCGGTGATCAGCGCGACCAGGTAGAGCTGCGGCATGGTCAGCACGCCGAACGCCGCCGCCGGCGGGATCGAGCCCACCGCGAGGCAGCGCACCACGTCCGCGCGGATCAGCACCGGGAGCTTGCGCATCCGGTCCAGCCAGGCACCGGCCGGCAGGCCGACCAGCAGGAAGGCGGCGGTCTCGGCCGCGGTCAGGAGGCCGACCTCGAACGGGGTGGCGTCGAGCACCACCACCGCCACCAGCGGCAGGGCTACCAGCGTGACCTGACTGCCCGTCTGGGCCGCCGCGGCTCCGGTCAGCAGGAGCCGGAAGTCGCGGTGGCCGAACAGACGGGCCTGGCTGGGGTGAGGCTTCTCGTTCATCGATGCGACTCTCGGTCACACATTCGACACAGGGCAAGCACCCGGTCCGTTTCCGGACGAACCTGGGGTCGGCCGGATCCCGCCACGGCCGGAACGGCCCCTTGCACCTCCCCTACGGGCCCTTATGCCCCGGCCCCGATCCGGCCGGCGCCCACCCTGACCCGTCCGCCAAGGCACCACGGCCCACCGGGACGTCCGGCCGGGCCCACGACCAGGGAGTCCATTTCGCCGTCCGATATCCGGACGCCCGTTTTCCGGCCACCGGAGCCGACCGCTCAACTTGGCCGGAATCCATGAGGTACCCGCCTTCCGTAACCCCATCGTGATATCGGCGTGACCGTTCGGAGCCACCAACGGGCCTTGCGGGCTGCTTCTCGGTGGCCGGTCGGCCACTCACCGCAACCGGCCCGGCGGGGTTCCTCACGCCCCTCCTCGCTCCCGCGCGCCCGGGTCGGCGGTCGCCCTCACGCCCCCTCGTCGTCCCCGCACCGGGTCACCGCGAGCACCGCCATGTCGTCGTCCCGCGGGCCGCCCGTCCACCGGGCCACGTCCGCCACCAACGCCTCCACCGCCGCCCGCGCCCCGGCGAACGGCCCGAGCGGGGCCAGCCCGCGCACCGGGTCGTAGAACTCCCCCGCGGCGTCCCGCGCCTCCGTCACCCCGTCGGTCACCAGCAGCAGCGTGCACCCCGGCGGGAACGGCCTGGTCTCCACCGCCGGGCGAGGCATCCCCAGCCCGCCCATCCCCAGCGGCAGCCCCGGATCCGCCGCGTCCCACCGGCACACCGTCGGCGCGCCGGCCCCCAGCAGGTACGGCCCGGGGTGACCGCAGTCCAGGGTCCGGGCCACCGCCTCCCCCGGCGGAAACTCCACCAGCAGCGCCGTGATGAACCCCTCCAGCCGCAGCTCCTCGCTCAGCTGCGCGCTCTCCCGGGCCAGCGTGCGCTCCAACGCGTCCGCCAGCGCCCCGAGGTCCGGCTCCCGGTGCGCGTCCTCCCGGAACGCCCCCAGCAGCACCGACACCGCCCCCACCGCGTGCAGCCCCTTGCCCCGCACGTCCGCGATCAGCACCCGCACCCCGTACCGCGTGGCCTGCAGCGCGTACGCGTCACCGCCGATCAGCGCCTCGTCCTGGGCCGCCCGGTAGCAGGCCGCCACCTCCAGCCCGGCCACCAGCCCCGGCGGCTCCGGCAGCACCGCCCGCTGCGCCGCCTCCGCCACCGACCGCACCCGCGCCAGCCGCCGCCCCTGCTGGGCCACCACCCGGTTCACCCCGATCCCGAGCAGGGCCGCGAAGACGGTGTTCACCAGCTCCAGGTAGCCGTCCTGGGTCCCGATCGTCCCCTCCCGCACCGAGAGCACCAGGATCCCGGTCACGTTCGCCAACGCCACCGCCACGGTGTCCCGCAGCGTCAGGAGCGCACCCGCCAGCACAGCGGCCGCCGCCAGCATCGGATCGCCCCAGTAGTCGGTCGGATCCAGCGAGTTCCACACCAGCCCGCCGACGATCAGCAACCACGGCGCGACCCGCACGTACGGCGGCCACTGCACGGACCTCGGGGCCATCGGCTACCTGGCTTCCGTCTCGCCCCCGCTCCCTCCCCCCGCTCTCCCCCCTCTGCACCGATCGTAGGCACGGGCGGCAGCGGGGCGCGCGGGATGGCGGGAACAGCAATCCCGCGGGGCGGCCGGGGATGCACCGCCGCCACCGGGAGGACGGCTCGTCCGGCTCGGCGCGGGCGGCGGCCCGGCCCCGAACCCCGGGCGATCGGCCGGCGGAGCTGAGGCACCGGCCGCCCGCGTCGTTCGATCCGTACGCACCCGCGCCCGCCATCCGCATGGTTATCATGTCCATGCGGAATGACCCGCGACGCGAGTACCGCAGAAGGGGGGCACTCATGCGACCGAACGCACTCGTGAAGACGCTCGCCACCGCCACGGCCGCGGTCGGACTCACCGCCGGAGGCCTGGCCGGCCCCGGGACCGAGGCCGCGTTCGCGCGGTACTGCGACTCCCTCTGACCACCGGCCACCGACCTTCGACTCCCCACCCCCGGCCCCTCACCTCCGGCCTCCGGCCGCGCACCGGGATCGGACGGGCACCCCTGACGGCGCCGAGGGCGCGGGAGTCGAGGACCCGGGACCGGATCGGCCGGCTTCAACGGCCGGTCCGGTCCCGCGCCGTTCCGACCGCCGTTCGTCGCTCCCCCGGTCGCCCTACCGCCGCCCTGGTCGCCCACCTGAGGGCCGCCCACCCGGGGCCGTGACGGACAGGCCCTACGCCACAGCCGCTCCGTCGGCGATGTGCAGTACTTCGGCCGCGCCGTCGAGAGCCTGGCCGTGCTGTACGTCGACGTCACCCGCCCGCGGGTCCAGGAGATGTACGGAAGGTGGGCGTACCGGAAGGTCGGCGAGCACCGCCCGTTCGAGGACGCCCCGCTCTACGCGGTCGCGGTGCGAAGGCTCCGGTGAGACCGGCCGCAAGGGATCGCCACTGATCAAGATTGGGTAACGGCGGATCCCGGGTCTTGTCCGCCCAAAATGTGAACGTTAACAATCGCTCAGGAGCGTAACGCGGCGTCACCTCCGAGGGAGCGAGCTGCCCGCGCGACCAGCGCTCCCCCCTTCGGCCCGTCGGCGCCGGCAGAACGACAGGAGACGTCCATGTCCGCGCTTCGCGCACGGTTTTCGGCGGGGGTGCTCGTCTTCTGCCTCCTCTTCACCGCCCTCGCCCTGGCCGCACCGCAGCGGGCCGCTGCCGCACCCGCTGCCGCCACGCCCGGGTACCTGATGGTGCACTTCATCGGGGAGGGGGCGACCGGTCAGCAGACGTACCTCTCGCACAGCACGGACGGCGTGCACTGGAACGACCTCGACGGCGGCGCGACGGTCCTGCGGTCCACGGTCGGCACCGGGGGCGTGCGTGACCAGGCGCTGGTGCGCTCCCCCGACGGGAGCCGGTACTGGATCCTCGCGACCGACCTGTGCATCGGCTGCGGGCAGAACTGGGACCAGGCCCAGAACAACGCCAGCCGCGACATCGTGGTGTGGGAGTCGACCGACCTCGTCACCTGGTCGAAGCCCTGGCTGCTCGACGTCGCCGGTGCGATCCCCGACGGCCGCAACGCCTGGGCGCCCGAGGCGATCTGGGACCCGGAGACCAACAGCTACGTCCTGTACTGGGCGACCAACGCGACCCTGAACGGCGTGCTGAAGCACCGCATCTACGCCGCCCGCACCACGGACTTCCGCGCCATCTCCACCCCGCAGCTGTACATCGACCGCCCCGGCACCCAGGGCATCATCGACACCCAGATCATCGAAGTGCCCTCGGGCGTCGGCGACTTCCGCTACGTGCGGGCCTCCGGCGACGGACAGATCACCCTTGAGGGCAGCGACTCGATCCTCGGGACGTGGACCGACCTCGGCAACCTCTCCGGCATCGGCCTCACCGGCTCCCAGGTCGAGGGCCCGATGTGGATGAAGTTCAACGGCACCGACAAGTGGGCGCTCTACCTCGACCAGTACGCCACCAACCGCGGCTACATGCCGGTCGTGACCACCGACCCGTCCAACCCGGCGGCCTACCACCAGCAGGCGTCGACCGACTACGACATGGGCGGCACGAAGAAGCGCCACGGCTGGATCCTCAACCTGACGGCCGCCGAGGAGAGCCGCGTGCTCGCCCGCTGGCCCAGCACCCCCGCCCAGAGCGACGCCACCTTCCGCGTGACCAGCTGACCCGACCTGCGTGCGGGCGCGCCTCCGAGGCGCGCCGGCACCGCCCTGTTCTGCCCGCACCAGGAAGCACCCCCGATGAAACGTTCATGGCATGCACTGCTGGCGGCAACCACAGTGGCAGCGACCACCGTGCCCCTGGCCCTGGCCCCGACCGCCGCCCACGCGGCGGACGGCGACATCACCGCGTCGATCCTCGCCAACACCGACGTCGTCCTCGGCGGGAACGCCGTCGTGAACGTACCGCCCGGGACACACACCTACTCGGGAGTCATCAGCGGGCAGGGATCCCTGCGGATCTCCGGCACCGGCACCCTGGTCCTCACCAAGGACAGCACCTTCACCCTGCCCGACTCCCAGCAGGGCCAGTCCGTCAGCACTCCCGGCGGGAACCACCCCTACGTGCTCGTCGCCAACCCCGACCGACCGGCGATCACGGTCGACGCCGGTGCCACCCTCCAGTACGGCAACGGCGGAACCACCGGGCTGATCGGCGCCTTCCCCTACAACTCGCCGGGCTACCAGCAGAACCAGGACAACATCCGGGTGGACGGCACCCTGAACCTGTCGCTCACCCGCCTGTTCAACCTGGGCACCATCAGCGGCTCCGGGACGATCGTCCAGCCCCGAAACACGTGGGGGACGCTCCAGCTCTGCGGAAGCAGTCCCTTCTCGGGGGTGCTCTACATCGGCACGGGCGCCGACTACGCCGCCACCACCTGTCCGGCCGACCTGCCGAACGCCAAGGCCGTCGTCAACCGCGGCTCGTGGATCATCGACACCCCGCTGAACCAGACCGTCGTCCAACGCCAGAACTTCTACAGCCGCGAGTACGGCAACGACGTCAACGTCCATTCCCGGCCCGGCAGCAAGGTCGTCCTGACGGGCGTCTACAGCTACAGCGACAACACCGACACGGCCGCGCCCGCGCTGGGCGACGGCAACCTCAACTGGGTGACGGTGCCGCACAAGTCGAACAAGCGCGGCACCAACATCGAGGGCGCCGACGTCCATTGGGGGGACGGCACCACTCACCAGATCTTCATGCCGGGCACGGCCGAGACGGTGTACATCAACCTGCACGCCAGGCCGCAGCGCTCACGGCTCACCTTCGACTACAACGGCCCCGTCACCCTCGGCGCGCCCATCGGCGGGGGGATCTACCACGACACCCTCTCCACTCCTGGCGGGGGCGACATCGTCATCGCCGGCACCGCCGGGAACGACGTAACCTTCGCCGCCGCGCAGTTCTACGACGGTTCCACGACCATCCAGCGGGGCGCCACCCTGCGCCTCGGATCCGGCGCGGCGGGAGCCGACGGCAGCCTCTACACCAAGGGCACCCTCGACACGATCAGCGACGACGGGTCACTGATCGTCCAGAACGCCCGGACGCCCGCGACCCTGCCCCCGGTGTCCGGCTCCGGATCGCTCACCCAGGACGGCACCGCGACGACGACCCTGACCGCCGCGGCCTACACCGGCACCACCACCGTCACCAAGGGCACGCTCGCGCTGGCCGGCGCATCGCTCACCGCCTCCAGCGGGGTCGCCCTCACCGGGGCGACCGCGGTCCTCGACCTCGGCACCGCGAAATCCACCACGCTGCGCAAGCTGGACGTCGTCACGGGCGCGAAGATCATCCTGCCCGACGGAGCCCAGAGCTTCACCGTGGGCTCCCAGGAGACCGCGCTCAGCGGCGACACCCTCAGCGCGGGAGGCACCACCTTCTCGGTCGCCCGCACGGGCGGCCACATCGAGCTGACGGCCACGACGGCGGCCACCCCGACGGTCACTTCGAGCACCCCACCCGCGGCGAACCCCACGGACGGGCCCACCGCCGGCCCACCCGACGATCCGACCGCCACCCAGGCCGCGCCCCGGGCGGGTGACGGCACACCCTGGGCGGCACTCGGCCCGGCCGCCGCAGCCCTGGCGGCCGCGGCCGGCGCCGTCGTCCTCGTCCGCAAACACCGGAGCAGGCGCAGCGGCAACCACCGCCCTCGGCGCCGCCGCCGCTGACGCCGGCCCGCAGGAAAGCCGCTCGCCTCCCCGCTCGATCGACGTCAGCGTCCGCCAGTGTGATGACAGCGGACGACGGCCGCCGCCGGGCCGCCCGAGGTGCTGCTACCTGGGATGCTCTGGTTCGATGGGGGGCTGCCCGTCACCGTCACCCGCGAGGAGCAGGACCCTGAGTACGTCGTTCGCAGAAGCGCTGTCCGTGGCACTGTTGGTCCTCGTCCTGGTGTGCGCGGTGGCGCGACCGTGGGGGTGGCCGGAGGCGGTGGTGGCGGTGCCCGCGGCCGGGCTGGTGGTGGTCACCGGGGCGATCCCGCCGGACCACGCGCTGGCCGAGGCCGAGCGGCTCGGGCCGGTGATCGGGTTCCTGGCGGCGGTGTTGGTCCTGGCGCAGCTCTGCGACGACGAGGGCCTCTTCCGGGCCTGCGGGGCCTGGATGGCCCGCACCGCGGCCGGGAGTCCGCGCAGGCTGCTGGCGCAGGTGTTCGTCGTCGCGTCCGTGGTCACGGCGGTGCTCAGCCTGGACGCCACGGTGGTGCTGCTGACGCCGGTCGTGTTCGCCACCGCGGCCCGGCTCGGCGCCCGCCCGAAGCCGCACCTGTACGCCTGTACCCACCTCTCCAACACCGCCTCGCTGCTGCTGCCGGTCTCCAACCTCACCAACCTGCTGGCCCTGAGCGCCAGCGGGCTGAGCTTCACCCGCTTCGCCGCCTTGATGGCGCTGCCCTGGCTGGCGGCGATCGCCGTCGAGTACGCGGTGCTGCGCCGGTTCTTCGCCACCGACCTGGAGACGGGCAGCGCGACCGGCGGCGAGGTGGCGGCGCCGCAGATGCCGCTGTTCGCGCTGCTCACCGTGGCGGGCACGCTGGTCGGCTTCGTGCTGACCTCGGTGATCGGGATCGACCCGGCCTGGGCGGCGTTCGCCGGGGCCCTCGTGCTGGCCGTCCGGGCGCTCGTCCGGCGCCGCACCACCCCCGTGGCGATCGTGCGCTCGGCCGCCGTGCCGTTCCTGGCCTTCGTCCTCGCGCTCGGCGTCGTGGTCCGCGCGGTGGTGGACAACGGACTGGCCTCCGCGCTCGGACACCTCGTCCCGCACGGCACCTCGCTGGCCGCCCTGCTGGGTATCGCCGCGCTGGCGGCCGTACTGGCGAACGTCATCAACAACCTGCCCGCGACGCTCGTCCTGCTCCCGCTGGCCGTCCCCTCCGGCCCGGGCGCCGTCCTGGCCGTGCTGCTGGGGGTGAACATCGGGCCCAACCTGACCTACGCCGGGTCACTGGCCACCCTGCTGTGGCGGCGGATCGTGCGCGAGCACGACACCGAGATCGGCCTGGGCGAGTTCACCCGACTCGGGCTGCTCGTGGTGCCCGCTGCCCTGGCGCTCGCCGTGGTGGCACTCTGGGGCTCCCTGCAGATCATCGGAGCATGAGAATCAGCGCATTCAGCGCATGAGGAGGCCGACGCCCGTGACCGTCGTCGTCTGGACCACCGAGGGCACCTGGCCCGCCTGTGTCGATGCCGCCCGCGCCCACGCGCCGCAGTCGGCCGACGTCGTCCTGCTTCACGTCAGCGGCCCCGACGTCCCCGGAGTCGCGCACGGCGCGTTCGCCGGGCTGCTCGGCCGCGGCCACCGCGAACGCGACCCCGGCGACCGGGTGGAACGCCTCGCGGCCACCTCCGCCCAACAGCTCCTGGACGCCGCCGCCGAGCGCCTCGGCCGCCCGTGTACCCGTGTGGAGCGCACCGGCCGGACCGAGCGCGAGGTGGTCGCGGCGGCCGAGGGGGCCGAGCTTCTGGTCCTCGCCCGGGACGGTGACCGCTCCCGGCTCGGACCGCACAGCCTCGGCCCCGCCACCCGCTTCGTGGTCGACCACGCCCCCTGCCCCGTGCTGCTCGTCTGGCCGGAGCCGGCGCCGGGCGCCGACACCCTGCCTCCGCCACCGCCCCAGCACGGGTAGCAAGGGCCGCCCGCGGGGTCAGTGCCCGGCGGCCGGGCCCGGGTAGGAGATCCGGAGGAAGCCGCCCGCCGGCAGGGTCAGCCGCAGGCGCCGCGGATCGCCCGGAACCGAGACCGCCTCGACCGGGCTCCCGGCCTCGTCGGTCAGTACGGGACTGCCCGGCCGCTCGGGCAGCTGGACGTCGAACGCGACGTCCCGGGTGGCCCGCAGCTCGGCCCCGGCCAGCTGACCCTCGCGCCAGTCCAGGCCGACGGCGAGCCCGCCCCGCGCCCGCAGGCCGCGGACGTCGCCCTCCGCCCAGGTCGGCGGCAGCGCGGGAAGCAGCCGCAGGACGCCGTTGTGGCTCTGCAGCAGCATCTCGGCGATGGCTCCGGTGATGCCGAAGTTGCCGTCGATCTGGAACAGCCGGGGCGGGTGCAGGTCGTAGAGGTTGGGGGCGATCGAGGTGGCGAGCAGGCGCTCGACGGCGTGCCCGGCGAGGGCTCCGTCGCCGAAGCGGGCCGCCAGCGCGGCGACCCAGGCGAGGCTCCATCCGGTGCCGCCGCCGCCGTGCTCCAGGCGGCGGTCCAGGGCGCGGCGGGCCGGGTCGAGCAGGGTGTCGTCGCCGAGCGGGTCGACGGCACTGCCCGGGTAGACGCCGTAGAGGTGGGAGAGGTGGCGGTGGCCGGGCTCCTCCTCGGGGAGGTCGTCCCGCCACTCCAGCAGGCGGCCCCCGGCGGCGAGGGCCGGGGGCCGCAGCCGGGCGCGCAGGCCGGCCAGATCCTCCGCCAGGTCGTCGACGCCCAGTTCGCGAGCGGCCGTGACGGTGTTGTCGAACAGCTCGGCGGTCAGCCAGTAGTCCATCGCCGAGCCGGCGGAGACGGCGGCCATGGTGCCGTCGTCCAGCCGGAACCGGTGCTCGGGCGAGGTGGACGGGCTGGTCACCAGCGCGCCGTCCTCGTCCTCGACGAGGAGGTGGGTGACGAAGCGCGCGGCCTCCCTCATGACGGGGAAGGCGCGGTCGGCGAGGAAGGCGCGGTCCCCGTGGAAGAGGTGGTGGTCCCACAGGTGGGCGGCCAGCCACGGCCCGGCCATCGGCCAGTGGAACCACATCGGCTGCCCCAGCACCGGGTTGGTGGCGCGCCAGATGTCGACGTTGTGGTGGCAGCACCAGCCGGGGGCGCCGTAGTAGGCCCGCGCGGTGGAGCGCCCGGCCTCGGCGAGGTCGGTGGTGAGGTCGAACAGCGGCTCGTGGCACTCGGCCAGGCCGGTGGTCTCCGCGAGCCAGTAGTTCATCTGGAGGTTGATGTTCGATGTCCAGTCTGAGTTCCACGGCGGCGTGACGAAGGTGTTCCAGATGCCCTGGAGGTTGGCGGGCTGGGTCCCGGGCCGGGACGAGGCGATGAGCAGGTAGCGGCCGTAGGCGAACAGTTGGGCGGCGAGGCCCGGGTCGGCGGTGCCCGCGTTGGCGGCGGCCAGGCGCTCGTCGGTCGGCAAGCCCGCCGCCTGCTCCGCACCGGCGAGCCGGAGCGAGGCCGCGCCGAAGAGCCGCCGGTGGTCGGCCACGTGGGCGGCACGCAGCGTGTCGTACTCCTGTCCGGCGGTCGCTTCGATGAAGCGACGGGCTTCGGTGAGCGCCGTCTCGGGGCCCTCGGGCTGCTTGCGCCAGTCCTGGAACCCGGTGCCGACGGAGACCAGGAGGACCGCCTCGTCGGCGCCGCTGACCTCGATGCCGCCGTCCACGGCGCGGGTGCTTCCGTTCACCGTCCGCACGCGGACCTCGGCGGCGAATCCGGTGCCCTCGTCGTCCCGGTAGGCGGTGGGCGTGCCGCCGACCCAGCTCGCGACGGCCGCCGGGGCGCGGCCCTGGATCGACAGCGCCCCCTCGTCAGCGGTCGTGGCTGCGCCGGGGTGGGGCGTCTCCAGGCTCGTACGGAAGGTCAGGGCGCCGGGGGCGTCCGCGCCGAGGCGGACGGCGAGGAGGCCCGCCGGGGCGGAGACGAAGCTCTCCCGCCGGTAGCGGACTCCTCCTGCCGTGAACTCCACGGTGTGCACGGCGTCGTCGAGGTCCAGGACGCGCCGGTAGTCGGCCACGTCCTCCTCGCCGTCCTCGCCCTCCTCGCCGAGCGACGGGAAGGTCAGCACGAGGGTGCCCACGGGCTGGTAGGCGTCGGCGTCGCGGCCCTGGAAGTGCTCGGCGGCGATGGCGTCGGCGGCGGCGTGGTCGCGGTCGCGCACCGCCTCCCGCAGGGCGGGGAGGTGCTCGGCGGCCTCGCGGTCGCGGGGGCCCGGTCCGCCGGACCACAGGGTGTCCGCGTTGAGCTCGATCCGCTCGGTCCGCACGCCTCCGTACAGCGTGGCGCCGAGCCGGCCGTTGCCGAGCGGCAGCGCGGCCAGCAAGTCGGCGGCGGGCTGCCGGTACCAGAGCGGGTCCGTAGCGGGGTGCCGGCCGTCGATCGGCATGGCGTCCTTCCAGTGGACCGGGTTCGGTCCGGCGTCCGGGCGGAGGTGCCGGAAGAAGGGGGTCAGGGGGCGGTACCGCTGGTGCCGCAACGGTCGCCGTTCGTCAGGGAGTGTTGGTGTTCGCACGTCAGGATTCCTCGGTCACGGGGGGGTGGCTCGTGGTTGAGGCGGCCGGGGTGAAACCGTCGACGACGACGGGCGTCGCGCCGAAACCGGCCTCGGCCGGGGCCTCCGGGATCGCGTCCAGCAGCGGCCTCCGGGGCCGCTTCACAGCCTCGGACATCCCATGTATGCGAGACGCGGAGACCGGGCCGGGTGGGCTGGGCTCAGGACTCGGCGTAGGCCGTCTCCTGGATCCCGTAGAGCTCGGCGTACCGGCCGCCGAGGGCGACGAGTTCGTCGTGGGTGCCGGATTCGGTGATCCGCCCGCCGTCGAGGAGGACGATCCGGTCGGCCTGGCGGACGGTGGCGAGCCGGTGCGAGATCAGCACCACGCCGGCCCGGCCACGGTGCTCGGCGAGGCGGTTGAAGACCTCGAACTCGGTACGCACGTCCAGGTGGGCGGTGGGTTCGTCCAGGACGAGCAGGTCGGCGCCGGTGTGCACGGAGTACAGGACCCGGGCCAGGACGGCCTGCTGCCACTGGCCGCCGGAGAGGTCGACCCCGTCGGTGCGGGTGCGCGCGAGCGGGGTGTCCGAGCCGTCCGGCAGCCGCTCCAGCACGGCGTCGAAGCCGGAGTCCTCGGCGGCGGCCGCCAGCGCGGCCTGGTCGACGGGGACGGTGGCGTGCCCGAGCGTGACGTTGTCGGCCGCCGACAGCTGGTACTTGACGAAGTCCTGGAAGACAACCGAGACGTGCTCCCGCCAGCCGGCGACGCCCAGGTCGGCGATGTCCGTCCCGTCGGCCGTGATCCGGCCCCCGGTGGGGCGGTAGAGCCCGGACAGCAGCTTGATCATGGTGGACTTGCCGGCGCCGTTGAGCCCCACCACGGCCAGCAGTTCGCCGGGCCTGATCTCCAGGTCCAGCCCCGTCGAGCACGGTGCGCCCGGTGCCCGGGTAGGTGAAGGAGACGCCCTCGAAGGCGACCAGCGGCGGTCCGGGGCGCAGCTCCGCCCGGGGCGCCGGAAGGCTCTGCGCATCCGCCTCGGCGGCGGCCTGCGGCTCCAGGGCCTCCCGCAGTTCCTGGTAGGCCTTCATGCCCTCGGCGGCGGCGCGGATGCTGCGGACGTCATCGCTGTAGCCGAACGACTGCACCAGCGACCAGGAGGCGGTCAGCACCGCGGTCAGCACCGGCACGCCCACCGAGCCGCGGGCGGCGTCCCCGGCCACCGCGAGGTACACGGCCAGCATCGGGGCGCCGACCAGCAGGAACTGGCTCCACTCGTCGCGCAGCAGCTTGCGGGACACCGTCCAGACGGGAGTGAACATCTCCCGCAGGTGCCACTGGACGCGCTCGGCCATCCACTCGCCGAAGCCGAAGACCCGCGCCTCCATGCTGGGGCCGACCGCGACGAGCGACTCCCGCCAGGAGTCGGCGTGCAGCCCGTGCTCGACGCCGCCGCGCCACACCCTCGTGAAGAGCTGCACCTGGCGGACGCGCAGGTACTGGTTGAGCAGGCCGGGCACCAGCAGGACGGCATGGGCGCCCCACGATCGAACGGCACTGTCGAAGCGCTTCGATTCGAACATTCCGCCAAATCTGCCAGAACTCTTGATGGTGTGTCAAAAAATATATATAGCAACGAAATATCCATTGAATTCATCGAACCAGCGTCGAAGAATCGGCGAACCGAAGGACAGGGAGCCACCAGGCGCACCGGAGTGCCGGGAGAGCGGGGGTGCAGGGAGAACGGGGAGAGCGGCCCGACAGACCTTGGGGGTCGGCGAGGTTCCGGTAACGAGCCGTTCACGCGGGGCGGTCTGCCGGGGAAACACGCGGTTCCTAGCGTGTCCGCCCATGGATGCGAGGCAGTACACGCCCCTGGTCACCGCGCCGGCCGCGGCCACGGCGCCCGTGCCCTCGCTGCGCGAGGCGGTCCGCACGGGGCTCCGGGCGGCCGTACTCGACGGCGAGTTCGGCGTGCGCGAGCGGCTGGGCGGGGTGCGGCCGGCAGCGCGGTTCGGGTTGTCGCGGACGCCGGTCCGCGAGGCGCCGGCGCGGCTGGCCGCCGACGGGCCGATCGAGCGGGCGACGGCGGCTTCTTCGTCACGATCCCCGACCTGGCGCGGTTGAAGGACTTCCACGAGCTCCGCGTCACCGCCGAACCGCGCGGCGTCGCACGGGCGATCGAGGCCCCGTCAGTCCGCCCCGCACCCCCGACCCCCACCATCGGAAGGGCTGATGATGAGCACCACCGAGTCACGGACGACCACGACGACCGCACCACCCGGCGCCGAGAAGAGCCAGGCGACGAAGGAGACCCTGGAGGACTACACCCTCCGCTTCGCCCCGCGCAGCTACCGCCGCTGGACCCCGATGGTGGTGGCGACCACCGCGCTCGGCGGCATCGCCTACATGGCCGACTTCTCCATCGGCGCCGGCATCGGCCTGGCCCACGGCACCGGCAACGCGCTCCTGGCGATCGCCGTGGCAGCGGTGGTCATCTTCATCACCGGCTTCCCGCTCGCCTACTACGGCGCCCGCTACAACATCGACCTCGACCTGATCACCCGCGGCTCCGGCTTCGGCTACTACGGCTCGGTGCTGACCAGCGTCATCTTCGCCAGCTTCACCTTCATCTTCTTCGCCCTCGAAGGATCGATCATGGCCCAGGGCCTCAAGCTCGGCCTCGGGCTCCCGCTGTGGCTGGGCTACGCGGTCTCCACGCTGATGGTGATCCCGCTGGTGATCTACGGCATGAAGGCGCTCAGCAAGCTCCAGGTGTGGACGACGCCGGTCTGGCTGGTGCTGATGGTCGCCCCGCTGGTGTACCTGATCGCCCACGACCCCGGCAGCGTCGACCGCTTCCTCTCCTACGCGGGTACCCACGGCGGGGGCGGCGTCGACACCGCCTCCGTGCTCCTCGGCGCCGGGGTCTGCCTGTCCCTGATCGCGCAGATCGGCGAGCAGATCGACTACCTGCGCTTCATGCCGCCCAAGACCGAAGCGAACAAGCGCGGTTGGTGGACGGCCGTGGTCATGGCCGGGCCGGGCTGGGTGGTGCTCGGCGCCTTGAAGCAGGCCATCGGCGTCTTCCTCGCCGTCTACATCCTCGCCAAGGTCGGTGCGGACGCCGCCCCCGAGCCGATCCAGCAGTTCCGGGGCGCCTTCGACGCGATGATGCCCTCCTGGCTCGTCGTGCCGCTCGCCGTGGCCCTCGTCGTGATCAGCCAGATCAAGATCAACGTCACCAACGCCTACTCCGGCTCGCTGGCCTGGACGAACTCCTTCACCCGCGTCACCCGGCACTACCCCGGCCGGATGGTCTTCGTCCTGGTCAACCTGGGCTTCGCGCTCGCCCTGATGGAAGCCGACATGTTCAGCTTCCTCAACAGCATCCTGGGCTTCTACTCGAACTGCGCGATCGCCTGGGTCGTCACCGTCGCCACCGACATCGGCGTCAACAAGTACCTCCTGAAGCTCTCCCCGCTCCAGCCCGAGTTCCGCCGGGGCATGCTGTACGCCGTCAATCCGGTCGGCGTGGTGGCCTTCGTCGCCGCCTCGGGGCTGTCCATCGCCATGTACTTCCACGCCCTCGGCGACACCCTCCAGCCGTACTCGCCGGTGGCCGCCGCCGTCATCGCCTTCGTCCTCACCCCGCTGACGGCGGTCGTCACCAAGGGCCACTACTACCTGCGCCGCACCGACGACGGCATCGCCGAGCCCCTGCTGGACGCCGAGGGCAACCCCAGCGCCGCCACCCTCGACTGCCACGTCTGCCACCAGCCCTACGAGCGCCCCGACCTGACGGCCTGCGCCATCCACGAGGCGGCCGTCTGCTCGCTCTGCCTCAGCACCGACAAGGTCGGCGACCACGTGCTGCCCGCCCAGCCGGCCGCCGCCTGAGCCGGCTGCCTCGCCACCCGTACGTCCTTCGTCCTGATCACCCCGGGAACGAGATCCCGGAGCGTCCGGCACCCGCCGTGGCCGTGCCGGTGCCCGCGATCCACTGAGCTCGCGTCACGGCACCTGCGGCAGCGCCTGCCACGGCGTGTCCGGCACCTGCTCGCCGTCCGCCCGTCCGGCGGGCTCCACCACGGCGGGGCCGGACAGGCCCGGCAGGTCCGCCTCGACCCGGCCGAGCCGGCCGTCCGCGTCCACCCAGTACCTGAGGTGCGAGCGGGCGCCCTCGGCCGGCGGCGGACCGGCGAAGACGGTGTAGCGGTGACCGCCGAGGGTGGCGGTGCGCAGCCGGCGGGGGCCCGCCTGGGCGAGCAGTTGGGGGTTGTCGGGGCGGTCGGCGCCCAGGGCCATGGCGAGGCGCAGCGCGGCGTCCAGCGGGTCGGCGGTGTAGGCGCGTGGCGACCAGGCCTGGTGCGGCAGGTCGGCGGCGGTGCGGGCGGGGGTGTCGGTGGCGGCGCCGGGGGCGAGGCCGAGGCCCCGGTCGTCCCAGACCAGCAGCCCGTCGGTGCCGCCTTCCCGCTGGTGGTACGCGCCGACGGCGTGGTGGCTGCGGTAGTCGACCAGGCCGTCCACGACCACGGCCCGCCCGGGCGCGGGGACGGTGATCCGGACCCGGAGCGGGCTGGCCTCGAAGGTGGTCAGCCGGGAGACGGCGAGCAGCCCGGCCTCGTCGGTGGTCACGGGCCGCTCGCCCTCCCCGGGGGTGGCGGCGGCCCACACCGCCCCGGCGGCGAGCGCCCCGGCGAGGGCGGTGGCCCCGGCGAGCAGGACGAGCGGACGGCGGAACCAGCGGCGGCGGGGGTGTCGGAGTTTCAGCACGCTGGACAGTCCAGCGCCCCGCAGGCCCGGCCCGCCCCCAACACGCGCGGCCGGTCACCCGTCAGGGCCTGCCGGTCAGGGCGAACACGACAGGGGCGGGCGGTCGGCTCGAACGCCGACCGCCCGCCCTGTCTCGGGACGACCTCCCGGTTACGCGCCGCGGCGGCGCCGGACGGCGGCGTAGAGGACGCCTCCGCCGAGCAGCAGCGTCCCGCCCCCGGCGGCGGCGAGGAGCGCCTCGGTGCCGGTCGGGGGCAGTTCGGGCAGCCGGTCGTTGTCGATGGTCAGCACGAGCTGACCGTTCCCACCGATCCGGATCTCCACCTCGGTGACCGGGTCGGCCGGCAGGCGGTAGCCCTTCGGGGCGCCGGTCTCCTTGACCAGGTAGCGGCCGGGAGCCCGGTCGCCGAAGTCGCAGCTGCCGTCCGCCCCGGTGGTGCAGGCCCGGCCGATCCGCTCCTCCCGCTCACCGGTGCGGTGCCAGAGCTCGAACACCGCGCCGGGGAGCCGCCGGTGGCTCCGGCGGTCCTGCTTGACGATGTGCAGCCCTCCGGGCAGCGGCCGGTCGACGGCGATGGTGCCGACGCCCTGCCGGTGGTTGTCGGCGGTGAGCACCAGCGGCCCGAAGACCGCCGGGTCGGGCAGCTGGTAGCCGTGGGGCGCCCGGATCTCCTGCCAGTAGTAGGTGCCCAGCGGCACCACCGTGCTGCACCGTCCGTCGCCGCCCGTGGTACAGGGCGCGCCCAGCTTGCTGCCGCCGTTGGCCGGGTCGCCGCTCCAGAGCTGGAACTCGGCGCCGGAGAGCGGGTTGCCGGCCGGGTCGGTCTTGGTCACGCCGACCTGGCCGGTGGGCACCTCCTCGGGCTGGTCGACGACGGTGACGCTCACCCCGGCGGCCGCGTTGGCGTCCGTCAGCGTCAGCGGGCCGAGGACGGCCGGGTCCGGGAGCCGGTAGCCCTCCGGCGCCTTGGTCTCCTCCCAGTAGTACGTCCCCGGGCCGGCGGTGGCGGTGCAGACACCGTCGGCACCCGTGGTGCAGGGCGCGCCGTTCCTGCTGCCGCCGTTGGCCGGGTCGCCGCTCCACAGCTGGAAGACGGCGCCGGCGAGGGGCTTGCCGGCCGGGTCGGTCTTGAGCACGCCGACCTGGCCCCTGGTGGGCTGGTCGACGGCGGTGAGGGTGACCCCGGCGGCGGCGGTGGCGTCGCTCAGGACGAGCGGCCCGAACACCGCCGGATCCGGCAGCCGGAAGCCGACCGGAGCCTTGGTCTCCTCCCAGTAGTACGTCCCGACGGTGACGGTCGCCGAGCAGCGCCCGTCGGCAGCGGTGGTGCAGGAGCTGCCCACCTTCGTACCGCCGTTGGCCGGGTCACCGCTCCACAGCTGGAACTCCGCACCCGCCAGCGGCTTGCCGTCCGGGTCGGTCTTGAGCACGCCGACCTGACCGCGGGTCGGCTGGTCCACCGCGGTGGCCGACACGCCCGCCGCCGCGTTCTCGTCGCTGAGGACGAGCGGCCCGAACACCGCCGGGTCGGGCAGCCGGAAACCGACCGGAGCCTTGGTCTCCTCCCAGTAGTACGTCCCGACGGTGACGGTCGCCGAGCAACGCCCGTCACCCGCCGTCGTGCAGGAACTGCCCACCTTCGTACCGCCGTTGGCCGGATCGCCCTGCCACAACTGGAAGACGGCTCCGGCGAGCGGCTTGCCGTCCGGGTCGGTCTTGAGCACGCTGACCCGACCGCGGGTCCGCTGGTCCACTGCCGTGACCGTCAGCCCGGCCGCCGCGTTGGCGTCCGTCAGCCGCAGCGGCCCGAACACGGCCGGGTCGGGCAGCTGGAAGCCGGTCGGCGCCTTGGTCTCCTCCCAGTAGTACGTCCCCGGCGGGACGGTGGCCGAGCACGTACCATCGGCGCCAGTGGTGCAGGAACCGCCCACCTTCGTACCGCCGTTGGCCGGGTCCCCGCTCCACAGCTGGAACACCGCACCGGCGAGCGGCCTGCCGCTCGGGTCGGTCTTCACCACGCTGACCCGCCCGAGGATCGGCTGGTCCACGGCCGTGGTCGACACACCCGCCGCCGCGTTCTCGTCGGTCAGCGTGAGCGGCCCGAACACCGGCCGGTCCGGCAGGTGGTGCCCGGCGGGGGCCTGGGTCTCCTCCCAGTAGTACGTGCCGACCCGCACGGTGACGGAGCAGGTGCCGTCCGCCCCCGTGGTGCACGGAGCTCCGACCTTGGTGCCGCCGTTGGCCGGGTCGCCCTGCCAGAGCTGGAACACCGCGCCGGACAGCGGCTTGCCGTCCGGGTCGGTCTTGAGCACCGACACCCGGCCGAGGATCGGCTGGTCCACGGCGGTGACGCTCTGCCCGCCGGTGGCGTTCTCGTCGGTGATCGTCAGCGGCCCGAACAGGGCGGGCTTGGGCAGCTGGTACCCGGCGGGCGCCTTGGTCTCCTCCCAGTAGTACGAACCCGGGCCGACCTCGGCGGCGCAGAGCCCGTCGACGCCCGTGGTACACGGGTTGCCGACCTTCACCCCGCCGTTCGCCGGGTCACCCCGCCACAGCTGGAACACCGCACCGGCGAGCGGCGCGCCACCCGGATCGGTCTTCACCACGCTGACCCGCCCCCGGGTCGGCTGGTCCACCGCCGTGACGGTCATCCCGGCGGCCGCGTTGGCGTCGGTGATCGTCAGCGGCCCGAACAGGGCGGGCTTGGGCAGCTGGTACCCGGCCGGGGCCTGGGTCTCCTCCCAGTAGTACGAACCCGGGCCGACCAGCTCCGAGCAGGTCCCGTCGGTGCCGGTGGTACACGGGCCGCCGACCTTGCTGCCACCGTTGGCCGGGTCGCCCTTCCACAGCTGGAACACCGCGCCGGAGAGCGGGTTGCCGTCCGGGTCCGCCTTGAGCACCCGGACCCGCCCCCGGGTGGGCTGGTCCACCGCGGTGGCCGAGACGCCCGCCGTGGCGTTGTCGTCGGTCAGCTCCAGCGGGCCGAACACGGCCGGTTCCGGCAACTGGAAACCGACCGGGGCCTGGGTCTCCTCCCAGTAGTACGAACCCGGGCCGACGGCGGCCGCGCAGATCCCGTCAGCGCCCGTGCTGCACGGGCCGCCGACCTTCGCCCCGCCGTTCGCCGGGTCACCCCGCCACAGCTGGAACACCGCACCGGGCAAAGGCACACCGCCCGGGTCGGTCTTGAGCACCGACACCCGCCCGACGGTCGGCTGGTCGACAGCCGTCACGGTGAGGCCGACGGCGGCGTTCGCGAGGGTGAGGTCGAGCGGCCCGAACACGGCCGGCTTGGGCAGCTGGTACCCGGCGGGCGCCTTGGTCTCCTCCCAGTAGTACGTGCCCGGCAGCACGGCGGCCGAGCAGCGCCCGTCGGCACCGGTGGTGCACGGGTCGCCGACCTTCGTCCCGCCGTTCGCCGGGTCGCCCCGCCAGAGCTGGAAGACGGCCCCGGAGAGGGCCTTGCCGTCCGGGTCGGTCTTCGCCACGGACACCTGGCCGCGGACGGGCTGGTCGACGGCGGTGGTGCTCACGCCCGTCCGGTAGTTGGTTTCGGTCAGCTCCAGCGGCCCGAACACGGCCGGGTCCGGCAGCTGGAAGCCGGGCGGCGGGGCGGTCTCCTGCCAGTAGTAGGTGCCGAGCGGGACGGTGCTGGTGCACTTGCCGTCGGCGCCCGTGGTGCACGGGTCGCCGACCTTCGTCCCGCCGTTCGCCGGATCGCCCTGCCAGAGCTGGAACACCGCCCCGGAGAGCGGTCCGCCCTCCGGGGCGGTCTTGAGCACGCTGACGGCGCCCTCGGCCTGGTGGTAGCCGAAGTCGTAGGTGTGGTTGTTCTCGCCCGGCCCGCCGGTGGTGAACGAGTACTCGGGGAACCGGCCGCCGGGCGGGACGACGCCCTTGCTGTCGGTGAACCGGTTGCTCCCCGCGTCGGGGACGGTCGGCACCCAGCGGAACAGCGGCCCGCCGGAGGCGTAGTCGGCCGGGTTGTCGATGCGGATGGTGTACGCGGTGCGTGGCTTGAGGCCGCCGGGCACGTTGGTGTCGTCGAAGTAGTACTCGCCGCGCCCGGTGGTCTTCGTGGTCGCGACCAGCTTCCCGGTGGCGTCGTACAGGTTGACGGTGGCGCCCGGGACGGGCGGCTCGCTCGGGTCCTGGATGCCGTTCTTGTTGACGTCGTACCAGACCCGGTTGCCGATCTGCAGCGGCGCCTCGTCGCAGAGGACTTCGAGGTCGGCCATCGAACCGGCCTTGCCGAAGGAGCCGGTCAGCTGGTTGCCGACGCCGTTGCTGTTGGCCCCGGTGCGGGGGAAGAACCCGGTGCCGCCGGTGTAGACGTTGGCGATCGGGTCCATCGCGGAGGAGGCGATGGAGGTCTCCACCTTGGACAGCGCGATGCCGGAGAAGGCCGCGTTGTAGTGGTAGACCGTCCGCTGGGTGTCGTAGAACTTGTTGCCTCGACCGGTCTTCCCGCAGCCGCCGTTGGTGTCCAGCACGAACCTGCCGTCGGGGCCCGGACAGGCCCGGTTGAGGTCGCCGCCGGAGGCCACCGAGGTGAGCCTGGTCTCCGTGGCCGACATCCGGGCGTCGGCGCCGATCTGGTCGGCGAAGCGGTCCCGGAAGCCGAGGATCATGTTGCCGTCGGTGTCGATCACGATGTCGCCCAGGATCGGCTGCGGATAGCCGTTCAGGTACCCGGAGCAGGTCTTGCCGTCCTGGGTGTTGCGCCACACGTCGGACCAGGTGTACCAGCCGGTGCCCTGGCAGGCGGTGAGCGTGTAGGTGGGCTGCCGGGGGTAGTCGAGCTTCTGGTCCAGCACGGTGGCGGTGAAGGCGCCCGCGGCCGGGTCGAAGGTCTGGACGACGGCCCGCAGGTCGGCCCGGTTGCCGGTGCTCTCGCCGGAGCAGGTGCCCCCGACGTACACGGTGCCGTCCTGTACCCCGAGGCCGTACGGGCGCCAGTCGCCGGCTGCGGCGCAGCCCGGGTCGGGGACGGTGTAGACGGCCTTGGGGGCGGCGGCGGTGCGCTGGGTGGCGTCGTAGCGGTACAGCTTGCGGTCGTTGAGGTTGACGACGTAGAGGTCCTTGCCGTCCTCGCTGACCTCGACGTCGCCGAGCGACTCCTTGGCGACGGTGCCCATGAAGTTCGCGTCGCCCGCCGTGGCGAGGTCGTGCTTGGTGGTGCCGGCGTTGGGGACGGTGGTGAACAGCGCGGTGGTGCCGGCGGCCCGGTCGGTCAAGTAGACCGCGCCCTGGCCGCCCGGCCCGTAGCCGGCGCCGCGGTGGGCGTGGGCGCCGGAGAAGATCCACTTCTTCTGCTTGCTCCACCCGATGCCGTACACCGCACCGGTCTGGTCGGCCGTCGCCCGGTCGGTGGTCTGGTTGTTGTTCCCGCGCGCGTTGTACGGGAACTCGACCAGGGTGCGGGCGAAGGCGCCGGCGGTCGGCGGCTGGACGCACGCGGTGACCAGCGGGGCGTTCTTCTGGCAGTAGTCGCCGGGGTTCCACAGCGCCGTGGTGTAGGAGACGCTCTTCCCGGCGGAGAGGTCGACGAACTCCTCGGTGCTGCTGAGCTGGCGCGGGGCGCCGGCCAGGCCCTGCGGGGAGGCGAAGGCGGAGAAGAGCAGGCCGGGCTTGGGGTTGATCACCTGGACCCGGTACTTGCCGCCCTTGAGCGGGCTGCCGTTCGGGTTCAGCGTGACGGTGCCGTCGGCCGCGGTGGTGCCGGTGATGGTCGCCCCCGCGTCATCGGTCAGGTCGATCGTCACCCCGGCCATGCCCGGCTCCAGCACGGGATCGTAGACCCCGCTCGCGTCGACCGCGCGGACCACCCGGACGGTGACCGTGCCGTCGCCGACGTCGGCGGCGGCCCGGCCCGCCACCAGGCCCGGTACGGCGGCGCAGACGGCTAGGGCGGCCAGGGCGGCGAGCGGCCGGCGGAGCCGGCGCAGCTGTGAGGGCGGCCGAGAGGGGGGCGATTCCGCGCCCCCGTCATATTCTCGCACTGTTATCACCATTCAATTTCCCGGACGGAAATCCAACGCGATAAACGTGCCGCAGATGATCGACCGAATGTGACTGCACAGTGCCGCGCCGTCAATGCGGAGCGGTATTTCACTCACTCGGACGGGTGGCAGGCGCCATGGTCCGACGTCTCCGGAGAGCCGGCCGCGCACACCCGAAGCACACTTGATCTCCGCAGAAGCCCCGCGCGGGACGGCTGTCGCGACGGGGGCGGATCTGCGTAGGCTCCGCAGACACCCGTCGCGGTACGCGGGCACCTACGGAAGATCGAATGAGTTACTGCACGTTCTGCCAACGGCACCTCAACGGCGCCTTCTCCTGCCCCGGCTGCGGGCGGCCCGCGGAGGCGCTCCCCCAGGAGGCGCCGGACCACCCGGCCGCGCCCCCGGCCGCCGTGGCACCCCCAGTCCGGCGGACCCGGCGGCGGTCGAAGCGGCGGCGCGGCGCCCTGCTCGGCCTGGTCGCGCTCGGCGTGGTGGCGGGCGGGCTGACCACCGCGGTGGTGGCCTTCGGCGAGGGCGACGGCTCGGCCGCCCCGCTCCCGTCGAGCGGGACGACGGCGCCCGCGTCGACCACCGCGCCCTCCGCGCCCGGCTCTGCGAGCGTCCCCACGACGACCCCGGCCGCGCCGGTCACGACGGGCGCCCCGGCGCAGCCGTCGGCCACCACCGCCCGGCCCAGCGCGACGCGGACGACCTCCACCCCGTCCCGCCCGGCCACGTCGACCGAGCAGCCGACCACCCCCCAGCCCGCGCCGCCCACCACGGCGCCGACCACCGGGCGCTCCCCCAGTCCGACCACACCCTCCCCCACACCCTCCGCGACGCCGACCTGCAAGCCGGTCCTCTTCTGGTGCACCTGAGCCCGCCGGGAGCCGTTGAGGGTGCGGCGGGGACAGGCTCCCGCCGCCCTCTCAACCGATCAGGACGGGGTCCGGTTCCGGGCGGCGCCCTTCGCGCGGTCTCCGGCCTCCTGCCGCACCGCCGCTCCCTTCGCGGTCGAGCCGCCGGTGCCCACGGTCAGGCCGCTGGCGACGTTGACCAGCGCGTACGTGCTGCCGGTGAGGTCGAACGCCCACCGCCGGTCGGCGCCGCCGGTCGACGGCCACTGGATGACCGCTCCGCCTCCGGAGCCCCGTACATCCCCGCCGCGGTGAAACTTTCACCGGTGGAACCGCCCCCACCGGCCGCCGTCCCAGGTCTTCCGGAGCAGGGCCCGCGAATTCCTTGACAGGTGGCGGTCACTGATGCACCGTCATCAGTCCGAAACATCCCCGACACACGAGCAGGTGCCCGACCCTGGTATCCGGCCCCGAATGTGAACGCTCACATGAGCCGGGAACGAGCCGCCGGGCAGCCGGACGCGCCTGCTCGCCCACCACCACCCGTCGACACTTCCCCGGAGAAGAGATCCCCTTGCTGCGCTCCCGGCACCTCAAGACCCGCCTGCTCGCCCCAGTCCTGGCCATCGGCGCCGCGCTCGGGGCGAACCTGGCCACCGCGCCCCAGGCCGGCGCCGCCTCGTTGACCCGGATCGCCGACTTCGGCAACAACCCGACCGGCCTCCAGATGTACGTGTACGTGCCGAACAGCGTCAAGGCCCACCCGCCGGTCCTGCTGGCGATGCACGGCTGCCAGGGCAACGGCCCGTACATGTACTCCAGCACCGACTTCGGCGGGCTGGCCGACCGGTACGGCTTCGTCGTCATCTACCCGTCGAGCAACCCCGCCGGCAGCTGCTGGGACGTCTCCTCCGACCAGGCGCTGCGGCGCGGCGGCGGCAGCGACCCGGTCGGGCTGATGTCGATGATCACGTACGTCGAGCAGCACTACAACGGGAACCGCGACGCCGTGTACGTCACCGGCGAGTCCTCGGGCGGGATGATGACCAACGTCATGCTCGCCGACTACCCGGACGTGTTCAAGGCGGGCGCCGCGTTCATGGGCGTGCCGTACCACTGCTTCTACACGGGCACCGTGCGCGGCTGGAACGGGCCCTGCGCCGGAGGCCAGGTCAACATGACCGCGCAGCAGTGGGGCGACCTGGTGCGCCGTGCCGATCCCGGCTACACCGGGCCGCGCCCCCGGGTGCAGCTGTGGCACGGCACCAACGACACGATCCTGAACTACCGCAACCTGGGCGAGGAGACCAAGGAGTGGACGAACGTCCTCGGGGTGGGCCAGAACCCCTCGTCGACTGACTCCCCGGCCGCCAACTGGAACCGGGCCCGGTACAACGACCGCTCCGGCAAGACCCAGGTCGAGACCTACGGCATCTCCGGCGCCGGGCACGAACTGCCGGTCAAGGGCACGCAGATGGCCGCCGACGCCATCCACTTCATGGGCCTGGACTCCGCCGGCGCCACCCGAGCCTCCTGATCCGCCACGGCCGGGCCGACCACCTCTCGGCCCGGCCGGTCAGACCCGCTGCCGCAGCGCAGCGTGAAGGAGAGCACATGTCACGCAGATCCCCGTTCGCGCCCCTGGTGGCCCTGGTGGCCTTCGTCGTGGCCGTGTTCGGCCTGGTTCCGGGCACCGCCACGGCCGCCTCCCCGGTCACGGCCGCCGCGGGCACGGCCGGTTGCGGCAGCGCACCGCTGGCGAGCGGCACCCACACGATCAACAGCGGCGGCCAGAACCGCACGTACATCCTGCGGGTCCCTGCCGGGTACGACCGCAACCACCCCTACCGGCTGGTCTTCGGATTCCACTGGCGGGGCGGCACCGCCGACCAGGTCGACTCCGGCGGCACCGACGGCTACAACTGGTCCTACTACGGCCTGCGGAAGCTGGCGGACGCCGCCGGCAACGGCACCGTCTTCGTCGCGCCCCAGGGCAACGGCGACGGCTGGGCCAACCCCGACGGGCAGGACCTCGCCTTCGTCGACGACATGGTCCGCCAGCTCGAAGCCGGCCTGTGCATCGACCAGACCCAGCTCTTCGCCGGGGGTTTCAGCTACGGCGGCGCGATGAGCTACGCGATCGCCTGTGCCCGGCCGACGGTCTTCCGCGCGGTCGCGGTCTACTCGGGCGCGAACCTCAGCGGCTGCAACGGCGGGAGCCAGCCGATCGCCTACATGGGGCTGCACGGCCTCCGGGACAACGTCCTGGGCATCGACGGCGGGCGGGCCCTGCGCGACCAGTTCGTCCGGAACAACGGCTGCAACGCGCAGAATCCGCCCGAGCCGGCGTACGGCAGCCTGACGCACGTCGTCACCGCCTACTCGGGGTGCAAGTCCGGGTATCCGGTGGTCTGGGCCGCGTTCGACGGGGCGGGCCACGACCCGGGCCCGATCGACGGCTGCACCTGCGACGGCTGGCGGACCTGGACGTCCGGCGAGGTGTGGAAGTTCTTCGGCCAGTTCGGCTCCTCCACCCCCGCTCCGCCGTCCGGCGGCAGCCAGCAGATCGTGGGCCAGGCCTCGGGCCGCTGCGTGGACATCAACCAGTCCTCCACCGCCAACGGTACCCAGGCCCAGCTGTGGGACTGCAACGGCGGCACCAACCAGCGGTGGACCTCCACGGCGGGCAAGCAGCTCACGGTCTACGGCACCAAGTGCCTGGCCGCCGCGGGCACCGGCAACGGCGCAGCGGCGGTGATCGCGGACTGCACCGGCGGGGCCGACCAGCAGTGGAACCTCGGCTCCGACGGCACCATCACCGGGGTGCAGTCGGGTCTGTGCCTGGACGCTTCCGGCACGGGCACGGCGAACGGGACGAAGATCCAGCTCTGGGCCTGCTCGGGCGCGGGCAACCAGCACTGGACCCTGCGCAGCTGAAACAACGCCGTACGGCCGGCCCCGCCAGGGTGCGGGACCGGCCGTACGGCATCCGCCGTTACGGCGCGCCGGTCGGCGCGAGCGCGTGGACGGTGAGGGTCGGGTGCAGCCGCCGGGTGTGGTCGACCGGGCGGACCGGGCCGGTGAGCCGCAGCGGCGCGGTGAGCCGGTGGTCGGTGCTGGAGGCGGAGATCCGCAGTTCCAGGGCGCCGGCTTCGACGATCCGCCGGCCGTCGCGGCCGGTGAAGGAGGCCAGGTCGGCGGGGACGGTCAGCTCCACCCGGCAGCCCGCGCCGGCGTCCAGCGGGATCCGGCGGTAGCCGATCAGCCGCTGCACCGGCTGGACGACGGAGGCCACCGGGTCGTGGAGGTAGAGCTGCACCACCTCGGTGCCCGCCCGGGTGCCGGTGTTGTGCAGCTCGAAGGCCAGCCGGAACGCGCCGTCGGTGCCCGTCTCGGCGGTCGCCACCGCGAGGGCGGACCAGCTGAACTCGCTGTAGCCGAGCCCGTGGCCGAAGCCGAAGGCCGGAGTCGGGTCGGTGCTGGAGACCCCGCCGGCCTGGGCCAGCCGGGCGGCCAGGTAGGTGGAGGGCTGGACCCCGGGGTGGGCGGGGACGGAGACGGGCAGCCGCCCGGACGGGTTGACCCGGCCGCTCAGCACCCCGGCGAGCGCCTTCGTCCCGGCCTCTCCGGGGAAGAAGCACTGGACGATCCCGGCCGCCTCGGTGACGGCGCGGCCCAGCGCGTACGGCCGCCCGGCCAGCAGGGTGACCACCGCGGGCGTCCCGACGTCCAGCACCGCCTCCAGCAACTCCCGCTGCTTGCCGGGCAGTTCGAGCGACTCGACGTCGCAGCCCTCGCCGCTGGTGCCGCGCCCGAACAGTCCGGCCCGGTCGCCGAGGGCGAGCACCACCACATCGGCCCACCGGGCGGCCTCGACCGCCTCGGCGAGGCCGGCGGTCTCCTCGCCGTCGACCGTCACGCCGAGCACCGTGCGCAGCTCGGCGCCCTCGAACTCGGCCGCCAACGCCTCGCGCAGGGTGGGGAGTTCGATGCCGAGCGGCGTCCCGGGGTGCTGGCTGCCGACGTGCACCGGGAAGGAGTAGCAGCCGAGCACCGCGGTGGGCTCCTCGGCGTTCGGGCCGATCAGCGCGATCCGGGCGGGGCCGCGCAACGGCAGCAGGCCGTCGTTGCGCAGCAGCACCACGGCCTGCTCGGCGAGCTCGGCGGCGAGGGCGCGGTTGGCGGGGCGGTCCAGGTCGACCAGGCCGCGCAGCGCCGCCGGGTCGCCCGGGTCCGCGTCGGCGAGGGCGGCCGGGACGGGGTTCCAGTCAGCGTCCAGCAGCCCGAGTTCGGCCTTCTGGACGAGGACCCGGCGCAGCGCCCGGTCGATCAGCCGCTCCGGGACGCTGCCCGCCACGACGGCGTCGAACAGCGGCTGTCCGTAGGCGTCGACGGTCGGCAGTTCGACGTCGACTCCCCCGGCCAGGGCGAGCCCGGCGGCGTCGGAGCGGTCCTCGGCCACGCCGTGCAGGGTGGCGAGGAAGGCGACGGCGAAGTAGTCGGCGACCACCGTGCCGGTGAATCCCCAGGTGTCCCGGAGGAGTTCGGTCAGCAGGGCCTGGTCAGCGGTGGAGGGAAGGCCGTCGGTGTCGGTGTAGGCGGGCATGATCGAGCGGGGCCGGCCCTCCCGGACGGTCATCTCGAAGGGCGGCAGGATGACGTCGGCGCGCTCGCGCGGGCCCATCGAGACGGGGGCGAGGTTGCGTCCGGCGCGGGAGGCGGAGTAGCCCGCGAAGTGCTTGAGGGTGGCGACGACCCCGGCCGACTCCAGGCCCTGGACGTACGCGGTGGCGATGGAGCCGACCAGGTACGGGTCCTCGCCGATGGTCTCCTCGACCCGGCCCCAGCGGGCGTCGCGGACCACGTCGAGCACCGGGGCCAGCCCCTGGTGCACGCCGACGGAACGCATGTCGCGGCCGATCGCGGCGGCCATCCGCCGGACCAGCTCCGGGTCGAAGGCGGCGCCCCAGGAGAGCGGGACGGGGTAAGCCGTGGCCCCCCAGGCGGCGAGGCCGGCCAGGCACTCCTCGTGCGCGAGGGCCGGGATGCCGAAGCGGTTGGCGGCGACGATCCGCTGCTGGGTGCGCAGCAGCGAGAGGGCGCCGAGCGCCGGGTCGACCGGGGTGGTGCCGAACGGCCGGGTCAGCTGGCCGAGCCCGAAGGGCAGCAGGGAGCCGAGGTCGGGCTGCGGCGTCATCTCGTGCTGGTGCGGGGCGACTTCCTCGCCGTCCGGGTCGGCGCCGACCCAGACCCCGACCAGTTGGGCGGTCTTCTCCCGCAGGGTCATCGCGGCGATCAGGGCGTCGGCCCGGGCCTCGGGGGTGAGCGTGGGGTCGTGCCACGCGGCCTCGGACGCGGACGCCGACTCGGTCGGGAGCCCGAGCTCGGGCGCGGGCTTGCGGTGGTCGTTCATTTTCCTCCGACCCCCGTCAGGCCCTGGACCAGGGCGCGGCGGGCGAACAGGTAGACGACGAGGACGGGGAGCATGGACAGCACGACGGCGCTGAGCAGTCCGGGGACGTCCACGCCGTGCTCGGTCTGGAACTCGTACAGGCCGAGGGTGACGACCTTGGTGGATTCGGACTGGGTGAGGATCAGCGGGAAGAGAAAGCCGTTCCAGGCCTGGAGGGCGGCGAAGACCGTGATCGAGGCCAGTCCGCCCTTGGACATCGGGAGCACCAGCTGCCGGAACACCCGGGCCGGGGAGGCGCCGTCCATCGCCATCGCCTCGTACAGCTCGGGGCCGATGTCACGCATCGCGCCGGTCAGCACCAGGGTGCAGACCGGCAGGCAGAAGGCCGCGGTCGGCAGGATGACGCCGATCAGGTGGTCGTACAGGCCGGTCTTGCTGATGACGTAGAACATCGGCACGATCACCGCCTGGGCGGGGATCGCCAGGCCCAGCAGGAACAGCCGGAACACCCAGCCGGTCGCCCGGCCGCGGGCGCGGACGATGGCGTAGGCGAGCGGCGGGACGACCAGCAGGACGATGGCGACCACGCCGACCGTGACGGTCAGGGTGTTGAGGAAGTCCTGGCCGAAGCCGCTGGAGAGGTCGGTCAGGTAGTTCTGCACCGTCCACTCGGCGGGCAGACCGAGCGGGCCCTCGGTGGAGTAGTCGGCGCGGGTGCGGAAGGTGGCGATCAGCAGCACGTAAAGCGGCAGGCCGACCAGCACCAGCCAGACCAGCGAGCCGAACCCGGCGAGGACGTTGGGGCGTCGGCGCATCACAGGCCCTCCGTCGTGCCGCGCATCTTGTCGTAGCCGGAGACCCGGACCACCACCAGCGAGATCAGGGTGGCGACCACCACCAGGACCAGCGCGATCGCCGAGCCGACGCCGAAGTCGAAGCCCTTGAAGGCCTTCTGGTACATGTAGTAGGCCGTCACGGTGGTGTCGTTGCCGGGGCCGCCCTGGGTGAGGATCAGCACCGTGTCGAAGGTGGTCAGGCCTCCGACCACCATGAGGATCATCGAGGTGATGACGGTGTTGCGCAGCTGCGGCAGGGTGATGTGGAAGAACTGCCGCACCCGGCCCGCGCCGTCGACCGCCGCGGCCTGGTAGAGCACCTGGGGGATCGCCCGGGCCCCGCCCTGGTAGATCAGCGCGTGCAGCGGGGTGAACTGCCAAACGCCGACGAAGGTCAGCACGCCGATCGCCCCGCCCTTGGTGCCGAGCAGGTTGCCGTCGCCGAACAGCCAGGTGAGCTCGGCCGGTACGCCGAAGTTGGGATCGAGCACGGCCCGCCACACCACCGAGACGGCGGTCGCCGAGAGCAGCAGCGGCACGAAGTAGATCGCCGAGAGCACGGCCCGGTTGCGCTGCTTGCCGGCGGCCCAGACGCCGAGCAGGATGCTGACCGGCGTCTGGGTCACCACCCCGAGGACGGTGAGCAGCAGGGTGGTCCAGATGGACTCGAGCATCACCGGGTCGTCGATCAGGGCCGTCCAGTTCTCCAGGCCGTTGAAGCGCGGTTCGCCGATGCCGTCCCAGCTGGTGAAGGAGAGCACGACGACCAGCAGCAGCGGTGTGAGCGCGAACAACAGGAAGAACACGGCCGCCGGGAGGGCCCAGACGAAGCCCGGGCGGGTCGCCCCCGCGCCGGGCTTCGTACGGCGGGCCGTACGGCGTGTCACCCGGCTCGTCGCCAGGCTGGTCATGAGGTCGGCAAGGCCTGCATGGCCTTGATGAAGCCGTCGGCGTCGAGCCTGCCGTCGAAGAACTGCTGGACGGCGGTGTGCATCGGGGTCATCGCGCTCGGCGGGTAGGCCTGGTCCCAGGAGAGCTGGAACGAGGGCGCGGCCTTGACCAGCTGGTACTGGTCCTTGGAGTAGGCGGGGCTGGCGGAGAGGTCGAGGTGGTCGAGGGTGTTGGTGGTGGTCGGCAGGTTGCCGATCGCCAGCTGGGCCTTCACGAACTCCTCGGAGTACATCAGCTTGAGGAAGGCCGCGGCGGCCTCCGGGTGCTTGGTCTTCTTCAGCACGGAGTAGAAGTTGTTGGTGTTGCCGACGACGTCGGCCGGGTCGCCCTTGCCGCCGCTCAGGGACGGGAAGCCGGTGTAGCCGAGGCCGGACTTGGCGAAGTCCGGGTTGGCGTCCTGCTGGGTGGAGTAGTACCAGGAGCCCATCAGCTCGAAGCCGGCCTTGCCCTTGGCGACCAGGGCCGGGGAGCCGCCGTCGGTGAACTTGACGGAGTCGTAGTTGGTCCCGAAGGCCCCGGAGTCGACCAGCTGCTTGAGGGTGTCCAACGCCTTGCGGCTGTCCTCGCTCGCCCAGGCCTCCTTGTCGCCGCCGAGGGCCTTCTGGAACAGGCCGGGGCCGGCGATCCGGTCGTAGAGGTACTCGAACCACATCATGGTGGGCCACTGGTCGCCGCCGCCGAGCGAGATCGGGGTGACGCCCTTGGCCTTCAGGGCCTTGGTGGCGGCCACCAGCTCGTCCCAGGTCTTCGGCGGGGTGATGCCCGCGTCGGCGAGCACCTTCTTGTTGTGGAACAGCAGCACCGGCTGGGTACCGCGCATCGGCACCCCGTACGCCTTGCCGTCGATCACCGCCGAGTTGAAGACCGAGGGCAGGAAGTTGTCCTTGAGGCCCGGGTCCTTGGCGATGAAGTCGTCCAGCGGGAGCAGCAGGTCCGCCTTGACGAACGGCTGGATGGAACCGCCGCCCCAGTTGAAGAACACGTCCGGGGCCCGCGAGCTGTTGATCACGGTCTGGAGCTTCTGCTGGTAGTCCGCACCGGGGACGGTGTCGAGCACCGCCTTGACCTTGGAGGTCTTGTTGAAGGTCTCGATGATCTGCTTCTCGACCTTGTTGCCGGCGTCCCCGTAGACCAGCACGTGGATCGTGCCGTCCCCGGAGTCGGAGGAGGAGCTCCCGGAGCCGCAGGCCGCGGACGTACCCAGGACGAGTGCGGTGACCGCGGTGACCGCGGCGAGTTTGGATCGCATATCCTGCCCTCAGTTTCGAATGTTTCGAGCAAGTTGCCGAATGTTGTGGGAAACCTAGATCCGACCTGACCGCTCGTCAAGAGTGCTGACAGGATCGGTTCCGGTCCACCGGCGGGCTAGCATCCCCTGCGGTGCGGACCGCCCGGGACCGTGCCGGACAGCCATCCACGACGGAGTTCGCCCAGCAAGGGGCGGTGCAGGAGGAACCCGTGAACAGAGCGGCCACGCTCGCCGAGATCGCCCAGGAGGCCGGGGTCTCCGCCCCGACTGTTTCGAAAGTCCTGAACGGACGCGCCGATGTCGCCCCGGCCACCCGGGAGCGGGTGGAGGCACTGCTCCAGCAGTACGGCTACCGGCGGCGCCGCGGCAACCGCCAGACCAGCCCGCTGCTGGAACTGGTCTTCCACGAACTGGAGAGCGCCTGGGCGGTGGAGGTGATCCGCGGCGTCGAGAACGCCGTCCGCGAGGAGGGCCTGAGCATAGTGCTCTCCGAGTCCGCCGAACGGCACGGCCCCGGGCAGTCCTGGGTGGACGGGGTGCTCGCCAGGCGGCCCACCGGCGTGGTACTGGTGCTCTCCGACCTGGACCGCGCGCTGCGCGAGCAACTCGCCCGCCGGGACATCCCCTTCGTGGTGCTGGACCCGGCCGGCGACCCCGGCCAGGAGGTGCCCGCCGTCGGCACCACCAACTGGGACGGCGGCCTCGCCGCCACCCGGCACCTGCTCGACCTCGGCCACCGCCGGATCGGCCTGATCGGCGGCCCCGCCCGGATGATGTGCAGCCGGGCCCGCGCCGACGGCTACCGGGCGGCGCTCGACATGGCCGGCCTCCCGTACGACCCGGCGCTGGTCCGCGAGGGCGACTTCCACCACGAGTCCGGGCGCCGGCTCGGCCTCGAACTGCTGCGCCTGCCGGACCGGCCCACCGCCGTGTTCGCCGGGAACGACCTCCAGGCGCTCGGCCTGTACGAGGCCGCCCGCGAACTGGGGCTGCGCATCCCGGAGGACCTCAGCGTGGTCGGCTTCGACGACCTCCCGCTGGCCCGCTGGGTCGGCCCGCCGCTGACCACCGTGCGCCAGCCGCTGACCGAGATGGCCGAGACGGCGACCCGCCTGGTGATCGACCTGGCCCGGGGGGTGCGGCCCGGCACGCTCCGGGTGGACCTGGCCACCCGGCTGGTCGAGCGCAGCAGCACTGCGCCGCCACGCGCGGCCGGTGGCGAAGCGGAGGTGCCCGGCTGAGGGGGCGTCGGGCGGACCGGGCGGAAGGCGGCCACGTGCCCGTCCGCCCGGCGGGCGAGGCACGGTCGCGCGGTGGGCGAGGCACGGTCGCGCGGCAGAGGACGGCCTCGCGGCGGAAAGCGATTGCGCGGCCGGGGGCAGCTCGGCAGGGTGGCCGCATGGCAGGGCGAACCGTGGTGGTGGGAGCGGCCGGTGCGGGCAAGACCACGCTGGCCGGGGAGTTGGCCGCCCGGGCCGGGGCCCGGCTGACCGACCTCGATCCGCTGTTCTGGGGGCCCGGGTGGAGCCGCCGGCCGACGGCGGAGTTCCGGGCCGAGGTCGGCCGCCTGGCTGCGGGCGGGCGGTGGGTGGTGGCGGGCAGCTACCTGCCGCAGGTCGCGGACGTGCTCTGGCCCCGGGCGGAGGTGCTGGTGTGGCTGGACCTGCCGCGCCGAGTGTCGTTCGCCCGGGTGGTCCGCCGGACGGCGCGTCAGCTGCTGCGCGGCGAGGAGGTGCTCCCGGGGTGCCACCAGTCGCTGCGCGCGGTCTGGCGGGACGGCCTGCTCGGCTCGGCGTGGCGCGCCCCCGGCCAATTCCGGGTCGCGGTTCCGGAGCTGCTGAGCCGACCGGAGTGCCGCCCGGCCCGGGTGGTGCGGCTGCGCTCGACCCGCCAGGTCGAGCGCTGGCTCCGGGCTGCGAGCGAACCCCGAGAACCCTGAGGACGACGGCACGGCCGGACGGCCCGGGAGACCCGGTGCCGTCCGGCCGCACGACGACCGTGCTGTCATGCCTTCCGTGTCGTCAGCCGAGGGTCCACTTCTGGTTGCTGCCGCCGCTGCAGCTCCACAGCTGGACCAGGGCGCCGTCGGCGGTGGAGGCGCCGGTCACGTCCAGGCAGAGGCCGGACTGGACGCCGGTGACGGTGCCGTCGGTGTTGAGGCGCCACTGCTGGTTGGCCTGGCCGTTGCACGTCCAGAGGACCGCCTTGGTGCCGTTGGCCGTACCCTGCCCGGAGGCGTCCAGGCACAGCCGGCTGGTGCCGTCGTAGACGCTGAGCTGGTTGTCCGAGGTGTGGGTCCAGACCTGGTTGCTCCCGCCCCAGCAGCTGTAGATCTGCACCTGGGTGCCCAACGTGGTGGAGCTGTTCGGCACGTCGAGGCACTTGCCGGCGCCGGTCGCCCGCAGGGCGCCCGTGGTGCCGGTGCCACCGCCGCCGGGCGTGGGGGTGCCCGAACCACCGAGCGCGGAGAGCGCCGAGTAGAAGGCCGGCTTGGGCTGGTCGTTGCCGTCGTACATGGTGGCCGCGCCTGTCCCGGGGAAGGTGCCGGGGATCCAGGAATGGGCGTCGTCCACGCCCCACTGGCTCACGCCCACACAGCGGGAGACGGCCAGGCAGGCCCGCACCACTGCGGCGTAGTCGTTGCCCTGCTGCTGCAGGGCCGCGCTGGAGGCCGGGAGCTGGATCCGGTCGTCGAGCTCGGTGACGGCCACGTCCAGGCCCAGGTCGGCGAACCGCTGGATGTTGGCCTGGAGGGAGGAGGGCACCTGGCCGAGGATGAAGTGGCTCTCCAGCCCGATGCCGCCCAGCGGCACCCCCTGGGCGAGCAGCGACTGCGCCAGGCGGTAGAGGGCGTCGCTCTTCGCGTTGACGCCCTCGATGTTGTAGTCGTTGATGTAGAGCTTGGCGCCCGGGTCGGCGGCGTGCGCGGCACGCAGCGCGTAGGCGAAGTAGTCGCTGCCCATCGCCCGGTAGAACGCGTGCTGGACGAAGGAACCGTCCTCGTTGAAGGGCTCGTTGACGACGTCCCAGGCGTAGAGCTGGCCCTTGTAGTGGCCGACCTCGCCGGCGATGTGGGACTCCATCGCGGAGCGCACCTGGTTCTGCGGCAGGTTCGAGACCCAGGCCGGGAGCTGGTTCTGCCACACCAGGTTGTGGCCGCGCACCCGCATGCCCTTCGACCGGGCGAACTGCACGAGCTGGTCGCCCGGCCCGAAGTTGAACGAGCCGCGGGACGGTTCGACGGTGTCCCACTTCATCTCGTTGGCCGGGGTGAGCATGTCGAACTGCGCTCCGGCGACGGCGACCTCGCCGGGGACGTTGAGGTCGCCGCGCTCGATCGCGGTGCCGAAGTAGCGGCCCTTCGCTTCCGCGGCCGCCCTCAGAGTGCCGTCGGCCGCCGCGGCCGGGGTGGCCACGGCCAGCGCGCCGGTCGCGAGCACCAGCGCCAGGACCAGGGCGGCTGTCCAGGCGCGGTGCATTCCGATCAGGATCCTGCGAAGAGGCATGGTCGACCTCCGGGGTCGCTCCGTGGGGGGTGGGGTGTGAACACCCGCGTAGCCAGCGGACCTTGCCGCACGGGTGAGGACGGTGGTGGGGCCGTCGGTTCGGGGGGGCGGGAGCCTCGCAGCAGTGGATTGCGCTCCCGCCGCTAGGTAACTCGCCGTGTATGGGACGCGTCAATACGCGGTTGAATGTTTCGACGATGTTTCGGAAACTTCTGGGTTCCCGCACCGAGTCCAGCATGCGGAATGCTCACGGCCAGATTCGTTGACTCGGCACCCCGGGCCGGGCTAGCTTCACCGGACGCGCTTCCAGTTTCCACACGGCATCCTCACACCTCGGAGTGGGAGCGCTCCCAATCGGCTCTGGACAGGAGATGAATCCCTATGGACGAGCCACGCACCCAGCTGGGCGACACCGTCGGCACCCGCTTCGTCGAGCGCAATCTCGACCTCGTCGGCAAGCTCCACCAACGATCCGTCCTCCCCGCCGTCATCGACGTCGCGCAGGGACGGCGACTGGCCTCCCCCCTCGTGGTCGACCTCGACCCGACCACCGTCTGCGACCTGGCCTGCCCGGAGTGCATCTCCTCCCAAGTGCTGCACCACGGGCAGATCGGCCAGGACCGAGTCGTGCAACTCGCCCACGAACTCGCGGACTCCAAGGTCCTCGCCGTGATCCTGATCGGCGGCGGCGAGCCGCTGCTGCACCGCTCCGTCGGTCGGGTGATCGAGGTGCTCCACGAGGCGGGCATCAAGCTCGGCCTGGTGACCAACGGCACCCAGATCCACCGCTACCTCGGCCAACTCGCCGACATGCTCTCCTGGGTGCGGGTGTCGATCGACGCCGGCACCGCCGAGACCTACTCCGCCTTCCGCCCCAGCCGGGGCAAGCACAGCGCGTTCCCCCAAGTCATCGAGAACATGCGGGCGCTGGCCGCCCGCAAGACCGGCCGGCTCGGCTACTCGTTCCTGCTGATGCAGCGCTTCGACCAGGACGGCAAGGTCACCGACTCCAACTACGCCGAGGTCTACCAGGCCGGCGTGCTCGCCAAGGAGATCGGCTGCGACTACTTCGAGGTCAAGGCCATGCTCGACGAGGACCACTACACCGTCAACCAGAGCCCCGAGTCCATCGCGCTCGTCGAGGAGCAGATCGCCCGGCTGCGCGAGCTGGAGGACGACGGCTTCCACATCCTGCACTCCTCCAACTGGCAGGCCGTGCGCCGTAGATCGGACACCGTCCAGGAGAAGGACTACCACCGGTGCTCGATCGCCGAACTGCGCACCACCGTCACCCCGACCGGCGTCTTCGTCTGCCCGTACCACCGGGGCAACCCCAAGGGCCGGATCGGCGACATCAGTCAGCAGACCTTCGCCGAGATGTGGGCCGCCGCCGACACCGGCGTCATCGACCCCGGCCAGGACTGCAGGTTCGTCTGCGCGCGGCACGGCTCCAACCAGGAGATCGCCGCCCTGGCGAGCGGAGCGGAGCGCGAGATGTGCGACGACTTCGACCCTTTCATCTGATGGGACGTCAACTCCGCTGGCCATCGACACCCATGAGACTGGAGACGCGATGAGAACAGTCGTGATCGGAGCCGGTCCCGCAGGGCTCACCTGCATACGGCAGGCCCGCGCCGCCGGCCTCGACGTCAGCTGCCACGAGAAGCGCGAGGATCTCGGCGGCATCTGGAACCCCTCGGGCGGCGGCGCCTACCCGGGAGTGCGCATGCAGAGCTCACGCATGAGCATGCCGTTCAGCGACCACCCGCCCGGCTTCGCCGGCGCCTTCCCGGCGCAGCACGAAGTCCAGGAGTACCTGCGCTCGTACGCCGCCCGGTTCGGCCTGCTCGACGCCGTCACCTTCGGCAGCGAGGTCGTCAAGGTCGTCAAGGCGGAAGGCTCCTGGCAGGTCACCACCCGGACGACGGACGGCCGGCAGCACACCGAGCGGGCCGACGCCGTCCTGGTCGCCAACGGCGAACTCTGGCACCCCCGGCTGCCGGACCGTCTGCCGGCCCCCGGAGCGCCCGTCCAGGTGCTCACCGCGGCCGAGTACCCCGGCTCGGCGGGCTTCGCCGGCCGGCGGGTGCTGGTGGTCGGCGGCGGCGTGAGCGGCGCGGACATCGCCGCCGACCTCGGCACCGCCGCCGCGCACGTCGACTGGTCGGTGCGCCGCCGCCAGCTCTTCCTGCCCCGCATGATCGGCGGCGCCTACAACGACGCGCTCTTCTCGTACGCGGGCCGCGTCGCCGTCGAGGAACTGCCGTACCCCGTCTACCTCGACTGGCTGGCCGAGCTCCTCCCCGAGTACATGGCGATGTACCGGGCCACCGGTCTGCTGCCGGAGGCGGGCTTCCACGGCGCGGTGCACGTCAACGACCGGATCGTCCCCCGGGTCCACGCCGGCGACGTGCACCCGGTGCCGGCCTTCGAGCGCTTCGCCGAGGACGGCACGGTGGAGTTCACGGACGGCTCCCGCCGCGACTACGACGCCGTGGTGCTGTGCCTCGGCTACCAGATGCCCGACTACGGCTTCATCGAGGGGCTGCGCCGCCAGGACCTCTACGAGCACCACTTCTGGCGCCACGACCCGACCCTGGCCGTGGTCAACACGCCGGTGGACACCGAGGCCTTCGGCACGGCCTGCCCGTACTTCGAGGCGGTGGCCGGCTGGGTCGTCTCCGTCCTGACCGGAAAGGCGACGCTGCCCGACGCCCGCGCCCGCGCCGACTGGTGCGAGCGCCACATGGGCGCGCTGGAGGACCGCCGCTACCTCGACTGCTGGCTGGAGACCGTCCGACTGGGTCTGCTCAGCGGAAGCCTGCCGGACCCGGCCGTCGACTTCGCCGCGTACTGGACGGTGGTCTCCAGCCAGGTGGACCCCGCCAATCTGGGGCCCGGCCGAGCGACCGCGCTCCCGGCCGAGCTCGACGGCCGGCTCGACCTCGCCGGCCTGCGGCACCGCATCCTGGCGGCCCTGCCGGCGCACGTCCGCGCACGCCTGCTCGCCGAGGCCGAGATCGACCGGGACGACCTGGCCGCCGCCGCCCGCGTCCCGGCCGGCCGCGAGCTGGCCCCCTGGCTGCCGTACCGGCAACGGGAGAGCGGGCCGAAGGGGGCGACGCCGTGACCCAGGAATCCGTCGGGAGCTCCGCACCCGTCGCCCCGGCCCGGGCTGTCGGCCGATGGCACCTGCTCACCGACCGGTCGGTGCAGAGCCTGATCGCCGCCAACGGCGTGGTCGGGCTGGCCGGCGCCTTCGTGATCCCCACCGTCAGCCTCTTCCTGGCGGACGCCGTCCAGGCGACCCCGCTGATGATCGGCCTGTTCTTCGCCGTCCGGTCGATCGGGGAGATCGGCACCGACCTGGCCATGGGCGTCGTCTCCGACCGGCTGCGCGACCGCCGTACGGTGCTCGTGCTGACGGCGCTGTGCAACGCGGCCGGGGCGCTCTGCTACTCCGTCCTTCGCGACTACTACCTGCTGCTGCCGGCCGGCCTGGTGTGCTTCGGCCTCGGCGGTGCCTGCTTCGGACAACTCTTCGCCTACACCAGGGAGTTGGCCGAGGAACGACAGGTCGACGCACCGTTCTTCAACGGCTTCCAGCGCTCGATCACCTCGCTGGCCTGGGTGGTCGGCCCGCCGGTCGCCTTCTGGCTGGTCGCCCAGTGGTCCTTCACGGTGCTCTACGCGAGCGCGGCCGGCCTGTCCCTGCTCGCCGCGGCGATCTGCCGCTGGGGCCTGCCCGCGCTCCCCCGCCCGGCGGCGGACGACCGGTCCGCCGACACCGCTCCCGGGCTGCGCGGGCTCCTCGCCGGACTCAGTCCGCGCTCCGGCCTGCTGCTCGCGGCGATCGTCCTGCTGCTGGGCGCCAACATGATGTACCAGATCGACCTCTCCCTGCGCATCACCGTCGAACTCCACCAGAGCACCGCCTTCGCCGGCCTGCTGCTCGGGCTGGGCGCGGTGCTGGAGATCCCGCTGATGATCGGGGTCGGGGTCTGGGCCGACCGGATCGGCAAGAACAGGCTGCTGCTCCTGGCCACGCTCTGCGCCACGCTCTTCTTCGCGGTCCTGCCGCTGGTGCACGGCCGCACCCTGCTCCTGCTCCTCCAACTGCCCAACGCCTTCTGGACGGCGGTGGTGATGAACATCCCCGTCGTGATGCTCCAGGACTCCCTGCCCGGGCGCCCCGGCACCGCCTCCTCGCTCTACGCCAGCGCGTTCAAGACCGGCATGTTCCTCGGCGGCCTGGTGGTCGGCACGGTCGCGACCTGGACCGGCTACGGACAGGTCTTCTGGGTGTGCGCCGGCCTCACCGCCCTCGCCGGGCTGCTGATCCTCCTGCCCGGGAGCCCGGGCAGCTCCGAACCCACCGAAGGGAGCGTCCGATGACCGCGCCGCCCGACTGCACGGTGATCGTGCCCACCTACAACCGCTCCGAACTACTGCGGCACACCCTGGACTCACTGGCCCGCCAACGCCTCGCCCCGGGCGGGACCTTCGAGGTGATCGTCGTCGACGACGGCTCCGCCGACGACACCGCCGAGGTCGTCGCCGACCAGCACGACCGGCTCGACCTGCGCTACTTCTTCCAGGAGGACCAGGGCTACCGGGTGGCCACGGCCCGCAACGTCGGCATCCACCACGCCCGCGGCAAGGTCTGCGTCTTCGTCGACTCCGGCGTCCTGCTGCACTCCGGTGCGCTCGCCGCGCACCTCGCCGCCCACGGCGGGTCCGAGCACCCGGTCGCCGTCATGGGCTACGTCCACTGCTTCAACGAGGGCAACGAGGACGGCGAGCAGATCCTCCGGGAGATCGACTTCACCGACCCGGACGCCTCCCTCCGCCGGTTCACCGAGCAGCGGCGGTGGCCGGACCTCCGGGAGAGCTACTACGAGCGCTACGGCGAGGAGCTCGGCGCGCTCACCGCGCCCTGGCTCATGTGGTGGACGTGCCACGTGTCCGCGAACACGGCCCAACTGCGTCGGGTCGGCGGCTTCGACGAGGCGTACCGCTCCTGGGGAGCCGAGGACGTCGACCTCGGCTACCGCCTGCACAGCGCCGGCGCCCGGTTCGTCCTGCGCCGTGACGCCGCCTCGCTGCACGTGCCCCACCCCAAGAGCTACCAGTCCAACATGGCCTCGGCGGCCGCCAACTACCGCTACTTCGCCGAGAAGTTCGACACCCCGGTGGCCAGACTCGTGCCCGGCAACCACTTCGAGGAGATCGAGGACCTCCTGCGCTCCCGCGGGCTCGCCGACGGAGCGGTGACCGACCGCTTCGGGACGGTCACCCGCGCGATCGATCAGGCCGCCGCCGAGGGGAGCAGCAGATGACCCCGCCACTCCTGGGCGCCTGGACCGAATGGCACCTGCGCGCCAAGCGCTCCGAGGGCGCCGCACTGGTCTTCGCGCCGCACCCCGACGACGAGGTGATCGCCTGCGGCGGCACCATCGCCCGGCTGGTCGCCGGGGGCACCCGGGTGCACGTGGTCTTCGCCACGGACGGCGCCATGTCGCACTCCGCGGTGCTCGGCATCCACACCGACCCCACCCCGGCCGAGCTGCGCGAGATCCGCCGCCGGGAGGCCCGGGCGGCTGCCCGGGCACTGGGCCTGCCGGAGGACGCCGTACGGTTCCTCGACTTCCCGGACACCCGGCTCGCCGACCACCTGACGGCGTTCCGCAGCAAGGTCCTGGAGGTGCTCGACACCCATCCGGGGGCAGCCGAGGTCTACCTCCCGCACGAGGTGCGGGAACTCAACGCCGACCACCGGCTGACCGGCGAGACCGTGCTCGGCTGCCTGGCCGAACGCGAACTCTCGCCGACCGTCTACCGCTACGTGGTCTGGGACGAGCGGACGGAGCAGGAGTTCGCCTTCGTCAACCGGAACCCGGCGTCCGGCGGCAGCGGCGCGCCCGAGCAACTGGTCGCCGTCGACATCACCGAGCAACTGCCGATCAAGCGGGCCGCCCTCCGCGAACACCGCACCCAGGTCGAACTGTTCGCCCCGGGGCAGACCCGGCCGGTCGTCCCGGAGCCGTTCCAGGAGCGCGTACTGGCGGCCCGTACCGAGGAGTTCTGGATCAGCGCGCCGGCACCCGCCCGGCCGGAAACGGAGTGACACCGTGCCAGAAACGATGCCAGAGAGCACGCCGGGGACGGTACCGCCCGGCGGACGGAGCCCGCTCCCGGCACTCGCACCGCTGCCGGCCTGGCCCCGCCTGACGTCCGCCATCGCGCCCGATCCGGTGATCGAGCACCAGATCATGTCGATGGTCGCCCAGTTGACCTTGGAGGAGAAGGTCGGACAACTGGTCCAGCCCGAACTCGCCCAGCTCACCGCCGAGGACATCCGCGAGTACAAGATCGGCTCAGCCCTCAACGGAGCCGGGATCTGGCCGCACGGCCGTCGGCACGCCACCGTCCGGGACTGGGTCGACCTGGTGGACCACTTCTGGACAGCCGCGGAGCAGGCCTGGCAGGACCGGCCGTTCCGGATCCCGTTCATGTGGGCCACCGACGCCGTCCACGGCCACAACAACGTCCACGGCGCCACCGTCTTCCCGCACAACATCGGCCTCGGTGCGGCGGGTGACCCGGACCTGATCCGCCGGATCGGCACCGCCACGGCCCGCGAGGTCGCCGCCACCGGGATGGACTGGATCTTCGCCCCCACCGTGACCAATCCGCGCGACCGCCGCTGGGGCCGCTACTACGAGGGCTACGGCGAGGACCCTGCGCTCGGCCACGCCTACGGCCGGGCCATGGTCGAGGGACTGCAGGGCGACGCCGCCGCGCTCCGCACCGACCACCGGGTGCTGGCCACGCTCAAGCACTGGATCGCCGACGGCGGCACGGCGGACGGCCGCGACCGCGGCACCGCGCACTGCTCGGAGCAGGTCCTGCGGGACATCCACGCCCAGGGGTTCCTGGCCGGCATCCGGGCCGGGGCGCAGAGCGTGATGGTCTCCTTCAGCAGCTGGGAGGCCCCGGCCAACTACGACCACACCCCGGACGGCGGCGAGCCCTACAACCACAAGGTGCACGGCAGCCGGTACCTGGTCACCGACGTGCTCAAGGACGCCCTGGGCTTCGACGGCATCGTGATCAGCGACTGGGACGCGCACGCCGAGGTCTCGCGCTGCTCGGCCGGGGACGCCGGGTACGCGATCAACGCGGGCCTCGACGTGCTCATGGTGGCGGGCCGTGAGGCCTGGCAGAGCGTCCACCGCACGACCGTGGCACAGGTCCGGGCCGGTGTGATCCCGCAGGAGCGGATCGACGACGCGGTCTCCCGCGTCCTGCGGGTCAAGCTGCGCGCCGGCCTGTGGGACAAGCCCCGGCCCGCCGAGCGGTCACTGACCCGCCCGGGCGCCCCGGTGGTGATCGGCTCGCCGGACCACCGGGCGCTGGCCCGCGAGGCGGCCAGGAAGTCCCTGGTGCTGCTCAAGCACACCCCGGGGCTGCTGCCGCTGCCCCGGGCCGGCCGGGTGCTCGTCACCGGCAGCGCGGCCGACGACCTGGGCAAGCAGTGCGGCGGCTGGACGCTCACCTGGCAGGGCGACGACCTGGACCGCCCCGACCTGCCCGGCGGCACCACCATGGCCGACGCCGTCCGCGCGGTCGTCGGCCCGGCTGCCTGCACGGTGGACCCGGCCCCGGCCCTCACCGATCCGGAGGAGCACGACGTCGCGATCGTCTGCATCGGCGAGGACGCCTACGCGGAGATGCGCGGCACCGTCAAGCCGTGGCGCTCGATCGGCTACGCCGACCTCAAGCAGAGCTACGCACGGGACCTGGAGCTGCTCCGCCGGCTGCGCGCGGCGGGCGTGCCCACGGTCACCGTGCTGTTCACCGGCCGTCCGCTGTACTGCACCGAGGAGATCAACCTCTCGGACGCCTTCGTGGTCGCCTGGCTGCCGGGCCCGTACGCCCAGGGGGTGACGGACGTGTTGTTCGCCGCGGAGGACGGTGCGCCCTCCCACGACTTCCAGGGCCGGCTGCCGTCCTCCTGGCCGAGGACGCGCGACGCCAGCGCCGTCAACGCCCTCCCCGCGCACCTGCCGGACTACCGCGTGCCGAAGGAGGAGACCCCGCCGGAGGGCGGCCGCACCCCGCTGTTCCCGCTGGGCCACGGCCTGTCCCTGCACGACCCGGCGCCGCCCGGCGAGCCGCTGCCGCTGCACGTCCCGGCCGCCGCGCCCCCTGCACCGCGGGTGAGCGGCCCCCTGCGCGTCCTCGACGCCGAGGGCACCCCCTACCGCCTGCGGGTCGGCGGGCACAACACCTGGTCCCGGGAGGACGTCGGCCTCGACAAGCCGATGGACTGCCTGATCGTCCAGGCGACGCCGTTCCCCACCCCGGACGGCACGGCCCTGCGGCTGCGCTTCAAGGGCAACCCGGCCTTCGTCTACGCCGAGTCCCCGTCCGGGCTCCCCGCCGACCTGCGCGGGTACCTGGAACGCGGGGCGCACGTGCGGTTCGCCGTGCGCGTGCTCCGGCAACCCTCCGCCCCGCTCTACCTGGCCTGCCACGACGACTTCCCGGCCCAGCCCGGCGTCGACCTGACGGACCGGCTGCGCGCGGCCGGGGCGGAGGCCTGGACCACCGTCTCCGTCCCGCTGACCGAACTGGCCGCGGTCGGCACGGACCTGAGGTACGTCGCCGTGCCGTTCATGCTCTACACGGACGGCACGGCGGAGCTGGAGGTCGCCGACGTCTCCTGGTGCCTGTCCTAGGGCCCTGGCACGGCTTCCGGCCCCGGCTCCGCGTGCGTACGCGGAGCCGGGGCCGGCCCGGTCGGGGGCCGGGGCTCAGCTGCCCGGGTTCACCGTCGGGAACAGCTGGGCGAAGGCGTCGAAGGCGGTGGCGATGTCCGCCTCGGCCCAGAACCGGTGGTAGTTGAAGCTCGGCGCGGCGCCGCCGTCGAGGTAGCTCTGCACCTTGGACCACTGCGGGTCGCTGGTGTACCAGGGCCGGATGGACAGGAAGGTGTTGCTGGCCGAGCTGATCTTCGTGCCGTCCGGGTAGGTGCCGGTCCAGCCGGACGGCACGTACAGGCCCGCGTGGGTGGTGGGCGAGTACGCCTGGGTGAAGCGGCTGTAGTCGGTGCGGGTCTCGGCGGCCGAGTAGCCCAGGCCGTCGGTGTACTTGGCGTGCAGGGTGTCCAGGATGGACTGGGCGAACTTCCGGGCACCGCTGTCGCCGGACTTGGCCGCGTAGTACGCGAGGGTCTTGGCGAGCGAGCCGGCCACGCCGACGTCGGTGGCGGTGCCGCTCGCGGTGACGTGCAGGCCCGCGTTGCCGCCGGGGCTGGTGGCGCTCCAGGTGTCGGGCGCGCCGGTCCAGGTGAGCTTGTCGGGCGTGGTCAGGGTGCCGGTGGACGGGTCGGCCTTGGAGACCGACATCGCCCACGGGACCCACTTGTCCAGGATGGCCTTCGCCCGGGTGTCGCCGGTGGAGTAGTAGTACTCGGCGAACCGCTCCATCGACCAGGTCTGGAACCCGAACCACTGGTTGGAGGCCGGGTCGTGGTACTCGGGCTGCCAGTCGTAGTACAGGCCGTAGAAGGTCGGGTCGCCGGCCGGCGGGGCGGCGTCGTCGCCGTAGTTGCCGCCCCAGCTGTTGGTGGCGCCGCCGGCGATTCCGCCCTCGGTGGACTGCAGCCACTGGAAGAACTGGAGCTGCTTGTCCAGGCTGCCCGCCCAGTCGGTGGCCCCGCTCGGCGAGAGCGGCTTCAGGCCGGGGTCGTTGGCGAGCACCCAGGCGGCCATCGGGTTCTGGTAGCCCTGGTGGGCGGCGGAACCGGAGATCCGCCAGGACCAGGTGCCGTCGGCCGCCCCGCCCCAGGCGAAGTACCAGGTGAGCAGGCCGAGTTGCTCGTTCGCCTTCGAGCTGCCGCCCGGGCAGGTGGTGGCGCCGAGGCAGTTGCCGGCCTGCTTGAAGTACTTGTCGTAGAGCGAGTAGCGCAGGTAGTCGCCGAGTTTGGCGGCCTTGGCGAGGGTCGCGGTGACGGCCGCGCTCTTGCCCTGCGACTTGGCGAACTGCTCCGCCCAGTAGGCGGCCTGGACCAGTCGGGCGTCGGCGTCGGGCGCGTCGGTGAACTTGTACTGCTTGCTGTAGTTGCCGCCGCCGTCGTTGTACAGGCTGAGGAAGCCGGAGCCGCTGCTGCCGTACTTGAACACGTCGCAGTCGGGCTGCGGCACGGTCTCCCAGACCGACTCCTCCGGGCCGCGCTGGAAGGTGTTGATCAGGCTGGGCTTGCTGGTGCCGTCCTCGCACTGGCCGAAGCCGTACTTGTTGTCGGTGTCCAGCAGCCAGGCCGGGGCGTACACGTCCGGGGTGCCGTAGGTGCTCTTCAGCTCGCCGGAGAGCGGGTCGGTGCCGACCGGCGCGCTGCTGTTCAACTTGATCGGGTACTGGTCGGGTTGGGCCTTCTCGGGGCCGTAGGTGGCGGGCTTGGACGGGTTGTAGGTGCTCTGGCCGGGCTGCTGGGAGTGGCTGGGGATCAGGTTGGTCTCCAGACTGGTCCAGGCGTTGTTGAAGGGCGTCCAGTCGCCGGTGACCCGTCCGTAGTCGGCTTCCAGCCACAACCAGTAGCTGTAGGTCTCGGAGGTGGTCTCGTGGCCGTAGTCGGGGGCCTCCACGATCAGGGTCTCCACCGAGTGGTACGGGATGCCCTGGGGACTGAAGTACCCGTTCGCCGGATTCTTCATCTTGCTGTAGAGGTCCAGGAAGTACTGGTCGTAGCCCGAGGTCTTCGCCGCCTCGGTCACCGTGACGACGGCGGAGCCGAAGCCGGCCGCGGTGGCGGTGAAGGTGGCGGTGCCGCCGACCTGGCTGTTGTCGGTACCGGCCGCTACTGTGACGGTCTGCGGGACGTTCCAGTTGCCGGGGGTGAAGGTGAGGGCGGCCCCGGACGTGACGCCGAGGTCCGTGTCGCTGCCCGAACGCGCCACCGTCACCTTGGTGTCGGCGGTCGGCGCCTGGGAGAGCGCGACGGTGAAGGTGCCGGTGCTCCCCTGCTGGACGGCGAGCGTGGCCGGGCTGACCAGGACGCTCGGACCGGCCACCTTGATCGCGACCGGAGCGGAGGTCGTGGTGGCGCCGGCGTCGTCGGTGGCGACGGCGGTGACCGAGTAGTCACCCGCCGCCACGTTCGCCCAGTCGACGGCGTAGGGCGCGGTGGTGGCGCTGCCGATCAGGGTGTTGTTGCCCGCACCGGTCGAGGCGTAGAAGTCGACCTTCGCGACGGTGCCGTCCGTGTCGGCCGCCGTGGCGGCCAGCTTCACGGTGGAGCCCGGGGTGAAGGTCTGCCCGGCGGCCGGGGAGGTGAGCGAGACGGTCGGGGGCTGGTTCGCGCCGCGGCAGGGGGTGCCGTTGACGGTGAAGGCGGTGGGGGCGGTGTTGGCGCCGCTGTAGGAGAAGTTGGCGCTGGTGGTGTAGGTGGCGCCGGGGTTGATGGTGGCGGCGTAGTCGGGGCTGGTGACGGTGACGGCGTGTCCGGTCTGGGTCCAGGTGCCGTTCCAGCCGTTCTGGAGGGTCTGGTTGCCGGAGTAGGTGTAGCCGAGGGTCCAGCCGTTGATGGGGGCGGTGCCGGTGTCGGTGATGGTGAGGTTGGCGGTGAAGCCGCTGCCCCAGTCGTTGCCGACGGCGTAGCTCACGCCGCAGGACGGACCGGTGGCCGCCGTGGCGGTGGGTACCGCGAGGGTGCCGCCCGCCGCGCCGACCAGCGCGAGCGCGGTCGCCGTCGCGGTGATGGTGAGCCGGTTGCCCCCGGCCCGAAGGGTTCTGCCTCGCATCGCACGTCCTCCAGAGGGGTGGGGTTCCGCCGCGCGGATGGGTGCACGGTGGACGGAGGTGTGGCGTCATGGTGGGGTGGCGTACCCGGCTTGGGAAGCGGCCCCGGGGCCCGGCGGCACCGGCCGGCGGGCCCGCCGGGGCGGCGCACCGGCGGCGACCAGCGCGGAGTCCCGGCCCGGGGCAGCGGGCCGCCCGGCCCGGCGCGCTGTAACTTACAGCGGGCCCGTGGGAGCGCTCCCGCATCTATTGACGGCGTTTCTCATGCCCTGGCTTCATGTGAACGGGATCGCCGCGCCCCGACTGGGCGCGTTCCCACCCGATCTCAGCGATCCCCGTCAGGAACCCACCCATCCGAAAGGACCCGGACGTGTCCCATACCGTCCTGCGTCGCCTGCGCACGGCAGCAGCCGCCACGCTGCTCGGCGCCACCGGCCTGTTGCCGAGCATCGGAGCCGCCGCCCCCGCCCAGGCCGCCCCCGTCCCTGCGGCCGCCGAGCACGTCACCAACCCGTTCGCCGGTGCGACCGGCTACCTCAACCCCGACTACACCGCCGAGGTCAAGGCCCAGGCCACCGCCGACGGCAGCGCCCTGGGCCCGCTCGAAACCCAGGTCGCCGCCAACCCCACCGCCGTCTGGATGGACCACATCGGCGCGATCGCCGGGGACGGCGGCCGCCTCGGCCTCCAGGCCCACCTGGACCACGCGCTCGCCCAGCAGCAGCAGGGGGGCACGCCGGTCGTCTTCCAGGTCGTCATCTACGACCTGCCCGGTCGGGACTGCGCCGCCATCGCCTCCAACGGCGAACTCCCGGCCACCGATGCCGGGTTGGCCACGTACAAGACGCAGTACATCGACCCGATCGCGGCCGTCCTGGCCAACCCGAAGTACGCCGGGCTCCGGGTCGCGGCCATCATCGAGCCGGACTCGCTGCCCAACGCGGTGACCAACCAGTCCAAGCCGGCCTGCGCCACCGCCACCCCGTACTACGAGACGGGCATCGAGTACACGCTCAACAAGCTGCACGCGATCCCCAACGTGTACGACTACCTGGACATCGGCCACGCGGGCTGGCTCGGCTGGTCCACCAACATGGTCCCGGCGGGCAAGGAGTACGCCAAGGTCGCCCAGGCCACCACCGCCGGGTTCGCCAGCATCGACGGCTTCGTCAGCGACACCGCCAACACCACGCCGCTCAACGAGCCCTTCCTCAGCAACCCGGACCTCACGGTCGGCGGGCAGCCGCTCAAATCGGCGAACTTCTACCAGTACAACCCGGTGTTCGACGAGTACCACTTCGCCACTGCGATGCACTCCACCCTGGTGGCCAACGGGTTCCCGAGCACCATCGGCATGCTGGTCGACACCTCGCGCAACGGCTGGGGCGGCCCGGCCCGGCCCACCGCGCTCGACTCCAGCCCCACCACGGTGGACGCGTACGTCGCGGCCAACAAGGTCGACAAGAAGCCCTTCCGCGGCGACTGGTGCAACATCGTCGGCGCCGGCATCGGGGCCCGCCCGCAGGCCCTGCCGTACGGCGCGGGCAGCCCGATCATCGCGTTCCTGTGGGTCAAGCCGCCGGGTGAGTCGGACGGCGACTACCCGTCCGCCACCCACCCCCACGGCGACCCGCACTGCGACCCGAACGGCACGCAGACCGACGGGAACGGCAACACCTACCCCACCGACTCCATGCCCGACGCCAACATTCCGGCGGGCCAGTGGTACCCGGCCCAGTTCCGGCAGCTGGTCCAGAACGCCTATCCCGCGTTCGACGGCTCCGGCGGCACCCCCACCGGCCCGACCGCGCCGGGCGCACTGACCGTCACCGGCACCACCAGCACCAGCGTCGCACTCAGCTGGACCGCCTCCACCGACCCGGCCGGCGTGACCGGTTACTCGGTGTACCGGAACGGGACCAAGGTCGCGACCGTGACCGGCACGAGCTACACCGACTCCGGGCTCTCCCCCGCCACCGCCTACCAGTACACCGTCACCGCGCAGGACGCGGCCGGGAACGCCTCCCCCGCCTCCGCCGCGGTGACCGCCACCACGGCCGCGACGCCGGGCGGCGGGGGCAGCAGCGGCTGCTCCGCCACCTACGCGGTCGCCAATGACTGGGGCAGCGGCTTCACCGCCAACGTGACCGTCGCCAACACCGGCACCACGGCCACCAAGTCCTGGACCGTCACCTGGAGCTGGGGCGGCAACCAGCAGATCACCAACAGCTGGAACGCCACCACCGCCCAGAGCGGCGCCGCCGTGACGGCCGCCAGCCAGGGCTACAACGGCGCCCTGGCACCGAGCTCCACCACCAGCTTCGGCTTCCAGGCGACCTACTCGGGCGGCAACACCGCCCCGTCGCTGACCTGCACCGCGAGCTGACCTCACCCGGCCGGGGCCGCGCCGGCGGCCCCGGCCCCCACCCCCCGAGGAGCTCGGCATGCCCCGCACCGCACCTCCCCGCCCGCTCTCACCCCGCCCCCGCTCCCTCCGCCCCCGCATGGCGGCTCTCGCGGCCGCCACCGCCGGGTGCGCCGCCCTGGCGGTCCTGCCGCTCACCGCCTCGGCCGCCCCCACGGCGGCCACCGGTCCGTCCTGCGGCGTGAGCTACGCCGTCGGCAACGACTGGGGCAGCGGCTTCACCGCCAACCTCACCATCACCGACACCGGCACCTCCCCCATCAACGGCTGGACCCTCGGCTACACCTACTCCGGCAACCAGACCCTCCAGAACGGCTGGAACGGCACCTGGACCCAGACCGGACACGCCGTCACCGTCACCAGCCCCGACTACGCCGCCACCATCAACCCCGGCGCCACCTACACCACCAGCGCCAACTTCTCCTACAGCGGCGCCAACACCGCCCCCACCGCCTTCACCGTCAACGGCACCCCCTGCAGGCCGCAGTCGAGCCCGTCACCGAGCTCATCGCCGAGCTCGTCCCCGAGCCCGAGCCCGACGCCGCCGACCACTCCGCCGCCGAGCGGGCCCGCCCCCGCCGTGCACGTCTCGGGCAGCACGCTGGCGAAGGCCGACGGCACCCCGATCACCCTGCACGGGGTGAACCGCTCCGGGGCCGAGTTCATGTGCGTCCAGGGCCACGGCCTCTTCGACGGCCCGGTCGACCAGGCCTCCGTCACCGCGATGAAGTCCTGGCGGATCAACGCCGTCCGCGTTCCGCTCAACGAGGACTGCTGGCTGGGCCACTCCAACGTCGACCCCGCCTACGCCGGTGCGGCCTACGTCAGCGCGGTGCGCGGCTACGTCGACCTGCTGCACCGCAACGGCCTGGTGGCCGTCCTGGACCTGCACTGGACCGACGGGGCGTACACCGGACCGTCCGCCGGCTGCTCCGACGCCAACGCCACCTGCCAGAAGCCCATGCCGGACGCCGCCGGGGCGCTCCCGTTCTGGACCTCGGTGGCGCAGGCCTTCAAGGGCGACGACGCCACCGTCTTCGACCTGTTCAACGAGCCCTACCCCTCCCGCGCCACCGGGAGCGAGGCCAGCGGCTGGGCCTGCTGGCGGGACGGCGGGAGCTGCCCCGGTATCGGCTTCCGGGTCGCCGGCATGCAGGCGATGGTCGACGCGGTGCGTTCGACCGGCGCGGACAACGTCCTGCTGCTGGGCGGCCTGGAGTACGCCAACGACCTCACCCAGTGGGCCGCGTACCAGCCGGCCGATCCGCTGCACAACCTGGCCGCCTCGTGGCACTCGTACAACTTCAACGCCTGCAGCACCAGTTCCTGCTGGGACGCCCAGCTCGGCCCGCTCGCGACCCGCGTCCCCGTGGTGACCGGGGAACTGGGCGAGAGCGACTGCGCGCACGGCTACCTGGATACCCTGCTGCCCTGGCTGGACCAGCACGGCGTCTCCTACCTCGCCTGGGCCTGGAACACCTGGGACTGCGGCAGCGGCCCCGCGCTGATCAGCTCCTACGACGGCACCCCGACGGCCTTCGGCGCGGGCTACCGCGCCCACCTGGCCGGCGGGTAGGGCCGGCGGGTAGGGCCGTGCTCGAAGAGCCCGGCCGGACCCCGCTCGGACCCCGCTCGGACCCTGGTCAGGCCGGGGTCCGAGCGGGGTCCGGCCGGGCTTCTGACGGGGTTCGGGCGGGGTTCAGGCCGACTCCCGCACCACCAGTTCCGTCGGCAGCACCGTCTGCCGCCGGAACCGGCCCGGCTGGGCGATCTCCTCAAGCAGCAACTGGACCATCAACTTCCCCATCTCCTCGGTCGGTTGGCGCACGCTGGTGAGCGGCGGCTCGGTGTACCGGGCCACCACGGAGTCGTCGAAGCCGATCACCGCGACGTCCTGCGGCACCCGTCGGCCCACCTCCCGCAGCGCCTGCAGCGCGCCCGCCGCCGTCAGGTCCGAGGCGCAGAACACCGCATCCAGGCCGGGCCGGCGGGCGAGCAGTTCCCGCATGCCCTCACGCCCGCCGCGCTCGGTGAAGTCCCCGTGGGCGACGAGCCCTTCGTCGGCCGGCATCCCGGCCTCGGCGAGCGCCTGGCGGTACCCGGCCAGGCGCGCCGCGGCGCCCTCCATGTCGAGCGGCCCGGTGATGGTCGCGACGGCCGTCCGGCCCCTCGCCAACAGGTGCCGGACGGCCACGCGCGCGCCGCCCGCGTTGTCGGCGTGCACGTAGCTCAGCGACTCCTGCGCCGAGCGGCGGCCGCCGAGCACGGCGGGCAGTTCGAGCCGTTCCAGCAGCTCGGGGAGCGGATCGTCCTGGTGCACCGAGACCAGCAGCACGCCGTCCACCCGGCGGGCGGTGAGGTAGCGGGTCAGCCGCTCCCGCTCGCGTTCGTCCCGCACCAGCACCAGCAGCAACTGCAGGTCGGAATGGGCGAGTTCGGCCGAGACACCGGTGATGATGTCGGAGAAGTAGGGTTCCGAGCTCAGTTTGGCGACGTTCTCCGGGATGACCAGCGCGATCGCGTCGGTCCGGGAGGTGACCAGGGAGCGGGCCGCCTGATTGGGGACGTAGCCGAGCTCCTCGATGGCCTGCTCGACCGCCGCACGGGCCTTGGCGCTCACCTTCGGCGAGCCGTTGACGACTCGGGACACCGTGCCCCGGCCCACCCCGGCCCGCGCTGCCACCGCCTCCAGGGTGGGGCGGGCAGCGGGCTGCTGCTGCGCGGCTCGGTTCATGATCGATCTCCCGGACGGACGGTGGACGGCGGCGGATACGGCAACCGCGGCCAGTGTGGCCGGACGACACGGTCCGGTAACGGAGCCGTTGCACGCCCTTGACACGCCTTGCGCGGCGAAGCAATCTTCCCACATCGTAGTGGGAGCGCTCCCACTCATGCTCCACCCAGTTTCCGAGCACCTTCGGCCGCCAGTCGCGCGCCGCAGCCATGGACCAGCCTGGACAAGGAGATTCGGCCATGCGGAACCCCGGCACCACCCACGGCGGCAGAGCCACCGCCACCCTCCCCGGACGCAACGCCCGCACCGCACCCATCGCCCGCGGCACCCGCAGGACACGCGGGCCGCTGCCTATCGCCGCGACCGCAGCCCTGTGCGCCCTGCTGGTCGCCGGCTGCGACAGCTCCGGATCCGCCACCGGCGCGGCCCCAGGCGGCAAGATCACCCTGACCGTCGGCGACTACGGCACCTTCGGCTACAAGGAGGCCGGCCTCTTCGACGCGTACATGAAAGAGCACCCCGACATCACGATCGTGGAGCACACCGTCCAGCAGGAGACCGACTACTACCCCTCCCTGCAGACCCACCTCGCCTCCGGCAGCGGCCTGGACGACATCCAGGCGATCGAGGTCGGCCGGATCGCCCAGGTCGTCAAGAAGCAGTCGGCCAAGTTCGTCGACCTCGGCAAGGCCGACGGGGTCGACAAGGGCGCCTTCCTGCCGTGGAAGTCGCAGCAGGCCACCACCTCGGACGGCCGCACCATCGGGCTGGGCAGCGACATCGGCCCGATGGCGATCTGCTACCGCAAGGACCTCTTCCAGCAGGCCGGGCTGCCCACCGACCGCGAGCAGGTGGCCAAGCTGTGGCAGGGTGACTGGGCCAAGTTCGTCGAGACCGGCAAGCAGTACCAGGCCAAGGCGCCCGCCGGCACCTTCTTCACCGACTCCGCCGGCGGCCTGTTCAACGCCGTGGTGTCCTCCAGCACGACGCAGTACGTCGACAGCAGCGGGAAGCTGAACTACAAGGACAACCCCACCGTCAAGACCGCCTGGACCCTGTCGACCGGCGCGATCGAGGCCGGGATCAGCGCCGGCCTCAAGCAGTTCGACACCCCCTGGTACCAGGCCTTCGCCAACTCCAAGTTCGCCACGGTGGCCTGCCCGTCCTGGATGACGGCCATCGTCTCCGACAAGTCCGGGCCCGCCAACAAGGGCAAGTGGGACATCGCCACCGCCCCGGCCGCCGGCAACTGGGGCGGCTCCTTCCTCTCCGTGCCGAAGGCCGGCAAGCACCAGAAGGAGGCCGTGGCGCTCGCCGCCTGGCTCACCGCACCCGAGCAGCAGGCCAAGGTCTTCACCAAGGTCGGCAACCTGCCCTCCAACGTCAAGGCACTGGCCCAGCCGGAGGTGCAGAACGCCAAGCTCGACTTCTTCGGCGACACCCCCACCGGCCAGCTCTACGCCGCCACCGCGCAGTCCATCAAGCCGACCGTGATCGGCGAGTGGGACGGCCTGGTCAAGGACACCCTCACCAACGGCGCCCTGCTCAGCATCGAGCAGCACCAGAGCGACCCTGCCAAGGCGTGGAGCAACGCGGTCAAGGAGATCGACGACAAGGTCAGCGACTAGCGACCGACCGGGGCCCGTCCAGGCCCCGCCCTACGTCCGCCCGTCCCAGCCAGCCGGCCGGGACGGGCCCGTTCTCCGGAGAGGACACCGCCATCATGCTCGACGAGGCCGTCCCGGGCACCGCCCCCGGCCCGCGCCGCACCGCTCCCCCGCCGCCTCGCCCCTGGCGCACCCGTCTCTACCGCTGGGACCTCAAGGCCTCGCCGTACCTGTACGTCGCGCCGTTCTTCGTCTGCTTCGTGGCGTTCGGGCTGTTCCCGCTGATCTACACCGGCTGGGTGTCGCTGCACAGCGTGGACCTCCAGACCTCCGACCAGATGCAGTGGCGCGGCTTCGACAACTACACCCGGCTGTTCCACGACGACCTGTTCCGCAACGCCCTGCGCAACACCGTCACCATCGGCGTGCTGTCCACCGTGCCCCAGCTTCTGATGGCCCTCGGCCTGGCGCACCTGCTCAACTACCGCCTGCGCGGACGGGGTTTCTTCCGGATCGCGATGCTCGCGCCCTACGCGACCTCGATCGCGGCGGCGACCCTGGTGTTCACGCTGCTGTTCGGGCGGGACTACGGGATGATCAACTGGCTGCTGGGCCACCTGGGCCTGGGCCCCGTCGACTGGGAGGGCGGCACCTGGAGCTCCCAGATCGCCGTCTCCACGATCGTCACCTGGCGCTGGACCGGCTACAACGCCCTGATCTACCTCGCCGCCATGCAGGCCGTCCCGCACGACCTCTACGAGGCGGCGGCGCTCGACGGCGCCAACCGGTGGCAGCAGTTCCGGCACGTCACGGTGCCGTCCATCCGGCCCACCATCCTGTTCACCGTCGTGGTCTCCAGCATCGGGGCCACCCAACTCTTCGGCGAACCACTGCTGTTCGGCGGCGGCGCGACCGGCCACAGCGGCGGCTCGGCCCACCAGTACCAGACCCTCGGGCTGTACCTGTACGACCAGGGCTGGTACGCCTTCCACCTCGGCCGGGCCGCCGCCGTGGCCTGGACGATGCTGCTGATCCTGCTGGCCGTGGGCGCGCTCAACCTCCTTCTGGTTCGCATCCGCCGTACCCGGAACGGGAGTTGATCACCGATGACCGTCAAGCCCGGACGACGCTCGGGAGCGCGGGGCCTCACCGGGGCCGGACCGTTCACCTATGCGGTGCTGATCGTCGTCGCCGTGCTGTCCCTGTTCCCGCTGTACTGGACCGTGGTCGGCGCCTCGACCTCCGGCGGCCGGATCGCCCGGACCCCGCCGCCACTGTTGCCCGGCGACAACCTGTGGCACAACCTCGACATCGCCTGGAACCAGGTCCACATGGGCCGGGCGCTGCTCAACTCGACGGTGGTGGCCGGCTGCGTGACCGCCAGCACGGTGCTGTTCGCGACCCTGGCCGGCTTCGCCTTCGCCAAACTGCCGTTCCGGGGTCGCAACGCCCTGCTGAGCCTGGTGGTGGCGACCATGACCGTGCCCGCCCAACTGAGCGTCATCCCGCTGTACCAGATCATGGCGAAGCTGCACTGGACCGACCAGCTCCAGTCGGTGATCCTGCCCAATCTGGTCGCCGCGTTCGGGGTGTTCTTCATGCGGCAGTTCCTGGCCGAGGCACTGCCGATCGACCTGGTCGAGGCGGCCCGGATGGACGGCGCCAGCAGCCTGCGAATCCTGTGGAGCGTGGTGCTGCCGATCGCCCGGCCCGGCATGGCCGTGCTCGGCATGCTGGTCTTCGTGCAGTCCTGGAACGACTTCTTCTGGCCGATGATCGCGCTGAGCCAGAGCAATCCCACCGTCCAGGTGGCACTGGCCGGCCTCGGTGGCGGCTCGTACGACTCCGACCAGGCCGTCATCCTCACCGGCTCGCTGCTCGGGACGGCACCGCTGCTGCTGGTGTTCGCCCTGCTGGGCAGGCAGGTCGTCGGCGGGATCACCGCTGGCGCCGTCAAGAACTGACGTTTCATCAGATTGATCAGAAACCGACGGGACCTGACGGACCGTCAATATTCCTCATCGGAACAGGAGACATCCAGCCATGACTCCCCCACGGACCGAGCCCACCCCGGCCGCCACCGCCGCCACCGCCGCCCCGGCCTTCCCCGCCGGCTTCCTCTGGGGAGCCGCGACGGCCGCCTACCAGATCGAGGGGGCCGTCGACGTGGACGGCCGCACCCCTTCGATCTGGGACACCTTCAGCCGCACCCCGGGGCGGACGGCGGACGGCGACACCGGCGACCGCGCCACCGAGCACTACCACCGCTACCACCAGGACGTCCGGCTGATGAGCGAACTGGGCCTGGGCGCCTACCGGTTCTCGGTGTCCTGGCCCCGGGTGCAGCCGACCGGACGCGGGCCGGCCGTCGAACGGGGCCTGGACTTCTACCGGCGGCTGGTGGACGAGCTGCTGGAGCACGGCATCGAGCCCGCGGTCACGCTCTACCACTGGGACCTCCCCCAGGACTTGGAGGACGTCGGGGGCTGGCCGAACCGCAACACCGCGGAGCGGTTCGCGGACTACGCCGCACTGGTGGCCGACGCGCTCGGCGACCGGGTGGGCATCTGGACCACCCTCAACGAACCCTGGTGCTCGGCCTTCCTCGGCTACGGCTCCGGGGTGCACGCCCCGGGCCGGGCCGACTGGACGGCCGCCCTGCGCGCGGCCCACCACCTCAACCTCGGCCACGGCCGCGCGGTCGAGGCGCTGCGCGCGACGCTGCCCCGGGACGCTCGGATCGCCGTGTCGCTCAACCTCCACGCGGTGCGGCCGCTCACCGAGTCCGCCGCCGACCGCGAGGCCGCCCGCCGGATCGACGCGGTGGGCAACCGGGTCTTCACCGGGCCGATGCTGAACGGCGCCTACCCCGTCGACCTGCTCGTCGACACGGCGCACCTGGTCGACTGGTCGGCGCTGATCCACGACGGCGACCTCGACACCATCGCCCGGCCGATCGACCTGCTGGGTGTCAACTACTACAACCCCACGGTGACTTCGGCCCTGCCGGACGGATCGGCCCCGGGCGCCGCGGCCGCGAGCGAGGCGGGCCACGGCGACGGCGCCCAGTCCCCCTTCCCCGGCTGCGCGGACGTGCTCTTCCACCGCGCGCCCGGCGAGCGCACCGCCATGGGCTGGCCGATCGACCCGACCGGCCTGACCGACCTGCTGCTGCGTCTCCACCGCGAACACCCCGGGCTGCCGCTGATGGTCACCGAGAACGGTGCCGCCTTCGACGACCGGGTGACACCGGAGGGTGCGGTGCACGACCCGCAGCGCATCGACTACCTCCGCGGACACCTCGACGCCGTCCGGCGGGCGATCGCCGCCGGGGTGGACGTGCGGGGCTACTTCCTCTGGTCGCTGATGGACAACTTCGAGTGGGCGTACGGCTACGGCAAGCGGTTCGGCCTGTACTACGTGGACTACGACACCCAGGAGCGGATCGCCAAGGACAGCGCCCGCTGGTACGCGGAGGTGATCCGCCGGGGCACGCTGCCTGACCTGGGTCTGTGAACGCGTCGGATCCCTTGACGCCGGTCCCGCGACCGACGAAGCTGACAGCGGTGGGTGGAGCGGCGCGCGAGGAGTTCGCGGCGCATTCTGAGTTCGGGGTGCAGTTCCCGTATCGAGCATCGATCCAGGACGGCCCCCATGTCCCAGCCCTTCCCCGGCACCGACCCTGCTCCGACCTTGGCCGAGGTCGCCCGTCGGGCCGGTGTCTCCATCGCCTCCGCCTCGCGAGTGCTGAATCGTTCCGCCCGGGTCTCCACCGAGGTGGCGGCCCGGGTGGAACGGGCGGCGCGCGAGCTGTCGTACGTCCGCCGCCGGGCGCCCAGCACCCGCGGGACCGGCGTGGTGGCCGTCGTGGTGTTCGCCGATCCGCTGCAGTACCACGCGGACGCCTTCCCGGTACGGCTGCTGGCCGGGCTGCGGCGCTCTCTGCCGGGCGTGGAAAGGGAGTTGGCCGTCTTCACGGTGCCCCGGCGCTCCCGGCGGCCGCCCCTGGTGCGCTACCTGTGCGGCGGCCACGTCGACGGCGTGCTGCTGGTCGGCCCCTGGGGTGACACCGCGCTCATCCGGCTGCTGGACGCGGCCAGGGTCCCCGTGGTGTCGCTGGGCCGGCCACCGGAGCCGGGCACGGTGGCGTTCGTGGACGCGGACAACCTGACCGGCGCCAGGGAGGCGGTGCGGCGGCTGTGCGCGTCCGGCCGCCGCTCGGTGGCCACCATCGCCGGGCCCCCGGACACCGCCGCCGGCGCGGACCGCCTGGCCGGCTACCACCAGGCGATGGCCGCGGTGCTCGCCTGCCGCCCCGCCGTGGCGTACGGCGACTTCAGCAGCGCCTCAGGTGAGCACGCGATGCAGTGGCTGCTGGACCAGCGCCCCGAGCTGGACGCGGTGTTCGCCGCCTCCGACCAGATGGCCGCAGGAGCCCTCCGGGCTCTGCGGCGGCGCGGCCTGCGGGTGCCCGAGGACGTGGCTCTGATCGGCTTCGACGACGCCCCCGTCGCGGCGCGGTGCCGCCCGGGGCTGACCACGGTCCGCCAACCGGTGGAGGAGCTCGGCTCCCGTGCCCTGGAGTTGCTGCTGCGCAACCCGGCGCACGGCGAATCGGTGGTGCTCCCCACCCGGCTGGTCGTCCGGGCCTCGGGCTGACCGCGCCACCCCCGTCCCGCCCCGCTCGGGCCGTTCGCAAGCCCCTTCGCCATCCCCTTGCATCACCGGCGACGACGGTGAGAGCGTTAACGGGCCCGCTGAAGGCATGTCCTGATCCGCCGTCAATCGACCTCGGCCCGCCCGCTGGAGAGCCCGTGACCGACCAACCGACCGCCCGGCGCGTCGCTGCGGCCTCCGCCGCCCCCGACGTCCGGATGTTCAGCCCGGCGGCGACGGTCGCGTCCTGTGTCGGCTTCGTGCTCATCGGAGCGCTCCAGGCGCTGTACGGGCCGGCGATCCCCGCGTTCCGGGACGACTTCCAGCTCTCCCCCGCGGCCGCCGGACTGGGCCTCAGCGCCCACTTCGTCGGCGGGGTGGCCGGTGTCCTGCTCTTCGACCGGCTGTTCGGGTGCATCGGCAACCGCCGGTTGCTCGGCGTCTCCTACCTGCTGATGGCGGTCGGCGCGGCGGGTTTCGCCCTCTCCCCCGACTGGTCGGCCGCCCTGGCGATGGCACTGCTCGCCGGCCTCGGCTTCGGCGGCATCGACTACGGCCTCAACCAGCTCTTCGCCATCGGCTTCGGCCGCCGCTCGACGGCGATGCTGAACGTCCTCAACGCCCACTTCGGCATCGGCGCCATCCTCGGCCCCGCCCTCGTGGGCGCGGTCGGCGCCGAGCACTACCCCGCGCTCTTCCTGGTCTTCGCGGCGGCCGACCTGCCGCTGCTGCTGTGCCTGCGCGGCGTGCGGGACGGGGCCGGCGTGCGGGACGGGGCCGGCGGGCGGGCCCCCGGCGGCAGCGGCCCGGCCGAGGCCACCGGGAGCGCCCTCGGCCGGAGCCTGGGCTCGGTGCTGGCCGTCTTCGTCGCCCTGTACGTCCTGCACGTCGGAATCGAGGCGGGGGTCGGCGGCTGGGAGCCCACCCACCTGGAGACCGTCGGCTACGGCGCCGGGCTCGCCGCAACCGCCACCTCCGTGTACTGGCTGATGATGACGGTCGGGCGCTTCCTGGTGGCCCCGATCACGCTCCGGTTCTCCGTCGAGTCGATCATCACGGTGTCCTGCACGGGGATGACGGCCTGCCTGCTGCTCGCTGCCGTACCGGGCATCGCCCCGTACGCCTACGCGGGGGTCGGCCTGTTCATCGCACCGATCTTCCCCACCGGGCTGCCCTGGCTCCACCGCGCCGCGCCGCGGGCCCGCCGGGCCGGGGCCCTGGTGATCGCGGCCTCGATGCTGGGCGGGGTCGTCGCCGGGCCGACCCTCGGCAGGGCCATCGAATCGGTGGGAGTCCGCTCGGTGCCCCTGGTGCTCGGGGCGGTCTCCGCGCTCTGCCTGGCCGCGACGCTCTGGCTCATCCGGGCCACCCGGCCGGCCCGGGGCCGGTAGCGCCCGGGGAGCCGTGCTCGTCGGCCCGTTGCCGGTCCACGTACCCCGACGGTCACGGCGGTCCTCGACGAGTCCCGGCGGTTCGACGGGATGATCACGGGTCGAGTGCTGCCGACCTCACCGGTCGTCGGCCGACGGTGCGGCACTCTCGGCTCGGGAAGTCGTCCTGCGAGCGACTCGCCCCGCCTCCGCCCACACCGCAGCGGGCCTCCGCGGCGCCGCCGCGTTCGCGAAACTTTCGGAAGATCCGCTCGTGAAATTTACAGCCTTCCCTTGCGGCAGATCGGCGCAACCCCGCCGGCCGGATCGGCCGTCGGGCAGCTGACCTGGTGCTTTTGCGGGAAGAGACAAGACCGGGCCACAGCCGACACTTTCGCTGTTTCTGCCGCAACAGTTGACACCTTGTCGAGTCCAGACCAACACTGTCGCCGTCGACACGTGCGAACGGCCGTGGCCCGGATCCGAATCCGGGCCACATGACGTCAACTCACTCCGGGCAGAGCGATGTTGGCGGAGTATCGCACCCCTGCGCCGCCATGAGCCTTCGTTCGGCCCACCCGTCCGCTCGCGGCCCTCGGTTGCGCAGGGGCGCACCCCCACCCCCACCCATCGGCAGGATGGACCACCCCCGTGAACTCCTCCCACCCCAAGAGCCGCAAGGCCGGCCGCCTCCGGCGGCTCGTCGGCAAGGCGCACGTCCTCGCACCGGCCCTCGCGGTCGTCCTGATCTTGCCCGGCACCGCCGACGCCGCGACCGTGACCACGAATCAGACCGGCACCGACGGCGGCTACTTCTACTCGTTCTGGACCGAGGGCAGCGGCGCGGTATCGATGTCGCTGAACGGCGGCGGCAACTACGGCACCTCCTGGTCCAACGCCGGCAACTTCGTCGCCGGCAAGGGCTGGAGCACCGGCTCGCGCAACCCGGTGAGCTACTCGGGCACCTGGAGCACCAACGGCAACGCCTACCTGTCGCTCTACGGCTGGAGCACCAACCCGCTCGTCGAGTACTACATCGTCGACAACTACGGCTCCTACCGGCCCACCGGTTCGTACAAGGGCACCGTCACCAGTGACGGCGGCACCTACGACATCTACGAGACGACGCGGTACAACGCACCCTCGATCGAGGGCATCAGGACCTTCAACCAGTACTGGAGCGTCCGTCGGGGCGGGCGCACCGGTGGAACCATCACCGTCGGGAACCACTTCGACGCGTGGTCCAGGTCCGGCATGAACCTCGGCACCATGAACTACGAGGTCCTGGCCACCGAGGGCTACCAGAGCAGTGGCAGCTCCAACATCACGGTGGGCGCCTCCTCCGGCGGGGGCGGCGGGGGCGGCGGCACGCCGAGTGGGGGCATCACCTCCGGCGCCGTCTACACCCTCACCGACGCGGCGGCCGGCCGGGTCCTCGACGAGCCCTCGGGGCAGAACGGCAACGGCACCCAACTCCAGGTCTGGGACGGCGGCGGCGCCGCCAACCAGCGCTGGCGGGCCGATCAGAACGACGACGGCTCCTACACGCTCACCAACGTCGCCAGCGGCAGGGCCCTGGACGAGCCGAACAACCAGCTGAGCAACGGGACACGGACGCAGGTCTGGGACGCCAGCGGCGCCGCCAACCAGCACGGGCGGGCCGCCCGGAACGACGACGGCTCCTACACCCTGACCAACGTCGCCAGCGGCAAGGCCCTGGAGATCCCCGGCGGTCAGACCGGCAACGGCACTCCCGTCCAGGTCTGGGACTCCAACGGTGGCACCAACCAGCACTGGAACTTCGGTTGAGCTGAGCCGCGGGGCACGAGGCGCCCCGGCGGGCGCCTCGTGTGAGCGCTCACAACACCATCCGACGACTCCACCCGGTCTTGAAGGAGTTCCCCATGCGTCAACGAACGTCCAGCCGTGGGCAGCTGCCCACGGTGCTCACCGCCCTGCTCGCGACCGTGGCAGCCCTCGCGGCCATGCTCGGCGCCACCACCACGGCCCAGGCCGCCACCAGCGGCGCCCTGCGCGGCTCGGGTTCCGGCCGGTGCCTCGATGTGCAGAACGCCGCCCAGAGCGACGGCGCCTCCCTCCAGATATACGACTGCTCCAACGGCGCGAACCAGCAGTGGACGTCGACGTCCGGCAACCAGCTGACGGTCTACGGCGACAAGTGCCTGGACGTGCCGGGCCACGCCACCGCGGCCGGCACCCGGGTACAGATCTGGAGCTGCAGCGGCGGCACCAACCAGCAGTGGCAGCTCAACTCCGACGGCACGGTGGTCGGCACGGAGTCCGGGCTGTGCCTGGACGTCACGGGCGGCGGCACCGCCAACGGCACTGCGGTGGAGATCTGGCCGTGCAACGGCGGCGCCAACCAGAAGTGGACCGGCCTGTCCTCCGCACCGACCCCGCCGGGCGGCGGCAACGGTGGCGGCAGCTGCGCCCTGCCGTCGAGCTACCGCTGGTCCTCGAGCGGCGCGTTGGCCCAGCCTGCGAACGGGTGGGCCTCGGTGAAGGACTTCACCGACGTCGTCTACAACGGCAAGCACCTGGTCTACGCCTCGAACGTGAACGGCTCCTCGTACGGCTCGATGGCCTTCGCCCCCTTCACCAACTGGTCGGACATGGCCTCGGCCCCCCAGACCGGGATGAACCAGAACGCGGTGGCGCCCACGCTGTTCTACTTCGCACCGAAGAACATCTGGGTTCTGGCCTACCAGTGGGGCCAGTGGCCCTTCGTCTACCGCACGTCGAACGACCCGACCAACCCCAATGGCTGGTCCGCACCCCAGCCACTGTTCACCGGCAGCGTCCCGGGCTCCGGCACCGGCCCGATCGACCAGACCCTGATCGGCGACGGCCAGAACATGTACCTGTTCTTCGCCGGTGACAACGGCAGCATCTACCGGGCGAGCATGCCGATCGGGAACTTCCCCGGCAACTTCGGCTCCTCCTACACCACCGTCATGACCGACGACGTGAAGAACCTCTTCGAGGCCCCGCAGGTCTACAAGGTCAAGGACCGGAACCAGTACCTCATGATCGTCGAGGCCCGCGGCGCGAACGAGCAGCGCTACTTCCGCTCCTTCACCGCCACCAGCCTCAACGGCTCCTGGACCCCGCAGGCCGCCACCGAGGGCAACCCCTTCGCCGGCAAGGCAAACAGCGGCGCCACCTGGACCAACGACATCAGCCACGGCGACCTGGTCCGCAACAACCCCGACCAGACCATGACCATCGACCCGTGCAACCTCCAGTTCCTCTACCAGGGCAAGAACCCCGGTGCGGGCGGCCCCTACGACCAACTGCCCTGGCGGCCGGGCCTGCTGACCCTCCAGCGCTGACCCGCCCCCTCGATCCACCCCGGGGTGCCCCAGCCGACCGGTCGGCTGGGGCACCCTTGCGTCGCGGACCGATCGACCTTCGTCAGCCGTCGCCGACCGGGCGTCGAGGATGTCCCGGGCGGCATCGCCGTGGGCCCCGTCACGGCTGATCCACCGGCGCAGGGTGTTCTGGTAGGCGGCGTGGACGTCATTGAAGAGGGTCGGGAAGTCCTGCGGAGCAGCTCCTCCCCGGTAGACCGTGGCCGGGGGGCGGCCTTCCACTTGCTCCGCACGTGCCGGTTCGCCGTCAGCCGCTGCCGGCCCGCCAGGTACGGCCGGGCGCCGAAGCGACCCACGTCGGGCTTACGACTCGGTCCGCGATTGGGGTCCGGACGTGCCGGCCTGGCGGGTCGGCTGGTGAATGATCAGCAGGCGGTCTGCCGAGCGAGCACGAGTTCAGTGCTCGGCTTGCGGCTGGTCGGCCGGCGGGCTGAGCGGTCCGAGACCGGTGAGGCGATCGCCTGGTGGGTCTCGGCGTAGTCCTCGCGTCGGCCGGTGTAGCGCTGGAGTGGGCGCCACTGCCGCAATTCGGCGTTGGCGTGCTCGACGCAGATCCGCTCCGAGGACTGCCGTCGGCGCATCTCCCGCCAGGCGTACTGCTCGCCGAGCGGCGCGTCGTCCTTCGGCTTCTTGGGCGGGGCGCTGATCTGGTCGGGGAACTCGTCGGCCAGGCCCCGGTAGCCCTCGTCGACCTCGGCTGTCACGTTCGGGCGGAAACGGAACTGCTCAGCGATGCCCTCGGTGCGCATCGCGGTCTGGTCGTGCATACGGCCAGGGCGGTCCGCACCCGACCACAGCAGGCGGCCCTGGCCGTCGCTGATGGTGGTGGTCTTGATGGTGTTCTGCTTCTTCTTCTTGCCGGAGGCGAAGGCCCGCCGCCCGGGCCGGTTGGCCTTCGGGCGGCGGACCTGGGTCTCGGCGCCGTCGATCCGCAGCCGGATCCCCTCGGCCTCAGCGTAGGCGAACACGTCAGCCAGGGTGCGCAGTCGGATGCCGGGGCGGTCGGGGACGGCGAAGCCGCGCTCCGCGAGCAGCAGGCGGATCTCGCCGATGGCGCGGGAGATCGTGGAGCGGGCGGTGCCGTACAGTTCGGCGAGCGCGGCGTGCGGGAGCCAGGTGCGCAGGTGGACCAGGGTGACCAGCAGGCGGTCGGTGAAGACCAGGTCGTGCTTCGGCCCAGCACCGGCCTCGCGTTGCCGCTCGGCACCACGGCGCTCACGGAGCTCCGATTCGCAACGGGCGAGCCACGGGTCGGCCAACTCTTCGATCAAATCGCCGAGATGTGTGCGCGAGACGCCGCAGAAGGCAGGATGGGTCAAGGCCGCACGGGCCCACTTCTTGGTCACACTCGAAGAACCCGTGCGGCCAGTGTCACGTCACGGCAGTCACGAAGGAGCTGTCAGTCCAGCGCTGGCGTCCCCCGTACACGTGCGAACGCCGCGTCCGGGCCACACCCAGCCCAGGTCCGCCCGGGTCAGAAGTGCGATGATGGAGCGGCTTCTGCGAATCTCCACCACAGCGGCCGCACTTCGGGACAGCAACTGCTCGTCGGCGACGACCAACGCGTCTCGCAGCTGGGCCGCGTGGCCGAGGCAGATCAAGGCGTGCTGTTTGTCCAGCGTCCGGACCTGATAGGTGTTCTGCCCGTGCGGCTCATCGAGCACGCGGACGTCGAACCGTGAGATCGCAAGGACTAGTCGTTGCCGGTTGAGTACCTCAACGCGGTCAGCGATGCCCTTGCGGATCCAGAAGCTCGCGATGCCGGCGGCTTGGGCCAGACCGTGCGCCCCTGTCACGTCCAGAAGGTTCGGGGGGCTTTTCTGCCGCGTGACGTCGCGCCGGAACTGGTACATCGGCTCATCGGAATCTATGCGTCCTCCTTGTGTGGCCTTCAGCCTGCCCGCTGGCCGGGGCCGCCCGGTCACGGAAGGGGCACCTCCGAGCCGGGGGCGGTTGCTGGTCAACGAGCAGCATTCCCCAACCCTTCCCTTCAAGGAACTGTACCCACATCAGCAATCACGGACCGAGTCGTTACCGCAGGACTGCGGCACGCCACAGGAAGACCTGCTGATCAGCGTCCGTCGACGCCGGCCCGCAGGGCGGCGGCGAGGGCGGGGCCGATCGGGACGAGGAGATCGACGTTCCGGTCCCGAACGGTGCCCGCGGAGTCCGGACCGCCGACCCTGGTCGGCTCGTTGGCGCTCAGCTCCCGGTGGACGGCGGCCAGGTCCCAGAGGCCGAGGTCGGCGCCCGGCCGGAGCGGCGCGGCGTGGTCGATCATCGTGGAGCGGATCACCAGGGTGTCCGTACCCACGAGGAGTTCGAGCAGACGCGCCTGTGACGGCCACTCGCACAGCCCCGAGGTGATGACGTGCCAGAAGCCGCCGCCGGGACGCCCCTTCGGGGTGACCGAGTTGAGGTGCTGGTGCCCCGCCAGCCAGAGCACCACGTTGCCGAAGCGGTGCAGCAGGGCCTCGACCTCCTCGCCCAGCACCCGGGGCAGGTCCGCGTCGGGCCGGGCAGCCTCGTCCGGCCGCTCGACGGTGTTGTCGAACAGCTCCAGCCCGTGGTGCGAGGCCAGGATGACCACCCGGTCCTGGTGGCCCGTGCGCACCTCGGCCCCGGCCGCGTCCCGGTGACCGGAGTGCACCTCGACCAGGCGCTGCTCCAGCCAGTCCCGCTGACGCCGCCCGATGCTGCCGGTGACGTGGCCGGCCGGGTTGGTGGAGTCGAGGACGATCACCCGCACACCGGGGATCTCGTCGTAGCAGTAGTACCCCCGGCCCTCGGCGAGGTCGGCCTCGCTGAACCCGTGCCCCCGGGGTGTGCCCGGGCTGTCCAGGTGCGCCCGGATGTACTCCGCCTTGCTGATCGGGCGCCGGTCCGCCCGCGGTCGGATCCACCGCGTCGACCCGCCCGCCAGCACCGTGGGGTCCGCCAGGTACGCGTCGCCCGGCTTCCCGGGCAGCGCCGCAGGTGCGGCGACCGGCCGCTCTCCACCGGTGAGCAGGCCCTGGAACTCCGGGGTGAGGGGTGCCCGCCCCTGGGCCAGGCAGTCGTGGTTGCCGAAGCAGGCCAGCCAGTCGACGCCGAAGCCCTGGGCGGGAAACGGAACGGCCGCCGCCGCCAACAGGCTCGGTCGGTCGGGGAATCCGTACCGGCGCTTGTACCGGTCCCGCGACCGCGGCTCCGGGTTGTAGTAGTCGCCGGACACCGCGTACGAGGGGATCGCCGCGCTGTCCCCGCTGTCGGCGGCGCCGAAGGTCGGGTCGACGGTGTCACCGCCGTTCATCAGTGCCAGGAAACCGCGCAGTTCGTTGAGTTGGGCGCTGTCGGCGTTGTCCCCGGTGGTGAGCACGAAGCGGACGGGCGCCGCCGGGTCCGCCGCCAGCCCGGCCACGGTGCGGGCCATCGCCTCGAACGCGTGGGTGGCGACGATCTCCTGCGGACGGTATGCCGGCACCATCCCGGCCCATTCCGGCCGGTCGGCGTACCGCTGGACGAAGTCGATCCGGCCCGGCGAGGCGGGGTCGGCCAGCTGGTAGTCGGTGACGTGCACGAAGCGCAGCAGGGAGTCCGGCGCTTCCGGCCGGTGGCCGGTCAGATCGTCCCGCAGGAGGTGGGGCTCACCCGGCGCGGCGACGAGCCTGCGGTAGACCCGCTCACTGCCGCCGCGGACCGCCTCGCCCGGGGTGATGGTGGCGTGGAGCGTGGTCACGACGGCATCGGTCTCTTCCAGCATGGGAGTTGGGGTTTCCTGTCCTGGGATCTCGTCGGCGCTGTTCCGCTTGGAGGCGATGTGCGCCGACGTGATGTGCCCCAGTCAAACTTGGTGTAGTTGAATAGTCAAGGATCATGTTAGCGCTAACGGAAGAAGGAGTCGGGATGCCCGGCAGTTGCTACCCGGCGCCGAAGTGGCGGGCCACGAACTCGTTGCGGAACGTGCCCGCCGGATCGAACTCGCCCAGCAGCCTGCGGAAGTCCTCCCAGCGCGGGTAGGACTCCCGGACCGCCTCGGGCGCCATGGCGAAGACCTTGCCCCAGTGCGGCCGGGCGGCGAAGCCGGACAGCGCCCCCTCGACTGCGGCGACGGCCTCCGCCACGGCCGCCGCGTCGGGGTGCCAGGTGAAGTGGAAGGCCACGCAGTCGCGTTGGAAGGCCGGGCTGAGCCACAGCCCGTCGGCCGCCACCGTACGGATCTCGCTGATCTGCAGGGCGGGCGCGATCCGCTCCCGCCCGGCGTCCAGTGCGTCGAAGGCGGCGACGGCGTCCGCGCGGGCCACGAAGTACTCCGACTGGAGCTCGTCGCCGCTGCTGGGCGTGAAGTCGAGCCGGAAGTGCGGGAGCCGGTCGTGCCAGCGCCCCGGCACGCCCATCTGCCCGGTGCAGGGTTCGGGCGCACACCCCGGCACGGGGTGGCGCGGGCCGTCGGCGAGCACCGCGCCGAACCACGTCCCGGGGGCGTCGGAGCCGCCGCCCCGCTGCTTGAGCCACACCTGGTCGATCCGGTCCGTCCGCCAGCCGGTGAAGAGGCTGACGCTGTACGCGGCCGCCATGATCTCGTCGAACCGCTCCCGCAGCGCGGCCGTCGGCAGGCCCTCGTAGACCCACTGCCGGACCTCGAACGCCGGCACCACGTCCAGGGTCAGCCCGGTGACCACGCCGAGGCCGCCCAGGGACACGACGGTGCCGGGGAACTCCGCGGCGCCCCGGTCGATCGCCACCAGGTCACCGTCCGCCGTGACCAGTTCGACGGCCCGGACGGCCGTGGCGAGGTTGCCGTTGGCGACCCCCGAGCCGTGCGTCGCGGTGGCGCAGGCGCCCGCGACCGAGATGTGCGGCAGCGATCCGAGGTTGTGCAGCGCGAGCCCCGCCCGGTCCAGCACCGCGGCGAGTTCGCCGTACCGCATCCCGGCGCTCACCCTGACCGTGCCGGCCCGCCCGTCCGGCTCGACCGTGCGGGGCAGGCCGGCCACGGACACCAAGTCACCCGTGGTGTCCGCGATCGGGTTGAACGAGTGCCCGCTCCCGAGCACCCGCACCGACCGGCCTGCCGCGACGATCCGCCGCAACTCGTCGACGGAGCGGGGCGCGTGGAAGCGCTCGGCCCGGAACCTGACGTTCCCGGCCCAGTTGGTCGCGGCCACGGTCATGGGCGTTTTCTCCTAGGAGCCGGGAACGGACGGTCCGTTCAGCAGCGGGTCAGTCGCACCGAGAGGCCGTCGTGGGTGTACTGCGGCGTCGCCTCGTAGCCGTCCACGTCGACGGTGACGCTGCTGAACCCGCCCTGCAGCGTACGCCCCCTCAAAACCGGTAGCACCAGGTCGTCGGCCAGCCCGACCGAGTCAGCCAACTCCAGGACGAGCCCCACTTTCTGACTGATCGTCATCCGACCGTCGACCGTCAGCGCCGGCGAGTGGCAGTGGTGGAGCGCCAGCTCCAGGTGCGTCCCGGCCGACTGGAGGAGGTCGCCGTGCAGCCGGACGGCTCCCCGCTCGGCGTCCACCCGCAGCGTGCCGCCGCGGACCTGGACGTCGCCGCGGCCGAGGGCGTCGCGGGAGCCGGCCACCAGGACCCCGCCCGCCACCACGGTGGCACCGGTGTAGCGGTTGGTGCCGGTCAAGGTCAGCGTGCCGGTGCCGCGCTTGGTGAGGCCGCCCGGGCCGGCGATGTCGTTGCGCCAGGCGTCTGCCGCGCAGAACCCGCCGTCGGCGGCGTTCAGTTCGACCGTCACGTCCCGCTCGAAGGAGCCGTAACCGTCGGCCGCGGCGAACAGGTCGAGCCTGCCCCACAGCTCCGGCCCGTCCAGCAGGACGTAGCCCGGGGGCAGCGCGGTGGTGCGCAGCACCTCGCGGCGCTGGGCGGCGTCCAGGTACGGCAGGCGGGTCTCCAGCAGCACCTCGGCGCCCTTGGGCACCGTCATCGGGACGTTCCGGCCGCTGCGTCGCAGGACGTACGTCAGCTTCGGGGTGACCAGCTCGGCGTTGGCCTCGCGGTCGGCGTACGGGTCCTCGGCCAGGCCGGCCCGGTGGGCGTAGGCGTACAGGGTGTCGGCGGTGCTGCCGGTCTTCGCCCGGAAGTACGCGGCGGCCTGGCTCCGGGCGGCGGCCTTGAGGGCGGCGTTGCGCGGATCCGCGAGGGCGGCGGCGGCGAGGGCGGTGGCGAGCGTCCGGCCGCCGATGACGTCGAGCGGGGAGTGCATGCCCGCGGCGATCCGGGTGTGGCTGAGCTCGAAGGCCCGGGTGATCAGCTCCTGGAAGCGCTCGGGCACCGCGTAGGCCAGGGCCAGCGCGGACAGGTGGAAGGCGTTGGTGTGACCGCTCACGAAGCCGCCGTCGTCCGCCGGCGAGGTGCTGCGCTGGCGCAGCAGCTGCGGGGCGACCACGACGTCGGAGGCGTAGACCGGGAAGCCGAGGGCGTCCGTGGCGCCGGTGTCGACCACCGCGCTGTCCTCGTTCATCCGCCACGGGCGCGGGTAGCGGTACGCGTACTTGGAGGGGTTGCCGGAGGCGTACGGCCCGCGCAGCGTGTTGACCAGGGTGACCACCTGCCCCAGCTCCGAGTCGACGGTCCCGGGGCCGATCGCGGATCCGGCGGGCGCGCCGGCCGGGACGGCGTCGTCGATCTTCGCGGGCGGGGTGGAGTCGGGCGCCGTGGTGATCGAGGTGACGGCCTTGGCACCCGTGCGGTACAGGTCGGCGAGCGGGCCGAGGCCTGCGATGACCGAGTAGCCCTGGTGCTGGCGGTCGTAGATGAACGCCTCCTTGGCCTGATCCGCCGTGCGCTCGGTGGTGACCTCCACGCAGTAGCGCACGTTGGCGCGCAGCACGTCGGCCATCAGCGGCGAACCGTCGTTCCAGGACTGGCCGGTGTGCCAGATCCGGTTCATCCCGGTGAGGATGCGCACGGCGGCGTTCCCCTCCGGGGTGAGGTCGGCCATCGTGTTGGTGGCGTAGGAGTCCACGAAGGCGGCGCCCCGGACGGGGCCCGCGGGCGCGGCGGCGGCCTGCTGCGGGGCGGTCAGCAGGCTCATGGCGGTGGGCGCGGTGAGCAGGCCGACCGAGGCGGCTGCGGAACTGCGCAGGAAACGGCGGCGGTGCAGGGCGGGCTGGTCGTTCATTGCTGGTCTTCCTGCTGCGTGCGCCGGGGGCGGAACGGTGTGCGAGCGGAGTTCGGGCGTCCCCGGCCCGGATGGCGGCCCGGGCCGGGGACGTTCGGGGTGCGGGATCAGCGGTGGGTGAACAGGAAGCCGAGCTTGTCGACCTCGTCACCGGCACGCCCCTGGAACCCGGCGATCTGCCAGCCGTCGGGCGCGGTGCGGGTCACGCAGTCGCCGGTGGTGGTGCCGCCGGCCAGGGTGCGGCCCAGGTTGGTGCCGAAGGAGGCGGAGAAGATGCGGGTGTGCCCGTTGAAAGAACCCTGGCAGAGCGTCGCCGAGTTGACGTACTCGTCACTGCCCAGGGTGAGCGAGGAGGCGGTGCCGCCGGTGCCGCCGTGGGTGAGGGAGGTGCCGTCGGCGAGGGTCAGTCCGACCTGGTCGACCCGGCTGCCGGCCCGCAGGCTGACCGTGGTGGCCCGGGCACCGGCCGGGACGCGGTCGATGTCGTCGTAGAAGTCGCCGTGCGGGCCGCCGAACTGCTCGCTCGCCAGGTAGGCCTGGTTCCGGCTCCAGGTGAAGCCCACGGCGACCGGGTCGTGGTCGGAGAGCATCTTGCCCGCGGCGTCCAGGAAGTCGGCGTGCTTGTTGGCGTACGAGGTCGCGGTCAGCGACACCAGCGCGCTGCTGCGGTAGAGCACCTTGTCGACGATCTCGCAGGTGTCGGTGGGCGCGTTCTGGTCGCACAGCAGCGGGTCGGCGCCACGGGCCGGCGCCACACCGCCGCGCTCCAACTGCACCCACGCGTCGGTCAGCTTGTTGTCGGCGGCGAAGGCGCCGATGGTGTCGTCGGCGCGGGTGTAGCGGGTGTTGGTGTCGCCCATCACCACGACGGCGTTCCCCGCCGAGTGGGTCTTGATGTAGCCGGTGAGCTGAGCCAGGTTGGCGGCCCGGGCGGTCTCGTCGCCGGGGTTGGTGCCCGCGTTGGCGTGGAGGTTGTAGAAATCGACGTACACGCCCTCGGCCAGCCGGGTCCGCATGAAGGTGAAGCCCTTGGGGGTGAGGCAGTCACCGGAGTCCAGCTGGCAGTCGTTCCACTTGACCCGCTCGAAGTCGTCGCCGTCGTAGGCGAGACCGGACAGGGTGTTGAGCCCGCTGCCGATGCCCGCCCCGCCGCTGGTCGCGGTGCGGTTCGGGTGGGAGTCGGCGGCGTACAGGAAGGCGTGGTAGTTGAAGTCCTCCTGGACGTGCACGATGTCGTACGGCGCGAGCCGGCCGCCGATGGCGGTGGTGCTGCTCTGCCGCTCGGTGTCGGAGCTGTTCACCACCTGCGGAAGGCCGGCGACGTTGTAGGTCAGCGCGGAGAACGACCCGCCCCCGACCGCGGACGGCGCGACCGGCGCACCGGCCGAGGCCTGCGCGGACGGCGCGCCGAGCAGGCCGCCCAGCGCGGTGGCCGCCGTGAGCGCGCCCACCAGGGCGGCACGGGCGAAGGACGGTCGGGGGCGGGACTTGGACATCAGTGCTCCGATCGGAGTACGGCCACGGGATCCGGTGCCCGGAGCGTATGGGCGAACCATGAGCGCGTCAACACCGCTGATGCGCTCTCACATGGCCTCTGAACTGGGCGTTTATGAGGCCATGCCAGATTCTCCGCAAAGGTTTTGTTAGCGTTAACAGATTGTTCTTCCAGCACCTCCCCGAGGCGGAGCGACCCGCGAGGTCAGCCCCAGCCGTTGAAGGTCAGCGCCGGGTCGGCGTTCCGCACCAGGGCGCGGGCCTGCTCGGGCCACCAGGTGCCGGCCGGTGGATCGACGGAGCCGTACTCCGGGTCCGCCGTTCCACCGGGGATGCTGCGGTTGCACTGTCCGTCGGACTGGCCGACCGTCTTGATCCACAGGTAGGCGTCCGCGAGCGGGGTGCCGGTGTCGGCCGTGGGACGGTTGCCGATGCCGCGCCCGGGCGGGTTGCACCAGACCTGCGGGTCACCGGCGTACTTGCCCGCCGGCGGCGTCCAGTCGCCCTTCCCGTTGCGGCTGGTGTCGACGATGAAGTGGGTGAGCTCCTCCGCGGGCCGCGAGCCGACGTTCTGCTGGAACCACAGGTCGGTCCAGTGCCAGGTGGCGGGGTCGTCCACGTTGACGGAGTTGCCCGCCCCGCCGTCGTTGGGAGCGGCCGGGGAGTAGAACTGGCTCGCGCACTGCTCGGCGTGCCCCCGGGCCGCCGCCGGGCCCTTGGTGGCGTACCAGAGGCAGTCGGACACCCACGTGCCGTAGCGGTCGGACCGGTCGGTGGAGAAGAAGTTGGAGACGTTCAGGGAGAATCCCTGGGCGCGCTCGACCCCCGCGTCCATCAGGCGCTGCGTCATGGCGCCCACGCTCTGCCAGTGGCTGTTGCCCGCGTCCAGGTAGACGGTGGTGTTGGGCTGCTTCTCCAGGACGTCGATCGCGTACCGGAGATCGGCGATGCGCCCCGCGGTGAGAGCGCCCGTCGGGTCGGTGGTCGGGGAACAGTCCCGGGGCAGGTTGGCCAGGGCGTCGGGTTCGAGGACGATCACCGCCTTGTCGCGCCCGATGCCCTCGGCCAGCCCGGCGATCCAGGCCCGGTAGTCCGCGTCCGACTGGGCGCCGCCGCTGGAGTACTGGGAGCAGTCCCGCCCCGGGACGTTGTAGGCGACCAGGACCGGGACGGTTCCGGTGCGGGCCGCCCGGCGGACCAGGGTGTGCGTCTGGCGCTGCACCTCGTCCGGGGTGCCGTCGGTGTACCAGTGGGCTCCGGGCCAACTGGCGAGCTTCGCCATGGCGGTGGCGCCGGCGAGGTCGCCGTTCAGCAGGTCGGTGGCGACCTGCTGCTCGGCGTCGCGGTCCGGTTCCACGTAGAAACGGGTGTCGGCCGCCAGCGTGTGGCCCGTGGCCTGGTGGCCCTGGGCCTGAGCCGGAGCGGCGATCCCCGTCAACAGCGCGGCCACGCCGACGGGGATCAGCGCACGGGGAATGCGTGGTCTCACAGGTGGGTCCTCCGGTCGGGTTCTCGGCTCAGTAGCCGAAGATCATGTTGTAGGCGACCTGCGGCAGGAACTGCCCCGCCGTCGACCCGGCGCCCACACCGCAGTTGCCGTCGGACTCGCCGGGCGCCTTGATCCACAGCAGCATCTCGGCTCCGCCGCCGTACTGCGTGGGGGTGCCGATCCTGCGCCCGGGCGGGTTGCACCAGGCGCCGTTCGATCCGTTGCCGTTGCGGCTGGTGTCGACGACGTACGGCTTGGTGAAGCCGTTGGACGACTGAAGGGCGGCGTTGACGGCGTCGCCGTAGGCCGTGTTCTGCCCGGTGCCGATGTAGTTCGACACGTTCAGCGAGAACCCGTGCGCGCCGCTCACCCCGGCCGCGGCCAGGTGCTGGGCCATGGTCTGGGCGCTCATCCAGGCGGGGTTCCCGGCGTCCAGGTAGAGGTTGGTGTTGGGAGCCTTGGCGTTGAACTGCGCGATGGCGTTGCGCAGCATCGCGTTGCGTTCGGTGATCTGACTCGTGCTCATGCAGCTCTGGTCACCGAGCGCGTCGGGTTCGAGGATGACGACCGCCGGCCGGTTGCCGATGCCACTGGCGAAGGCGGCGATCCAGGTGGCGTACTCGGCGGCGGACCCGGCGCCGCCACCGGACTGACCGGCGCAGATGTCCCGGTTGGGGATGTTGTAGGCGACCAGGATCGGCAGCCGGCCCGTGGCGGCGGCGGCGCCGACGTAGGCGCCGGTCGCCGTCCCGATGGTGCCGCTCCAGTTGCCGAACCAGCGCGCCGTCGGCACGGCGGCGATCGACGACCGGATGGCGGCCGCGCGGCCGTCACCGGGGTTGGCGTTGAGCCACTGCTGGGCGCTGGAGTCGGGGTCGACGTAGAAGCCGCTGGTCAGGGTGGTGGGGGTGGCGTGGGCGGCTCCGGGGTTGACCGCGACCAGCAGCGCGGTCAGGGCGGGGGCCAGGAGCAGGGACAGCCGGCGAAGCGAGCTGCGCATGGGCTTCCTCCACTGGGTGGGGGTGGGTGGAAGTGAGCTCTGGAAGCGCTTCCAGATGCGAGGATGATTGGGCCCGGTCGAACCCGGTGTCAAGACGCCTGCAGCAAGTTCGTTCAATTCTCAATATCCAGCGGGAACCGCCGGAGTGGCCGCTCTCCCCACACAACCGACCCGCCTGGCCGTAGAGTGTGGAAGCGCTTCCGACCAGCGGAGGCATTGCGTTGGTCGGTCGCCCTGGCGGCACGGGATGTCCGTGGAACCATGGCCCGGGCAACGTCCGTCGGCAACAGGAGGATCAACGATCGCGATGGAGACGTCTCCACGACGCCAGCCGACGCTGGACGAGGTCGCCGCCCGGGCCGGCGTCTCACGCACGGCGGCTTCCCGCGTCATCAACAACGTGCCGCACGTGAGCGCGGCCAAGCGCGCCGCGGTGGAACGGGCGGTCCGCGAGCTCGGCTACGTGCCGAACCCGACCGCGCGAGCACTGGCGACCCGGCGCGCGGGCACGGTCGTCCTGGCGGTGTCCAGCGACGAACCCGGCCTGTTCGCCGACCCGTTCTTCGCCGAGGTGACGGTGGGCGTCAGCTCCTTCCTCGACCAGACGGACCTGGAGCTGGTCCTGCTGCTGGCCAACACGCCCCGCGGCAAGGAGCGCCTACGGCGCATCCTGAGCTCCCAGCGGGCGGACGGCGTGATGCTGATGGCGGTGCGCGGCGACGACCCCCTGGGCCGGCTGGCCGAGCGGACGGACCTGCCCGTGGTCTTCGGCGGTCTGCCGCTCACCGGCACCCCGCCCCGGTGGTACGTGGACCCGGACAACCGGGGCGGCGCGCGCCTGGCCGTCGAGCACCTGGTCGGCAGCGGACGCCGGAACATCGCGATGATCACCGGGCAGGTCGACCTCCAGGCCGCCGTCGCCCGTGAACAGGGCTTCCGCGAGGCACTCGTCCTGGCCGGACTGTCCCCCGCCGGCCTGGTCCCGGGCGACTTCACCCAGGGCGGCGGCGAGGCCGCGATGGAGCGGCTGCTCGCGGACCGCCCGGACGTCGACGCGGTGTTCGCGGCCAATGACGGCATGGCCCTGGGAGCGCTGCGCGCCCTGCGCCGACACGGCCGACACGTCCCCGGGGACGTCGCGGTCGTCGGCTTCGACGACCTGGCCGGCGCCCTGTACGCCGACCCGCCGCTGACGACCGTGCACCAGCCGGTGCGCGCGCTCGGGCTGGAGATGGCCCGGATGCTCGTGGCGGCCGTCGAGGGCCAGGACCCGAGCCCGCTCGTCCTGCCGACCCGCCTGACGATCCGGGAGTCCGCCCCCCTGACGACCGGCTGATTCCGCGGCGCACCGGGGCCGCCCTGGACACGCTTCCGAGCCCCGGGGCGCCCCCCGAAGTTGCTTCCGGGCCACCCCGCCGCCCCCTCGCCCGCCGGACCGCCTCACCTCCGACCTGCCGACGACCTGCCGACGACCGGCGAACCGGCTCGAACGGCCGTCGGCGGAACACCTCTTGACATCCTCCCGTCCGAGGCAGCAGGGTTTGCTGAACTGGAAGCGCTTCCAGTTCACGGAGGCGCTCCTGGGGCCGATCCCGCCCCGCCTCTCACACACCGGGTCCCACGCCCTCGTCGCAACCGCCCGGCCCAGTCCCCGGCACCGCGAGAGCGCCGCGCCCGCGCGCGTCCCACCCGCGCACCCCGCTACCGCCTCCCTGGAGAACCTCATGTTCCTGCGCCGTCGTTCCCGCAGAGCCGCCGCCCTCCTGTCGGCCGCCGTCGCCACCGCGACCCTGGCCACCGGATGCGCCTCGGGAGGGGCCGGCTCGGACGACCCGAACGCGAAGATCACACTGACCGTCGGCGACTTCGGCACCTTCGGCTACAAGGAGGCCGGGCTCTTCGACGAGTACACGAAGGCGCACCCGAACATCACGATCAAGGAGAACACCACCACCCAGGAGGGCGACTACTGGACCGCGCTGCAGACCCGGCTCTCGGGCGGCGGACTCGACGACGTCCAGGCGCTGGAGGTCAGCCGGATCGCGCTGGCCACCTCCGACCAGCTCAGCGGCGCCTTCACCGACCTGTCGAAGGTCCAGGGAGTCGACAAGGACGCCTACCTGCCCTGGAAGTGGAAGCAGGCGACCAACGCCCAGGGCAAGACCGTCGGCCTCGGCACCGACGTCGGCCCGATGGCGATCTGCTACCGCCAGGACCTCTTCCAGGCCGCCGGCCTGCCCGGCGACCCCGCCGCCGTCAGTGCCCTGTGGGCCGGTGACTGGGCGAAGTACGTCGAGGTCGGCCGCCAGTACCAGGCCAAGGCCCCCAAGGGCACCTTCTTCATGGACACCGCCACCGGCCTCTACAACGGCGTGGTCTCCTCCAACGCGGAGCAGTACTACAAGAACGGCAAGATGAACTACCAGGACTCCGCCGGTGTGAAGAACGGCTGGAAGCTGGCCTCCGACGCGGTCCAGGGCGGCATGACCCAGGGTCTCAAGGAGTTCGACACCCCCTGGCAGACGGCCTTCTCCAACTCCACGTTCGCCACCACCGTCTGCCCGTCCTGGCAGCAGGCCAACATCGAGAAGTTCTCCGGCCCGGACAACGCCGGCAAGTGGAACGTCGCGCAGGCCCCCACCGCGGGCAACTGGGGCGGCTCGTTCCTGGCCGTACCGGCCTCCGGCAAGCACGTGGCCGCGGCCCAGGCACTGGTCGTCTGGCTCACCGCCCCCGAACAGCAGGCCAAGGTCTTCCAGAAGGTCGGCACCATCCCGGCCAACCAGAAGGCGTACGCGCTCCCGGGCGTCATGGACTTCAAGAACCCGTACATCGGCCCGAACGCCCCCACCGGGCAGATCTTCTCCACCGCGGCCAAGGCCATCCAGCCGGCCGAGACCGGCCCGCACCACGGTGACCTGCACGGGGCGTTCAGCAACGGCGTGCTGCTGATGGAGCAGAACCACGAGAGCTCCGAGGCCGCCTGGGCCGACACCACCAAGCAGATCGCGAGCACCATCCAGTAGCCGCGGGCCACGCCGGTACGGACCGCGCGGCAGCTCCATCCCCGCGCGGTCCGTACCGGCGTCCGGCAGCCGAGACCGAACCCAAGTCCAGTCCAGAGCGACCCGACGGCCCGCCCGGCCGTCGCCCCGGCACGGAGGAACCTGTGGCCACCTCGACCCGCACCCACCGAAGCGACCCGGCCGAACCGCCACCCGGCGCGAGCCCGCCGAAGCGCACCGGAGAGCCGACGGGCCTGCGCAGCCGACTGCACCGCTGGGACCACAAGGTCTCGCCCTACGTGTTCGTCTCGCCCTTCTTCCTGGTGTTCGCGGTCTTCGGGCTCTTCCCTCTGGTCTACACGGGCTGGCTTTCCCTGCACCAGGTCAGCCTCTACAACGTGGACCAGGCGGACTGGGTCGGTCTCCAGAACTACGCCGACCTGCTGTTCGGGCAGCCGAGCGAACTCTTCTGGCACGCCCTGCGCAACACGATCACCCTCGGCCTGCTGTCCACCGTCCCGCAGCTGCTGATCGCGCTCGGCCTCGCCCACCTGCTCAACTACCGCCTCCCGGCCCGTGGTTTCTTCCGCACGGCGCTGCTGGCGCCGTACGCGACCTCGGTGGCGGCCGCCACGCTCGTCTTCGCCCTGATCTTCAGCCCCGAGGGCGGCATGGCCAACTGGCTGCTGGGGCTGGTGGGCATCGGGCCGGTCAGCTGGGAATCCGGCACCTGGAGCTCCCAGCTCGCCATCTCGGTGATCGTCATCTGGCGCTGGACCGGTTACAACGCGCTGATCTACCTCGCCGCGATGCAGGCCATCCCCCGCGAGCTGTACGAGGCCGCCGCGATCGACGGCGCCAACCGCTGGCAGCAGTTCCGCAACGTCACGATCCCCGAACTGCGGCCCACCATCCTGTTCACCGTCGTCGTCTCGTTCATCGGAGCGACCCAACTCTTCGGCGAGCCCTACCTGTTCGGAGGCCAGAGCGGCCACCAGGGCGGCACCCAGCACCAGTACGAGACGCTCGGCGTCTTCATGTACGACCAGGGCTTCCACTACAGCATGCTCGGCCGCGCCTCAGCCGTCGCCTGGCTGATGTTCGTCCTGCTCCTGCTGGTCGGCCTGGCCAACACGCTGATCGCCCGCCGCCTGCGTTCCGCCAAGTGACCGAGAAGGACGACGACATGACCACCACCCCCGCCCCCGACTCCCCGGCCCCGCGCGCCATCGCGCGCCGGAGCCGGCTGCGCTCCCCGGGCGCGGGCGACCAGCACCGGGCCGGGCCGCTCGCGCTGACGACGCTGACCCTGGTCGCCCTCGCCTCGCTGTTCCCGCTGTACTGGACCCTCGTGGCGGCGTCGACCGACGGCCACCGGGTGGTCGCCACACCCCCGCCGCTGGTGCCCGGGTCGAACCTGTTCCACAACATCGGTTACGCGTGGGACAACGCCGGGGCGCGCGGCATGGGCGTCGCGCTGCTCAACTCGACCCTGGTCGCCGGCGCCGTCGCGGTCAGCACGGTGGCGTTCGCCGTCCTGGCCGGCTTCGCGTTCGCCAAGCTGCGCTTCCGCGGCCGGGGCGCCATGCTCGCCCTCGTCGTCGCCACCATGGCCGTGCCCGCCCAGGTCAGCGTGGTGCCGCTGTTCATCCTGATGCGGCACCTGGGGCTCGGCAACCAGCTCGGCGCCCTGATCCTGCCCTCCCTGGTGACGGCCTTCGGCGTCTTCTTCATGCGCCAGTACCTCACCCAGGCCCTGCCCACCGAACTCCTGGAGGCGGCCAGGGTCGACGGCGCCAACTCGCTGCGCGTCATCTGGCACGTCGTCCTGCCGATCGCCCGGCCCGCCATGGCCGTCCTGGGCATGCTCACCTTCGTCCAGTCGTGGAACGACTTCCTGTGGCCCGTCATCGCGATGAACGGCGCCATCAACCCCACGGTCCAGGTCGCCCTCGCCGGACTCGGCACCGGCTGGTCGACCGACTGGTCCGTCATCACGGCCGGCGCGCTCATCGGCACCGTACCGCTGCTCCTGGTCTTCACCGTCTTCGGACGGCAGATCGTCGGCGGCATCACCCAGGGCGCGCTGAAGGGTTGACGGCCCATCAGGTCGATGCCCACCGTCCACCCCACCGCATTCATTGGAGTCCTTCTGTCATGACCGTGGTCTCACCGGACAACCACCGCACCCGACGCGCGTTCCCGCCGGGCTTCGCCTGGGGCACCGCCACCGCCGCCTACCAGATCGAGGGCGCCGTCACCGAGGGCGGCCGCACCCCCTCGATCTGGGACACCTTCAGCCGCATCCCCGGCAAGGTCGCCAACGGCGACACGGGCGACACCGCGGTGGACCACTTCCACCGCTTCCGCGAGGACGTCCGGATCATGGCCGACCTCGGCCTCACCTCCTACCGCTTCTCCATCGCCTGGCCCCGCGTCCAGCCCACCGGACGCGGCCCCGCGAACCAGCGCGGCCTGGACTTCTACCGGGAGCTGGTGGACGAGCTGCTCGGCCACGGCATCACCCCCGTGGCCACGCTCTACCACTGGGACCTCCCGCAGGCGTTGGAGACCCCGCCGGTCGACGGCTCCGCCGCGGGCGGCGGCTGGCCCGCCCGGGAGACCCCGTACCGCTTCGCCGAGTACACGGGACTCGTCGCCGAGGCGCTCGGCGACCGGGTGTCCACCTGGACCACCCTCAACGAGCCCTGGTGCAGCGCCTTCCTCGGCTACGGCGCCGGCGTCCACGCCCCCGGCCGCACCGACCCGGCGGACGCGCTGCGCGCCGCCCACCACCTCAACCTCGGCCACGGCCTGGCCGTCGGCGCCCTGCGGGCCGCGCTGCCCGCCGCCGCCCAGCTGGCCGTCTCGCTCAACCTGCACGTCGTGCGGCCGTTGAGCGAGCGCCCGGAGGACCTGGAGGCGGTCCGCCGGATCGACGCCGTGGGCAACCGGATCTTCACCAGCCCGATGCTCAAGGGCCGCTACGACGACGACCTCCTCAAGGACACCGCCCACCTGGTCGACTGGGACGCCCTGGTCCACGACGGCGACCTCGCGGAGATCTCCCGCCCGATCGACCTGCTCGGCCTCAACTACTACAACCCGACCGTCGTCTCCGCCTCGGCGCCCGGCCAGGCGCTCCCCCGGGACGACGGGCACGGCGGCGGCACGGCCTCGCCCTGGCCGGGCGCCGAGGACGTCGCCTTCCACCGCGCCAACGACGACCTCACCGCCATGGACTGGCCGATCGACCCGACCGGGCTGTCCGACTGCCTGCTCGCGATGCACCGCGAGTTCGGCCTGCCCCTGCTGGTCTCGGAGAACGGCGCCGCCTTCCAGGACACCGTCGCGCCCGACGGCACCGTCCACGACCCCGAGCGCACCGCCTACCTGCGCGGCCACCTCGACGCCGTCGCCGACGCGATCGCCGCCGGCGCGGACGTCCGCGGCTACTTCCTCTGGTCCCTGCTCGACAACTTCGAGTGGGCGTACGGCTACGACAAGCGCTTCGGCATCGTCCACGTCGACTACGACACCCTGGTCCGGACCCCGAAGAGCAGCGCCCAGTGGTACGCAGGGGTGATCGGTCGCGGCGGACTGGACTGACGTCGCGCGGAGGCCGGGGCCCGGCGCACCCACGGGTGTGCCGGGCCCCGCACCGGCCCGACACGGCACCGCTCCGACGGCCGTGCGGGCGTGCCGGGCGCGCGCGCCCGGCATAGCGTGGCCGACGGCGCCCGCCCGCCCGGGGGCGGTGCGCGAGGCCGCAACCCGGATCCATGGAGGTCGATTCATGCGCGCGGTGACCTATGACTCGTACGCCCCGGACAACTCCCGACTCCAGTACGGCGAGGTGCCCGAACCGAAGGTCGGCCCCGGCCAGGTGCTGATCCAGGTCAAGGCGGCCTCCGTCAACCCGGTCGACTGGAAGGTCATGGCGGGCGGCCTGGACGCCATGATGGACACCGTCTTCCCCGCCATCCCGGGCTGGGACGTCGCCGGGGTGGTCACCCGCACCGGCCCCGACACGCCCGAGTTCGCCCCGGGGGACGAGGTGATGGCCTACGCCCGCAAGGACGTGGTGCAGGCCGGCACCTTCGCCGAGTACGTCGCGGTCGCCGCGCCCGCGGTGGCCCGCAAGCCCGCCGGGCTCGACTGGGCCCAGGCCGCCGGGCTGCCGCTGGCCGGCCTCACCGCCCAGCGCAGCCTGGAGCGGCTCGCGGTCGGCCCTGACGACGTGCTCCTGGTGCACGGGGCCGCCGGCGGCGTGGGCAGCCTCGCGGTGCAGCTCGGCCGCGACCTCGGGGCCCGGGTGATCGGCACGGCCTCGGAGCGCAACCACGCGTATCTCCGCAAGCTGGGCGCCGAACCGGTGACGTACGGCGACGGCCTGACCGAGCGGGTGCGCGCGCTGGCACCCGACGGCGTCTCGACCGTCGCGGACTTCGTCGGCGGCCAGTTGGAGACGACCCTGGCCGTGCTCGCCGACGGCGGGCGGCACATCTCCGTCGCCGACCCGGGAGTGACTCAGCACGGCGGCCACTGGATCTGGGTCCGCCCTGACGGTGCGAAGCTGGCCGAGCTCGCGGCCGTGGTGGAGCGCGGCGCACTGACCGTCGAGGTCGCCGAGACGTTCCCGCTGGAGCGCACGGGTGAGGCCTTCGACGCCAGCCGTACCGGCCGTACCCGCGGGAAGCTGGTCATCCTGCCGTGATCCCCGCCCGTCCTCCGGCCGAGGGCGCGGGTCGTACAAGCCCGACATAGCCTGGAGCCAGGCGCCGGCCCCCCGTCCGGCGCGCCCGGCTTCCCGGACGGAGGCGCGCGTGGAGACGACTGGCGAGCGGGACGCACCCACAGCCGTTGTCGTGGTCGACCCGGACGGCGTGGTGACCGGCTGGAGCGAGGGCGGGGTGCTGCTGCTGGGCTGGACGGCGGAGGAGACCGTCGGCCGCCCGGTGGCCGACTTCCTGATCGATCCCCCGCCCGCCTTCCCCGGGAACGACGGTCCCGGGGAAGGCGGCCCCGGCTCCACGTCGGTCACGGTGCGCCGCCGGGACGGTTCCAGGATGGACGCCGTGGTGACGGCCCACCTGCTCGGAGGCGCCGACGGGCGGCCACTCGGTCGTGCATTGACCTTCCAGCGCTGGGACCGCCGCCCGGTGATCGCCGACCGGGCCTTCGAGCAGTGCCCGTTCGCCCTGGGGGTCTACGACCCCGAACTGCGGTTCCTCTGGGTGAACGCCGCCGCGTGCCGGGTGATCGCGCACACGGAGGAGCAGATCCGCGGTGAGCAGTACCGCGAACTGTTCCCCGAGCTGGAGGGGGTCCCGTACACCGACAAGCTCTCCGAGGTGGCCAGGACGGGCGAGCCCGCGCGCCTGATCACGATCTTCAAGCCGTTGGGCAGCGCCTACGCGAATGCCTGGGCCACCAGCATCTGGCCCGTCCGGGACGCCGACGGCACGGTGCGCGCGGTCGCCAACTGGGGCTTCGACATGAGCGCCGAGTACTGGGCCCGCCAGCGCCTGCTCATCCTCAACGAGGCCACCCGGGGCATCGGCCGGGCCCTGGACGTGGTCAGCACCGCCCGCGAACTGGCCGAAGCCCCCGTGCCGGGCTTCGCCGATCTCGTCACCGTCGACCTCTTCGACGAGGTCCTGCGCGGGGAGGAGCCGCCCGCCTCCGCCGCGGTCGCCGCCGGCGGCACCGTCACGCTCGTCCGCGCCGCCCGGAACAGCGCGAAGGAGGACCCCGACGGACCCCTCGCACCGGTGGTGCCGGTCGGCTACGCGCCCGGCTCCGTCGTCGCCCGCTGCATGTCCACCGGCAGGTCCCTGGCTCAGCTCGCCGCCGAGCCCGACGAGGGCGGCGAATGGGCATTCGGTCCCGGTCTCGCCGCCGACCCCGCCCACTGGCCGCCAGGTACTCCGCTGATCGACCGGTCCATCGCCGCGCAGGGGTTGACCGGCCGGATCACCGTGCCGCTGCTGGCCCGCGGCACCGTGCTCGGCGTCGTCGCCTTCGCCCGCCGCGACCGGCCGGAGGCCTTCACCGCCGACGACCTGATCCTCGCCGAGGAACTGGCCGCCAAGGCCGCCGTCGCTGTCGACAACGCCCGCCGGTACACCCGCGAGCACGCCCTCGCACTGACCCTGCAACGCAGTCTGCTGCCGCAGCGACTGCCCGAGCACGGGGCGATCGAGGTGGCCTCCGGCTACCTTCCCGCCGGGGCCGGCGTCGGCGTGGGCGGTGACTGGTTCGACGTCATCGCCCTGTCCGGCGCGCGGGTCGCCCTGGTCGTCGGCGACGTCGTCGGCCACGGCGTGCACGCCTCGGCCAGCATGGGCCGGCTCCGCACGGCGGTCCGCACCCTGGCCGACGTGGACCTGCCGCCGGACGAACTGCTCACCCACCTGGACGACCTGGTCCTCCACCTCCCCGACGACGACCGACCCGAAGGCTGTTTCGAGCCCACCGGCGAGACCGGCGCCACCTGCCTGTACGCCGTGTACGACCCGGTCTCCCGGCGCTGCGCCCTGGCGAGCGCGGGCCATCCGCTGCCGCTGGTCATCTCACCCGACGGCACCAGCACCCCGATCGCAGCGCAGCCGGGTCCGCCGCTCGGCGTCGGCGGGCTGCCGTTCGAGGCGACCGAGATCGAGGTGCCCGAAGGCAGTCTGCTCGCGCTCTACACCGACGGCCTGGTGCGGAACCGCGAGCGCGACGGCGGGCAGGGGGCCGCCGACCTGCTCCGGCTCCTGGGCGAGCCGGCCGCCTCGCTGGAGGCGCTCTGCGACACGGCGATGAAGGCCATGCTGCCGGAGCACCGCACCGACGACGCGGCCCTGCTGCTCGCCCGCACCCGCGCGCTGGACCCCGACCACGTCGCCGACTGGGACATCGAGCCCGACCCCACACAGGTGGCGCGCGCCCGGCAGCTGGCCGCCGACCAACTGGCCGCCTGGGGCCTGGAGGAGACGGCGTTCGTCACCGAACTGGTCGTCAGCGAGCTGGTCACCAACGCGATCAAGTACGGTCAACCACCCATCAGGCTGCGCCTGATCCGCGACACCTCGCTGATCTGCGAGGTCTCCGACGGCAGCGCCACCGCCCCGCACCTTCGCCGGGCGCGCATCTTCGACGAGGGCGGCCGAGGCCTGATGCTCGTCGCCCAGCTCACCCAGGGCTGGGGCACCCGGCACACCACCAGCGGCAAGACGATCTGGTGCGCCCAGACCCTCGGCCTGCCGTAACGCCCCTGTCGCACTCGGCAGTTCACCCCCGGCCCCGGCACGCGCCTCCACCGGGATCCCCGGACCGAAAAAAGCTCGGACGATTCTGAACCGGAATTCGCGAACGCGGGAGAAGTCCAGCCAATTGATCGGCCCAGCACTCTGCCGGCGGCACGTTCGACGAGTAAACATCGGAGGAATCCTTGCGGGCGCCGGTTCGGGCCTCATATGGTCATGGCACCGCGGATACACCGATGTGTTGATGGGAGCCACCAGATGAAGCTGCTGCGACTCGGCGAGCCCGGAGCGGAGACGCCTGCCGTCCGCGACGAGGAGGGCACGACCTTCGGCCTCACCGGCCTGACCGACGACATCGACGGCCCCTTCCTCGCCTCCGGCGGGATCGACCGGGTCCGCGCCGCGCTGACGGAGGGTTCACTGTCGGCCATCGACCCGGCCGGTCTTCGGGTCGGGGCACCCGTCGCCCGTCCGGGCAAGGTGGTCTGCATCGGCCTCAACTACCGCGACCACGCCGAGGAGACCGGCGCGGCCGTCCCCGAGCGACCGGTGGTCTTCATGAAGGACCCGTCCACCGTCGTCGGCCCGCTGGACCCCGTGCTGATCCCGCGCGGCTCGGTGAAGACCGACTGGGAGGTGGAACTCGCCGTCGTCATCGGCCGGGAGGCCCGCTACCTCACCGACCCCGCGGAGGCGGCGGAGTGCATCGCCGGTTACGCGATCAGCAACGACGTCTCCGAGCGCGAGTTCCAACTGGAGTTCTCCGCCCAGTGGGACATCGGCAAGTCCTGCGAGAGCTTCAACCCGCTCGGCCCCTGGCTGGTCACCCCGGACGAGGTGGGTGACCCGCAGAACCTGGGACTGCGCCTGACCGTCAACGGCGAGCCGCGCCAGGACGGCAGCACCAAGAACATGGTCTTCGACGTCCACTACCTGGTCTGGTACCTGAGCCAGTACATGGTGCTGCGCCCCTGCGACGTCATCAACACCGGCACACCGGCCGGCGTGGCCCTGGGCCTGCCCGACACTCCCTACCTGCGCGCGGGCGACACCGTCGAGCTGACCATCGAAGGCCTCGGCACCCAGCGCCAGACCTTCCGCGACGCGTGAGGGGCGCCTCCTCGTCCGCAACCACGGCGCGGATGAACGCAGTCGACACCTACGACGACCGGGTCTCCCCGGACACCCACCACCACGGCTCCTTCCCGACCGAGGAGCCGGCACTGAAGGAGGCGACCGCATGACGGTCCCGGAACTCGACGGACTCACCGCGGTCGTCACCGGCGGCGGCTCCGGCATCGGGCTGGCCACGGCCACCCTGCTCGCCGAACGCGGCGCCCGGGTGGCCGTCCTGGACCTCGACCCGTCGGCGGTGCCGGAGCCGCTGCTCGGCTTCACCGCCGACGTCTCCGACGACACCTCGGTGTCCGGTGCCGTCGGGGCGGCGGCCGAGGCCCTCGGCGGGATAGACGTCCTGGTCAACAACGCGGGCATCGGCGCGATCGGGACCATCGAGGACAATCCGGACGAGCAGTGGCACCGCGTCCTCGACGTCAACCTGCTCGGTGTCGTCCGCACCACCCGGGCCGCCCTCCCGCACCTGCGCCGGTCGGCCCGGGCCTCGGTGGTCAACCTCGGCTCGATCTGCGTCACCACCGGTCTGCCGCAGCGCGCGCTGTACGCGGCGAGCAAGGGCGCCGTGCACTCGCTCTCCCTGCACATGGCCGCCGACTACGTCCGCGAGGGCATCCGGGTCAACTGCGTCAGCCCCGGTACCGTGGACACCCCGTGGGTCGGCCGGCTGCTGGACGCCGCCGACGACCCGGCCGCCGAACGTGCCGCGCTGAACGCCCGTCAGCCGCACGGACGCCTGGTCACCCCCCACGAGGTGGCGGCCGCCATCGCCTACCTGGTTTCCCCGGCCGCCGGCAGCACCACCGGCGCGACCCTCCAGGTCGACGGCGGAATGGCGAACCTGCGGCTGCGGACGGAGGCTGGATCATGACCTCGCGCCGCCGTCGTCCCCTGGGGCGCAGCAAGGTGGAGGTCGGTGAACTCGCCTTCGGTGCGGCGGGCATCGGCAACCTGTTCACCCCGGTCACCGACGCCGAAGCCGAAGCAGCCGTCGCCACCGCCTGGCAGTCGGGGGTGCGCTACTTCGACACCGCCCCGCACTACGGCCTGGGCCTGTCCGAGCGTCGGCTCGGACAGGCCCTGCGCGGCCGCCCCAGGGACGAGTACGTCCTCTCCACCAAGGTCGGCCGACTGCTGCGACCGGTCCCGGAGCCCGAGGGCGACGACCTCGCCGACGGCTTCGCCGTCCCCGCCACCCACCGCCGGGTCTGGGATTTCAGCGCCGTGGGCGTCCGCCGCTCGATCGAGGACAGCCTCGAACGGCTCGGGCTGGACCGGATCGACGTCGTCTACCTGCACGACCCCGACGAGCACGCGGACCAGGCGATCTCCGAGGCCTATCCGGAGCTGGCCCGGCTGCGCGCCGAAGGGACGGTAGGCGCGATCGGTGTCGGAATGAACCAGGCGGAGCTGCTCGCCCGGTTCATCCGCGAAACCGACCTCGACACCGTCCTCCTGGCCGGCCGCTACAGCCTGCTCGACCAGCGCGGACTCACCGACCTGCTGCCACTGGCCGCCGAACGCGGCGTCGGCGTCGTGATCGGCGGCGTCTTCAACTCCGGTCTGCTCGCCGACCCCCGCCCCGGCGCGACCTTCGACTACGCCGCCGCGCCCGAGGAACTGCTCACCCGCGCCCTCGACCTCAAGGCCGTCTGCGAGGAGCACGGCGTACCGCTGCGCGCCGCGGCGCTGCGCTTCCCGTTCGGGCACCCCGCCGTGGCGAGCGTCCTGGTCGGCACCCGCAGCGCCGCCGAGGCGCGGGACGCCGCCACCATGCTCCGGCACCGCGTGCCGGACGCGCTGTGGGCGGACCTCAAGGAGCGCGGGCTGCTGCCGCCGGACGTCCCGGCCCCGCAGGAGGCGCACTGATGCGCATCGCGCTGTTCATCACCTGCTTCAACGACACCATGTTCCCCGAGACCGGCCGCGCCGTGGTGACCGTCCTCGAACGGCTCGGCCACACCGTGGACTTCCCGCAGGAGCAGACCTGCTGCGGGCAGATGCACGTCAACACCGGCTACCGTACCGAGGCCGTCCCGATGATGGCCCGGTTCACCCGGACCTTCGCCGACTACGACGCGGTCGTCACCCCGTCCGCGTCCTGCGCCGGGCTGGTCCGGGAGCACCACCCCGTCCTCGCGGAGCAGTACAGCCCCCCGAAGCTGCGCCGCCAGGTCGCCGAACTGGCTCCCCGGATCCACGAGTTCACCGAGTTCCTGACCGACGTCCTCGGTGTCACGGACGTCGGCGCCCGGTTCCCGCACCGCGTCACCTACCACCCCACCTGCCACTCGCTGCGCGGACTGCGGCTCGGCGACCGGCCGCGGCGGCTGCTGCGCGCGGTCGAGGGCCTCGACCTGGTCGAGCTCCCGGCCGCCGACTCCTGCTGCGGCTTCGGCGGCACCTTCGCCCTCAAGAACGCCGCGACCTCCGGCGCGATGCTCGCCGACAAGGTCGGGGCGGTGCGGGAGACGGAGGCCGAGGTGCTGTGCACGGTCGACAACTCCTGTCTGATGCACATCGGCGGCGGGCTCTCCCGGCAGGCCGCCGGGGTACGGACGATGCACCTGGCCGAGATCCTCGCCGCCACCGAAGGAGTGCGGCCGTGACCGCCCCGGCCGGACGCGGGGTGGTCTGGCTGGGCTCGCCGTCCTTCCCCGACGCCGCCCGCGAGGCCCTCGGGAACACCCGGCTGCGGGCCAACCTGAAACACGCCACGACCGTCATCCGCGACAAGCGCCTGGCCGTCGCCTCGGAGCTGGACGACTGGGAGGCCCTGCGCACCGCCGCCGACGCGATCAAGACCCGGACCCTGCGCCACCTCGACCGGCACCTGGTGCGCCTGGAGGAGGAGGTCACCGCGGCCGGCGGGACGGTCCACTGGGCCGCCGACGCCGCCGAGGCCAACCGCATCGTCACCGAACTGGTGCGGGCCACCGGCGAGGCGGAGGTGGTCAAGGTCAAGTCCATGGCGACCCAGGAGATCGGCCTCAACGAGGCGCTCGCCGAGGCCGGCATCACCGCTTACGAGACCGACCTCGCCGAGCTCATCGTCCAGCTCGGCGACGACCGCCCCTCGCACATCCTGGTCCCGGCGATCCACCGCAACCGGACCGAGATCCGCGAGCTGTTCGCCGAGCGGATGGGCGACTGGGGGCAGCCGGCCCCCGAGGGGCTGACCGACGACCCCGCCGCGCTCGCCGAGGCCGCCCGGCGGCACCTGCGGCAGAAGTTCCTGCGCGCCAAGGTCGCCGTCTCCGGCGCCAACTTCGCGGTCGCCGACACCGGCACCGTCGTCCTGGTGGAGTCCGAGGGCAACGGCCGGATGTGCCTCACCCTGCCCGAGACCCTGATCACCGTGATGGGCATCGAGAAGGTCGTCCCCACCTGGGCGGACCTGGAGGTGTTCCTCCAGCTGCTCCCCCGCTCCTCCACCGGCGAGCGGATGAACCCCTACACCTCCACCTGGAGCGGCACCACGGAGGCCGACGGACCGTCTGAGTTCCACCTCGTCCTGCTCGACAACGGGCGCACGGACACCCTCGCCGACACCGTCGGCCGCCAGGCCCTGGCCTGCATCCGCTGCTCCGCCTGCCTCAACGTCTGCCCGGTCTTCGAGCGCACCGGCGGACACGCCTACGGCTCGGTCTACCCCGGGCCGATCGGCGCCGTGCTCACCCCACAACTCGTCGGTGTGGCCAGTGACGTCGAAAGCAGTGCGGCCTCCCTTCCCTTCGCCTCCACCCTGTGCGGGGCCTGCTACGACGCCTGCCCGGTGAAGATCGACATCCCGAAGCTGCTGGTGCACCTGCGGTCCTCGGCCGTCGAGGCCAAGCGCGGACCGGGCGGCCTGCCCACCGGCGAGGCACTGGCGATGAGGGCCGCCGCCGCCGTCCTCGGCTCCCCCGCCCTGCTCGGTGCCGCCCAGCGGGCGGCCTCGCTCGGCGGCCGGGCGCTGGCCCGGGGCGGCCGGATCGGCCGGCTGCCGGGCCCGCTGAGCGGCTGGTCCGCGGCGCGGGACACCCCGGCGCCACCCGCCGAGTCCTTCCGCTCCTGGTGGCGCAAGAACCGGGAGGGGCAGTGACGAACACGAAAGCGGCGAACACCCGGGACGCCGTCCTCGGCCGCATCCGCGCCGCGCTCGCCGACGTCCCCGCCGAGGAGGGCCCGGAGGACCTGCCCGTCCCGCGCGACTACCGGCGCGGTCACGCCGACGGCGAGGACCTGGTGGCGCTGTTCGCCGAGCGGGTCGCCGATTACCGCGCCACCGTCGTCCGGACCGACCCGGCCGGACTGCCCGGAGCGATCGACGCCGCCCTCACCGCAGGCGGCGCCCTGCGGCTGGCGGTGCCCGACGGCTTTCCGGACGGCCTGCTGCCCTCCGGCGACCGGGAGTGGCACCGGGAGCCCCTGGACGTCCCCGCGCTGGACGCCCTGGACGGCGCCGTCACCCTCGCCGCCGTCGGCATCGCCGTCACCGGCACCGTCGTCCTGGACACCGGCCCGGGCCAGGGCCGGCGCGCCCTGACCCTCGTGCCCGACTACCACCTGTGCATCGTGCGCGCGGAGCAGATCGTGGACGACGTCCCCGGGGCACTCGCCCGCCTCGACCCGCGCCGGCCGTTGACCTTCGTCTCCGGCCCGTCCGCGACCAGCGACATCGAACTCACCCGGGTCGAGGGCGTGCACGGTCCGCGGGCCCTGGTCGTCGTCATCGTCGACGCCCCCACCCCGAGCCCTCGGAGCGGCCATGAGGACCTCCCGGCGCACCCGGGTCCGCGGGGAGCGGGCTGAGGAGTGGCCGTCCCGGCCGCCGGTCCCGGGGCCGGGGGCCGGCATCGTCTTGGGGAAGAGCGGCGGAGCGACGGCGCTTTTGGGAGTCGACGACCCGGAGAAGGGAGGAGAGGCTCATCCCCAACACAACGACCTT
>NZ_JBVJQR010000019.1:130438-157784 GCF_055608425.1 Kitasatospora sp. NPDC036934 | reverse complement strand
CCGCCCCCGCCCCAACCCCCCACATCACGGACCCCCTCGTTGTGTTCTGTCCCCTTTTTCCCTTCGCCGGACTCCCCACGCCCGAGAGGAAAGTCGACGGGGGCGACTTCCTGCGCGCGCGTGGGCCTTGCCGGGGCCGCCCCGGCGGGTGGTCAGGGGGTGGCGGTGAGGGCGGGCCAGAGGGTGTCGGCGGTGACGGTGCCCGCCAGGCGGGTGGCCCAGTGGGTCTCGTCGCCGTCCTCGTCGCGCCAGGACCACAGGCGGCTGGTGGCCAGGTGCAGCGGGCTCAGCGTGGTGATGCCGATGGCGCCGTGCAGCTGGTGGGCGATGCGGGCGATCTCGGCGGCCGAGGCGGAGGCCTGGGTCTTGGCGGCGGCGACGGCGAACCGGGCGGCGGTGCCGCCGGCGTCCAGCGGCGCGGCGGCGGCCTGGACGGTGGCGGTGACCAGGGCGGCCTCCTCGATCAGCTTCGCCTGCTCCTGCTTGACGGCCTGGAAGCGGCTGAGCGGGCGGCCGAACTGGGTGCGGGCGCCGGTGTGGGCGACGGTCAGTTCGACGCAGCGCCCGGCGGCTCCGGCGATCAGCGCGGCGCGGGCCAGGGCCGCCCGCAGCCCGGCCTCCTCCAGCAGCTCGCGGGGGATCCGACGCACCCGCTCGGCGGGGATCTCGACCCCGGCGAGGTGCAGGTCGTCGCGCGGCTCCCCGGCCAGGTTGGCACCGGGGGCGAGGACGGCCCGGCCCGGATCGAGGGTGAACAGGACCGGGCCGAAGGGCGCGAGGGCCGCCACCACCACCGCTTCGGCCTCCCTGCCCCATGGCACCCGGCGCAGGGTGCCGGTGACCAGCAGCGCGTCGTCCTGCCCGGCGCTGCCCGCCGAGCCGACCGCGCTGGCCGAGGGGTGGGCGTGGCGGATCGTCAGCTCGGGGGCGACGGCGTGGCTGAGCGGGCCGTCCGGGACGGGCAGCCCGGCCCGGCGCAGCAGCGGGCGGGCGACCAGGGCGGTCTCGGCGAACGGGGCCGGGACGGCCAGGCGGCCGGCCTCCCGGGCGGCGGCGAGGAGTTCGGAGGTGGGCGCCCCGGGGCCGGGCAGCGCCACGGCGTCCGGGGCGGTGGCGTTGGTGACCACGGCGATGGCGTCCGGGTCGGCGAAGAACGCGGTGGTGTCGTACGCGTCGGCGGTCACGACGGGGGTGGTGGTGTCGATCGTGTGGGTGCTCATCGGTGCTGCTCCAGTCCACGAGTGATGATGCCGCGAAGGATTTCGTTGGTGCCGCCGCGCAGGGTGTAGCCGGGGCTGTGCAGCAGGGCGAAGGCGAGCAGTTCGGCGTGGCTGCCGGGGGTGGCGTGCGGGTCGGCCGGGGTCGGCAGGACGGCGCGCACGGTGTCGACCAGGGTGGTCTCCAGGCGGGTGCCGAGGTCCTTGACCAGGGCGGCCTGGGTGTCGGGCGAGGCCCCGGCGTCCAGCGCGGCGGCCACGCCGAGGGAGAGCCGGCGGATGCCGTGCAGGCGGGCGGTCAGCAGGCCGACCTGGGCCAGCTGCCCGGCGGTGGCGGTGTGCCGGGAGAGCTCGCGCAGCAGGGACACCAGCAGGGGGAAGGTGGACAGGTAGCGCTCCGGCCCGCTGCGTTCGAAGGCGAGTTCGCCGGTGACCTGCTTCCAGCCGTCGCCCCGGCGCCCCAGGAGCATGCCGTCGGGGACGTGGACGTCCTCCAGGTGGAAGGCGTTGAAGCGGTGTTCGCCGCTCATCAGGTGGATCGGCTCGATCCGCACCCCCGGGGCCCGCAGGTCGACGATGAACTGGCTCAGGCCCTCGTGCCGGTCCTCGGCGTCGTCGGTGCGGGCCAGCACGATGGCGTAGTCGTTGGCGTGGGCGCCACCGGTCCACATCTTGGTGCCGCTCAGCCGCCAGCCGTCGGCGGCGCGTTCGGCCCGGGTCCGGACCGAGGCCAGGTCGGAGCCGCTGCTCTTCTCGCTCATGCCGATCGAGAAGAAGCACTCGCCGGCCGCGATCCGGGGCAGGAAGAAGCGGCGCTGCTCCTCGGTGCCGTGCTGGAGCACGGACGGGCCGGCCTGCCGGTCGGAGACCCAGTGCGCGCTCACCGGGGCGCCGGCGGCGAGGAGTTCCTCGATCACCACGTAGCGCTCCAGGAAGCCGCGCCCGGCGCCGCCGTACTCGGCGGGAAGGGCCATGCCGACCCAGCCGCGGGCGGCCAGGCGGCGGGTGAAGTCCGGATCCCAGCCGGCCAGCCAGGAGTCGGGGCGGCCCAGTACGGTGCCGCGCCCGCGCTCCTCGTCGAGGAAGGCGCGCACCTCGGTGCGCAGCCGGCGGGCCGATGCGGGCAGGGCGGTGTCGGGGAATCCGAGCGGGGACGGTGTTGCCGTGGTCATGGGTGGCTCCCGAAGCGGTTGGTGGGAATCTGGGGCGGAATCGTCCGGTCAGTGCAGCAGGGCCGGGGCGTCGTCCGGTGAGTGCAGCAGGGCCGGGTCGAAGCCGGCCTCCCGCAGCACCTCGTCGGTGTGCTGGCCGATCGCCGGGCAGGGCCGCAGCGGCGGTTCGGGGTCGGCCGAGTAGCGCACCGGGCGGCCGATCACCCGGTAGCGGCCCTCGGTGGGGTGGTCGGCCTCGCGCAGCAGGCCGCCCTCGCGGGCGTAGGCGGTGGTGGCGGCGGACTCCAGGTCGAGCACCGGGGCGGCGGCGATGCCCGCGCGATCGCAGAACTCCTGCCAGCGGGCGCTGGTGTGGCGCGGTGTCAGCTGCGCCATCACCCGGTAGAAGTCGTCGGCGTTGCGGGCCCGGTCGGGGCCGGTGGCCAGGCGCGGGTCGTCGGCCAGTTCGGGGCGGCCGGCGAAGGCGGTGAAGTCCCGCCAGTTGCGGTCGCTCTGCGGCAGGATGCACATCCAGCCGTCGGCGGTGCGCTGGGCGCGGCGCTGCGGGCTGAGCGAGCGGGGCGAGCCGAAGGCGCCGTCGGGCTCCAGGGCGGCCGCGCCCAGGTGTTCCACCAGGTTGAAGGCCAGCATGGTGTCGACCATCGGGACCTCGATGTGCTGACCGGTGCCGCCGTGCTCCCGGTAGTGCAGCGCGGCCAGCACCGACTGGGCGATCTGCATGCCGCAGATCTTGTCGGCCAGCACGGTGGGGACGTAGTGCGGCTGCCCGGACACCTGGTGGTTGAGCCAGACCAGGCCGCTGGCGGCCTGGACGATGTCGTCGTAGGCGGCCTGGGTGCCGTGGTCGCTGTCGCTGCGGAAGCCCTGGGCGTTGGCGTAGACCAGGCCGGGGTTGGCGGGTGCGACGGCGGCGTAGTCCAGGCGGAGCCGGGACAGGGCCTGCGGGCGCAGGTTGGTGATGAAGACGTCCGCGGTGGACAGCAGGGCGAGCAGTGCCTCACGGCCGTGCGGGGCCTTGAGGTCGATGGCGACGCTGCGCTTGTTGCGGTTCAGGTTGAGCGCCGCGCCGCCCATGCCGGGGTGGCGCAGCGGCGGGTAGTGGCGCGTCATGTCACCGGCGGGCGGCTCGACCTTGATGACGTCGGCGCCCAGGTCGCCGAGCTGTTGGGCGGCGTACGGGGCCATGATCACACTCGCCAGTTCGACGACGCGCACCCCGGCGAGGAGTCCTCGCCCGGACGGGCCGACGGGCTGATCGGTCATCAGATACCTCCTGGGGTCGGGGTGATGGGAGGGCGGGCGGCCGGTGCCGCGCCGCCTCGTTCCGCAATCCAGGAAACCCGGCGGAATTCGGCTCCGTCCAATACGAGTTGGGCACCGGATCGATAGGGCGCAGGATATTCACGCGGCGCGGGCTGGGCTCATATGGGCGGGGATATCGGTGCTCCGGGAAACGGGTATTGGACGCTGCCGGGCCGGTTCGGCTGTGCTGGTGGAGGCCGCCCGGACGGGCCGGCCGCCGCGCAGGACGCGGCTCGTCTCCGGAAGGAGAGTCGGACGATGGCAGAGGGACGGGAACACCCGGCCGGCGCGGCGTACGGGGCCCTGGCGGGCCTGTACCGCGAGTTGGGGATCACGGCGGCACACGCCGGCGGCGCCGTGGTGATCGAGGGGGCCGACCCGGTGACGCCCTCGGTGCACCGGATCGGCGACGCCGCGGCGGCAGCGCTGGCCGCGCTCGGCACCGAGGTCGCGGCGCTGTTCCGGGAGCGCGGCGGCGCGGCGCAGGACGTGAGCGTCTCGGTGCCGGCGGCGGTGCGCCAGCTGATGGCGGTGTTCCACACCAGGATGCGGGGCGTGCCGGTCGAGCGGCTGCAGGAGGACCCCGGCCTGCTCGGCAACAACGACTTCTACCGGGCCGCCGACGGCAGGTTCGTCTACGTTCTGTTCTCGTATCCGCAGTTGCGGGACATCGCCTGCGACGTACTGGACTGCCCGCCGGACCGGGAGCGGATCGCCGCCGCCGTCGCCCAGTGGCAGGCGCTGGACCTGGAGGAGGCGATCTGCTCCCGGGGCGGCACCGCGATCGCGGTGCGCACCCGGGAGGAGTGGCTGAGCCACCCGCAGGGGCGGCTGCTTCAGGACGGGCCGCTGATCCGGATCGAGAAGGTCGGCGAGAGCGCCCCGGAGCCCTTCACGGCGCTGCCGGCGCCTTTCCCGGCGCGCCCGGCGTCGGCGGCGGACCTGCCGCTGGCCGGGGTGCGGGTGCTGGACAACACCCATGTGATCGCCGGCCCCATCGCCGCGCGCCTGACCGCCGAACTGGGCGCCGACGTGCTGCACGTGTCCACGCCCGACCACCCGGACCCGGTCGGGATGGTCGTCGAGACCGGGATCGGCAAGCGGGCCGCGTTCTGCGACCTGCTCGACCCGGCCCAGGCCGACGCCTTCCGCTCCGTGCTGGCCGACACCGACCTCTACGTCTGCAACTACCTGGGCCTGGACGCCAAGGGTTTCGGCCCGCGGGAACTGGTCGAGCAGCGGCCCGGACTGGTCGTGCTGGACTTCCTCGGCTGGGGCAGCGAGGGACCGTGGGCCGGACGCGGCGGCTTCGACCAACTGGCCTCCGCCGCGACGGGCTTCGCCGCCGCCGAGGGCTCCTTCGACGCGCCCCGGCTGCCGCCGACCTACCTGCTGAACGACTACCTCGCAGCGGTGCTGGGCACCGCCGGCGCCCTGGAGGCCCTGCGCCGCCGGGCCCGGGAGGGCGGCAGCTGGCGGGTGCACGTCGACCTGGCGAAGGTCTGCATGTGGGTGCGGGACCTCGGTCTGCTCCCGCGCGCGGACGTGGTCGAACTGCCCGCCCCCGACCCCACCCGGGACCCGGCCGAACTGGCCACCGTGCACGGGCCGTTCGGAGAGGTGTGCTACCTGCCGACCCAGGTGCGCTACTCCTCGCTGGCGCCGCGCCTGTCCCGCACCGCGGAACCGCTGGGGGCCTCCCCGCTCAGCTGGTGAGCGCCGCGCCGCCCGCGACGGCGGAGCCCGTGTCGGTGCCGGCCGTGTCGGCGCCGTCCCGCTCCTGGGGGCGCGACGGCCTTGGGCCCTCGATCTCGGGGCGGTGGCGCTCCAGCAGGTCCAGCAGGGACGCGACGGCCGGGTCGGCGTCCGGCCGGCTCAGCGCCGCGACCGTCGTCACCAGCCGCCCGCCGCCCTCGATCGCCACGAATCGGATCCTCGGGTGGCCGAGCGTGGCGAGCCGCTCCGGGACGAAGCACACGCACACCCCGGCCGCGGTGTAGCCGAGCATGCCGGTCAGGTCCTCGGCCTGGGCGCGGACGCGCAGTTCGAAGCCGGCCTCCCGGCAGGCGTCCTCGATCAGCGCGCGGATGCGGGGCATGGCCGGCTGCGCGGCGGTCACGAACTCCTCCTCGCGCAGCCGCACCAGCGGCACCGAGCCGGCCCCGGCGAGCGGATGGCCGGACGGGACGGCCAGCACGGTGTGTTCCTGCGCCGCCTCCCGCACCCGAAGGCCCGCGAGGTCCGGGACCGGCAGCCGCACCAGGGCCAGGTCCATCGCCCCCTGCCGGACCTGCTCGGCCAGTTCGGCCGACGCCCGCTGCCGGACCTCCAGCCGGAGGCCCGGCAGCTCCCGGGCGGCCACCGCCAGCAGTTGGGGCAGGTGCCAGTGCCCCAGACTGCTCACGTAGCCGACCCGCACCGTCCCCTCCGCGCCCCGCGATATCCGGCGGGCCCGGGCCACGGCCGCCTCCTGCGCCTCCAGCAGCCGCCTGGCATCGGCGGCGAAGGCCACCCCGGCCGCCGTCAGCCGCACGCCCCTGCCGGTGCGTTCCAGCAGCAGCACCCCCAGCCCGCGCTCCAGGCGCTGGATCGCCTGGCTGAGCGGCGGCTGACTCATCGACAGCCGACGGGCGGCGTGGCCGAAGTGCTGCTCCTCGGCGAGCACCACGAACTGTTCCAGCAGGCGCGGGGTCAATTCCATGATCGTCCACCCTAGACTCTGTCCGGCCCGGACGAGGCACCCGGTCGTGCCCGTGGGCGGCCAGTGGATCACTGACCGCCCACGACCGTCGCCGGCTCCCGGCTCCCGGCTACCTGCGCCCGGCGCCGGCCCGGGTGCGGCGGGTGACGGAGTCCAGGACGACGGCGGCCAGCAGCACCGCGCCGGTGATCATGTACTGGATGGCCTGGGCGGCGTGCACCATGTCCAGGCCGGTGGTGATGGACTGGATGACCAGGATGCCCAGCAGCGCGGACCAGGCGTTGCCGCGCCCGCCGAAGAGGCTGGTGCCGCCGATGACGGCGGCGGCGATGGCCATCATCAGCACGTTGCCGCCGCCCAGTTGCTTGTCCGCCGAGCCCTGCTGGGAGGCGTAGAACAGGCCGCCGAGGCCGGCCAGCAGCGCGGAGAGCAGGAACACCGACACCCGTACCCGGGCGACGTTGACGCCGGCGCGCCGGGCGGCCTCCACGCTGCCGCCGACCGCGAAGACCTGCCGCCCGTAGCGGGTGCGGCGCAGCACGAAGTCGGTGGCGACGACGGCGCCGAGCAGCACGACCAGGGACAGCGGCAGCCCGCGGTCCTGGTTGAGGGCGTACGCGGCGGCCAGGCCCAGCACGGCCAGGGCGCCGGTGCGCAGGGCGGTGTCGGCGAGCGGCCGGGTGGCCAGGCCCGCGGCGGAGCGGCGGCGGGCGGTGCTCAGCTGGGCCAGCAGGTAGAGGGCGGGGGCGAGGATCGCCAGGCCCCAGGCGTAGGCGATGTCGCCGTCGCCGAGGAAGGTGGAGTCCAGGCCGGCGATGATGCCGTCGTGGCGGTTGTTGACGGTGCCGCCGTCGCCCAGGACCCATTCCTGCAGGCCGCTCCAGGCGAGCATGCCGGCCAGGGTGACGACGAAGGCGGGCACCCCGATGCGGGCGAACAGCAGGCCGTGCAGCACGCCCATCACGCAGGCCGCGCCCAGGGCCGCCACGATGGCCAGCCACTCGGGCCAGCCCTGGCGCACCGCGAGCACCGCGGCGATCGCCGAGGTGGCGCCGGCCACCGAGCCGAGCGAGAGGTCGATCTCGCCGAGGATGAGGACGAAGACGACGCCCACCGCGATCAGGCCGGGGCCGGCGATGAAGCGGGTGATGTTGGTGAGGTTGTCGGCCTGGAGGAAGTGGTGGGTGACGGACTGGAAGACGATCGCGATGACGACGAGCCCGACGACCACGGGCAGCGCGCCCAGTTCGCCGGAGGCCAGCCGGCGCCGGGCGGCGTCGGCGCGCCCGGCCCAGGTCGCGGCGGGCACGTGCAGACGGGGGTCGGTGGCGGGGGTGCTCATGCGGCGTCCTCCTCCTCGGCGCGGCGGGCCCGGCGGCGGGCGTGGGCGTTGTCGTCGGCGCCGGTGATGGCGGCGACGATCTGTTCCTGGGTGGTGTCGGCGACGGGGAACGATCCGTTGTTGCGGCCCAGGCGCAGCACCGCGACGGTGTCGGCCACGGCCCGTACGTCGGCCATGTTGTGGCTGACCAGGATGACGCCGAGGCCGCGTTCGCGCAGCCGCTCCACCAGGTCCAGGACCTGGGCGGTCTGTTCGACGCCCAGGGCCGCGGTGGGCTCGTCCAGCAGCACCACGGACGGCTCGCCGACCAGGGCGCGGGCGATGGCCACCACCTGGCGCTGGCCGCCGGACAGGGCGGCGACGGGGGCGCGCACGTCCGGGATGCGGATGGCCAGGGTGTCCAGCAGCTCGCGGGCGTGCTGTTCCATGGCGACTTCGTCGAGCAGGGTGCGGCGGCGTTTCTCGCGGCCGAGGAAGAGGTTGGCGATGACGTCGAGGTTGTCGCACAGGGCGAGGTCCTGGTAGACGGTGGCGATGCCGAGCGCGGTGGCGTCCTGCGGGCGGGCCAGCCGTACGGGCTTGTCGTGCCAGGTGATGGTGCCCTCGTCGACGGGGTGGACGCCGGCGATGGTCTTGACGAGGGTGGACTTGCCGGCGCCGTTGTCGCCGACGAGGGCGAGGACCTCGCCCGGGTGGACGGCGAGGTCGACGTCGGTGAGGGCCTGGACGGCGCCGAAGCGCTTGGAGACCGAGCGCAGCTGGAGGACGGGCGCGCCTGTCACGTGAACCACCTTGATCCTAGGGTGACTTGACGGGCTACTTGAGGCCGGCGGCGGCGCAGGCGGCGGCGTAGTCGGCGGTGCAGATGTCGGAGACCTTGTAGAGGCCGTCGGCGACCACGGTCTGGGCGATGTTCGCCTTGGTGACGACCTTGGCGTCCAGCAGCTTGGCGGGGATGCTCTTGTCGGTGGCGCTGTCCACGGTGGTGGTGGCCACGGACTTGACGTCCTTGCCCTGGAGGAGGTCGACGGCCAGTTCGGCGGCGTTGTCGGCGAGCGGCTTGTAGGCCTTGTAGATGGTGTAGGCCTGGTCGCCGTTGACGACGCGCTGGACGGCGTCCAGGCCGGCGTCCTGGCCGCCGACGGGCACCTTGATGCCGGAGCCCTGGAGCTGGGTGATGATGGCGCCGGCCATGCCGTCGTTGGCGGAGTAGACGCCCTGGAAGCCGTTCTTGCCGAGTTCGGTGACGGCGGCGGCGACCTTCTGCCCGGCGACGGTGGGGTCCCACTGCCCGGACTGCTCGTAGACGACCTTCTTGATCTTGCCGTCGAGGACCTTGTGGGCGCCGGTCTTGAACTGGGCGGCGTTGGGGTCGGCCTCGTCCCCGTTGATCATGACGATGTTGGCGTCGGGCGCCTGCGGCCCGAGCGCGTCCAGCAGGGCCTGGCCCTGGAGCTCGCCGACCTTCTCGTTGTCGAAGGAGACGTAGGCGGAGACCGGTCCGGTGGCCAGCCGGTCGTAGGCGACGACCTTGACGCCCTTGGCGGCGGCCTCCTGCACCCAGCCCTGGGTGGACTTGGCGTTGTAGGCGTCCAGGATGATCACCTTGACGCCCTGGGTGAGGAGGGTGTCGAACTGCTGCTTCTGCTTGGCGGCGCTGCCCTCGGCGTTGTTGTAGAGCACCTTGCAACTCGCGCACAGGGACTTGACCTTGGCCTCGATGAAGGGCCGGTCGAAGGACTCGTAGCGTACGGAGGAGGCGTTCTCGGGCAGCAGCAGGCCTATGGAGGTGGTGTCGCCGGAGGCGGCGGAGTCCTTCTTGTCGCCGCCGGCCTTTCCGCAGGCGGCGGTCATGGAAAGGGCCAGTGCGAGGCCGGCGGTCGATACGAGGGCGCGACGCAGTAGGGCGTTCATCTGTTGCCTCTCCCTGGGGACGCCGCGACGGTGCGGCGGGGGGTGGGGGGAGTTAAACCTGGCCGCGTACATGGCGTCAAGAAGTAAAACCAGACTCCGGGCCTTCCGCTGCTATTCGTTATCTTCGTGAACGCTTTCCGCCTCGGCGGCGTGTTCACTTGCCAAACTGGGCGCAATACGGTAATGCCCCGGCGCCGCCCGGGTGGGGCGGTGCCGGGGCGGGCTCCGTGCCGGGCCGGGCGCCGTGAGGCTGGGGGTGGAGGAGGGGCGGGTGAGGGGCGGGTGAGGGGTGGGGTGCCCGCCGTTCCCCCGATGCGGCGGGCGCCCCGGATCGTGCCGACTGCCCGTCAGGGGCGGTCGAGGGTGATGGAGTTGATCGGGCCCAGGTCGTAGAAGACGCCGTTCTGGGCCGCGATGTCGTACACGCAGTCCCCGCCGCCGTAGCTCTTGCACAGGTGGGCGTGGGCGCCGCCGGTCTGGTTGTTCAGCACCCAGTGGTTGCCGTACTGGCCGCTCAGGTTGTGGGCGCCGTAGGACCAGTACACCGCGCTCGGCGAGGAGGCGGGGTTCTGGTCCTGCGGGTAGACGCACACGGCGCCGGCCGGGCATCCCGCCCAGGACCCGTCGGCGGCACCGGCCGTGCCGATGCCCGCGGTGGTCAGCGCGGCCGCCGCGATCCCGACGGCGGCCAGGGCACGGGTGATCCTTCGCATGGGGTTCTCCCTCGCTGGTGGAACGGCCCCCACGTGGGGTCGGGGCCAGTGCTCGCCAGCCTAGGAACGCGCGGGCCGCAGCGGTCCCTGACATCCGACAGGGGCGCGCCGCCGCGCCCCGGGCGCCGGGATGCGGTACACGCCGCGCCGCGAACGGCGCGGGGCCCGACCGGGCGGCGGCCCGACGGCTTCGACGGTCGGACGCGCGACCCCGGACGGGACGTCAGCGGGTGGCGATTCCAGGGGTCAGGCGCAGGCGCTCCGGGCGGGCCGGGGCGCGCAGGCGCTCGGCCGGCACCTGGTCGCGGCGGGCCTGCCAGGCGAGCAGCCGGGCCCGGTCCTGCTCGTCCCCGGCCTCGTCCGGGGCGGCGTCCGGGGCGCTCTCGCGCAGCAGCACCCGGGCCGGGCGCTCCTCGCCGCCGGGCAGAACGTCCAGCACCAGGAAGTGGGTGCCGGGCGGGAACACCACCTCGGGATCCCCGCCCTCGGCGATCACCGACGTGCGGCGCCCGGTCGCGGACCACACCAGGAACTCCACGTCCGTCCCCGGCGCCACCTCCGCCTCGGACGTCCCCACCACCGGCGCGGGCTCCACCAGCAGCACACCGCGCGCGTACTGGCGCAGCACCTCCTCATCCGCCTCGGCGCCCAGCAGCACCGCGCCCCGGTGGTTGGGCAGCCGGCGCAGCCCGGACCCCAGACAGGCCAGGTACGGGGCCAACGGCCCCTGGCCGGCGCCGGGTTGGCGGGCGGCCTCGACCAACTCGGCGCGGGGCACCGGGATCCCGGTGTCGGCATGGTGCAGGTAGACCGCCGCGAGGTCGTCCTTCAGATCGTCACGGGCCTGCGCGCGCAGCGCGGGCATCCGCAGCGCGGCCTGCTCGGCACGGCCGGCGTAGCGGTGGAAGTACCCGCCCAGCAGGGCCCGGAACGCGGCCCGCTCGGCGGCCGTGGACACCCGCCCGGGCGCGGCGGCCACGGCGGAGGGCACGAGGAGCCGGGGTACGGCGGGGGCGGCGTGCTCGGGTGCCGGGGCGTGCTCGGGTGCCGGGGCGTGCTCGGGTGCCGGGGCGGGTTCGGGTTCGGGTTCGGGGGCCGGGGCCGGGGCCGGGGCGGGTTCGGGCTCGGGCGCCGGGGCCGGGGCCGGGGTGTCGGGGGCGTTGCTCTCGGTCGGGGCCGCCGGTGCCGTCGCGGGCGCGATCGGAAAGGCCTGCGGGGTGGGGGAGTCGGGGCCGTCGGGGGTGCCGTTGCTCTCGATCGCGATCGTCGGTGCGGTGGCGGGGGCGGGCGGCTGCTCCGGGTCCGGGACCTCGGATGCCTCGGGGGTGGCCTGCGGGGCCTGGGGGGCGGGGGAGTCGGGGATCGCGGGGGCGGCGGCCGGGGTGCCGGTCATGGGGGGACGGCGCAGGGCCGGGGCGCCGGGCAGGAGCAGGCGTGGGGCCGGGGTGCCCGGGTCGGTGAGGGCGGCCAGCAGGTCGTCCAGGACGTCGAGCACCTCGGCGGGCGCCGTCCGGTCGGCCGAGCCCGCGATGAGGGTGGGCCGGTCCGGGTCGGGGTCGAGCAGTCGGGGGCCGCGGTCGCGCGGCGGCTCCTCGGGGCGCAGCCACAGTCCGGCGGGGACGGCCTCCAGGCGCCAGCCCGCGACGGGTGCCTGGTGCAGCGCGGGGCCGCAGGCCGCGAAGCCGGCGGGCAGGGGGCGCCAGGCGGAGGCGATCACGCGGCCGAGTTCGGGGCAGGCGGTCAGTTCGGTCAGCCACGGTTCCCAGCCCGGGGCTGCGTCAGTGCCCGGGACGTGCGAGGACCAGCCGTTCGCGGTGCGCGTCGGCAGGCCGACGGCCGCCCGGATGTCGTGGCCCAGCCCGGCCGCCAACTCGGCGGCCAGGGCGACGAGTTCCGCGATGGCGGCCCAGGGCGCGCCGATCAGCAGGTCGGCCGGGGAGGTTCCGGGCCGGATCAGCCGGGCGGCGACCGCGGCGGCGGCGACCTCGTCGGCCGGGGGCAGCGGGGCGTCCGGGCGCCCGACCACCAGGACCGGGGTGCCGGGCGCCGCCGCGGCCCGCAGCAGCGGGGCCGGGGTGACGGCCGGGTCGGCGGTGGGCGCGCCGTGGAACCAGAAGCCGTGCGGCAGCACGGTCAGCCGGGGATCGGCCGGGTCAGCGGGCGCGGGCGCGGGTGGGACGGCGGGCACCGGGACGGGCGCCGGCGAGGTAACAGGCCCACCGGACCCGGCTGCTGACGCCACCTCGGACACCGTCGCTACGGGGCGTGCCGCCGCCGGGACCGGCTCGCCCGCCGGGGCCGTCGGGGTCGCCGGGACCGGCTCGCCCGCCGTGGCGGACACGGCGGACCCGGCGGGCACCTCGGGCGCGGCAGCGACCACGGCCGGCACGCCCGCGGTCGCGGGCACGTTCGCGGGAGCCGCCTGCACCGCCTTCGCCCTTCCCGCCCCCGCCCCCGTACCCGCCCTTGCCCCCGCGCCCGTCCCCGGCAGCGGCCACACCGCGCCGAGCCGGCGGGTGCGCCCGTCCGGGGTGAAAAGCCACCAGGAGGACGGCTCGGTGTCGGTGGCCCCGCTGGTCAGCAGCGTTCCGTCCGGGCGCAGGGTGACCTGCCCGTCCGGGGCCACGATGCTGGTGGCGGCCAGTTCGGCGATCCGCTGGGCGGGCCGGCGCCCGGACTCCGGTGCGGCCGCGAGGCCGGTGGCGGCCAGGACCAGGGTGGCGGCGTTGCGCTCGGCGGCGGTGCGGGCCAGTTCGTCGAGCCGGCCGAGCAGGACGGGCTGGGCGTCGGCGGCCGCGGCCAGCACGGTGACGGTGCCGACCACGGGCGCGAGCGCGGCCAGCGCGTCGGTGAGCGCGGCGGGCAGCGCCGCCGGGTCCGGGCCGTGCGGGGAGCCCGGCGCGATGACGAAGTGCGGGCCGACCTCGTGCAGTTGTGCCGCGGGCACCGGAGCGGTGTCGGCCCCGGCGGCGCTGTCGGCGCGGCGGCGGGTCAGCCAACGCCGTGCCCCGGTGGCCTCCTGGACGGTGCTCATCGGCCCGAACCCCCTTCCCCTTCAGCGCTGTTGCCGCCCCCACCGCTGCCGTCCGCTTCGTCCACCAGCGCGGTCTGCACCTGCACCGTACGGCGCCGGGTGATGTGCAGGGCCCGCCCCGGGGGGAACACCCGCGGCTTGGTGTTGCCGAACAGGAACCCCTCGCTGGGCGGGCAGGACAGCAGCACCGCCGGGGTGTTGACCTCCTCCAGCTTGCGCAGCAGCTGGTCGGAGGAGGCCCGACCGACGCCGTTGGCGCTGCGCGCCACGATCAGGTGCAGGCCCAGTTCGGAGCCCTGCGCCAGGTAGTCCAGCAGCGGCGCGAACGGGTGGGCGGCCATGCCGCCGGGGGAGCCGGCGACCAGCTCGTAGTCGTCGACCAGGATGAACAGCTCGGGCCCCTCCCACCAGTCGCGCAGCCGCAGCCGCTCCGGCGGGATGTCCGGTCCGGGCAGCCGGTTGGCCATCGCCCGCGCCGCGCCGTCGACGATCTGGCGCAGCACGTCCACGGCGACCGCGTGCCCGAGCCGGTACTCCTGCGGCACCGCGCCCTGCAGCACCCGCCGGTAGTCCACCAGCATGATCCGCGCCTCGTCGGGCCGGTAGGCGGAGGTGATGCCCGCCGCGACCAGCTTCAGCAGGTTGGTCTTGCCCGCCTCGCTGTCACCGACCACCACCAGGTGCGGCGTCTCCTCGAAGTCGTGCCACAGCGGGGCCATCGAGACGTCCTGCAGGCCCAGCGGCACCCGCAGCCGGCCCTCGGGGGCGGGCAGCGCCGCCGCGGGCAGGTGCAGCGGCAGCATCCGCACCTCGGGGGCGCGCGGGCCCTGCCAGTGCTCGGCGACGGCGTCGACCAGGTCCGCGACGCCCTCGCCCAGGTCCTCGGTGCCGCCGTTGCCGTCCAGCCGGGGCAGCGCGGTCAGGAAGTGCAGTTCCTCACCGGTCAGGCCGCGGCCGGGGATCTTGGGCACCGTCGCCGCGATCCGCATCCCGATCGCGGAGTCCACCGGGTCGCCCAGCCGCAGCTCGAAGCGGGTGCCCAGCAGGTCGCGCAGCGCGCCGGTGACCTCACCCCAGCGGGTGGTGCCCACGACCAGGTGGATGCCGTAGTTGAGACCGCGCTGGGCGATCAGGGTCAGCGCCGGCGCCAGGTCCGCGAACTCCTGGCGCACGGTGTTCCAGCCGTCGACGACCAGGAACACGTCACCGTGGCTCTCCCCGGGCAGCGCCCCCTCGGCCAGCGCCCGCCGGAACGCCGCCACCGAGTCGATGCCCAGCTCGGCGAAGCTCTGCTCGCGCCGGGCCAGGATGGCGTTGACCTCCGCGACCGTGCGCACCACCCGCTCCGGGTCGTGCCGCCCGGTCACCCCGCCCACGTGCGGCAGGCCGCGCAGCGAGGAGAGCGTGCCGCCGCCGAAGTCCAGGCAGTAGAACTGCACCTCGCGCGGGGTGTGGGTGAGCGCCAGGGACGCCACCAGGGTCCGCAGCAGGGTGGACTTGCCGCTCTGCGGCCCGCCCGCGACACCCACGTGACCGCCCGCCCCCGACAGGTCGGCACTCAGCAGGTCGCGCATCTGCTGGAACGGACGGTCCACCACGCCCACCGGCACCCGCAGGGTGCCCCGGGCGGGATCGTCCTCCGTGGTCAGCCCGTACCCGGCCACCGGGGCCAGCGGCGGCAGCAGCTGGTCCAGGGTCGGCGGCACGCCCAGCGGCGGCAGCCACACCTGGTGGGCGGGCGGCCCGGCGTCGACGAGCCGCTCGGCCGCGATGGCCAGCAGGCTGCGGCTCTCCGCCACCTCCTCGGCCTCCGGCTCCGCCGCCACCGCGACGGGCTGACGCGGCGCCACGTACCCGGTGCCGTAGACCGCGACCTGCCCAGCCGCCGCCTGCCGGCGCACCGCCGCCGGACGCGGCGCCCGGTAGGCCCCGGAGACGTACGCCGCCTTGAACCGGGTCAGCGTCGCGATGTCGCTGCGCAGGAACCCGTTGCCCGGCTGCGACGGCAGGTGGTACGCGTCCGGGACCCCCAGCACGCCCCGGCTCTCCATCGCCGAGAACGTCCGCAGCCCGATCCGGTACGACAGGTGCGACTCCAGGGCGTGCATCCGCCCCTCGTCCAGGCGCTGCGAGGCCAGCAGCAGGTGCACCCCCAGCGACCGCCCCAACCGGCCGATCATGATGAACAAGTCCATGAAGTCCCGGTGCGCGGCCAGCAGTTCGGAGAACTCGTCGACCACCACGAACAGCGTCGGCAGCGGCTCCAGCACCGCCCCGCCGGCCCGGGCCGCCTCGTACTCCAGCAGCGAGCTGTAGTTGCCCGCCGAACGCAGCAGCTCCTGACGGCGCACCAGCTCCCCGTGCAGCGCGTCGCGCATCCGGTCCACCAGCGCCGCCTCGTCGGCCAGGTTGGTGATCACCGCCGAGGTGTGCGGCAGCCGGTCCAGGCCCAGGAACGTCGCCCCGCCCTTGAAGTCCACCAGCACGAAGTTCAGCACCTCGGAGGAGTGGGTCAGCGCCAGCGCCATCACCAGCGTCCGCAGCAGCTCCGACTTGCCCGAGCCGGTCGCCCCGATCAGCATCCCGTGCGGCCCCATGCCGCCCTGCGCCGACTCCTTGATGTCCAGCTCCACCGGCGTGCCGTCCCCCGCGATCCCCAGCGGCACCCGCAGCCGGTCGCCGGCGCCGCGCCCGGCCCAGCCGTCCGCCACGTCGTGCCGGTGCAGATCACGGATGCCCAGCAGCGACACCAGGTCGAAATCCCCGGCCAGCGGCTCCCCGGTCTCCGACTGGTCCCCGATCCGGTACGGCGCCAGCAGCCCGGCCAGCCGCCGCGCCGCCGGCAGCGACAGCGCGTCCGCCCGCCCCAGCTCCGTCACCTCGTCCCGGTGATTGCGGTCCGCGCCGACCATCGCCAGCCGGCCCTCCTCGATCCGCAGCCTCAGCCGGTGGCGCAGCGGCTTCCACTCCAGCGCCCCGCCCAGGTCCAGCAGCACCGCGTTGCGCCACCCCGCCAGCGCCGCCCGGCTGCCCGCACCCACCGGCACACCGTCCAGCACGACCACCGTGAACGGCTCGTCCCGGCCCGGCTGCGCGTCCGGCTCCCACGGCCCGCGCCCCGCGAACTCCGCCCCCAGCACCTGCTCCAGCTCCGCCACCGACCCCGCCACCAGCCGCACCGGCCCCAGCGCGTCGGTGTCCACCGGGTGCAGCGCGTGCGGCAGCCACTTCGCCCACTCCCACAGCCCCCGCCGCTCCGCGTCGCACACCACCGCGATCCGCAGCTCGTCCGGCGCCTGGAACAGCGCCAGCTGCGCCAGCATCGCCCGCGCCAGCGCCCGCGCCGCCTCCCCGTCGCCCCCGCCGTCCCCGTCGCCCTCGCGCACCAGCACCTGGGCGTACCCGCGCACGTACACCGCGATCGGCTGGTCCGCGACCGTGCCGTAGGCGTGGATGAAGCGGCGCAACGCGTGCGCGCACAACGGCTCCAGGTCCTCCACCGGCTTGGTCGCCAGCGGCGCCAACCGCACCGCCAGGCGCTGGTGCCCCACCCCCACCCGCACGTCGCCGAAGTCCGGGTGCGCACTGCGCCGCTCCCACAGCCGCGAGGTGCGCACCAACGAGGCCAGCGACCCCGGCGCCGGATGCCGCCAGGCCAGCGCCTCCTGCTGGCGCACGATGTGCCCGCGCACCTGACGGCGCATCTGCGCCAGGTAGCGCAGGTAGTCCCGCCGCTCGGCCCGCAACTCCCGCTTGCGGTCGCTGGAGCCGCGGATCAGCGAGGTCACCAGCATGCCCACCGCGGACAGGCCCATCATGCCCATCGCCACGTACGTCATGATCCCGCCGCCGTCACCGGGGCGCAGGAACACGAACACCATCGACAGCGAGCTCAACGCCATCGGCGCCATCGTGATCATGCTCGACATGCCGCTCTGCGACTCCGGCAGGACCGGCGGCTCCTGCAACTGGATCTCGCCGTCGGGCATCGCCGGCCCGGGGCGCCGCGGCGGACGGTCGACCAGCACCACACTCAACGAAAGCGCTCCTCGCACCAGGGGACGGCCGCGAAGAGCCCCGCCGTCCGGGGCGCCGTCCTTCAGGACGACGGGCCGCGGCGGGCACCGGGTTCAACCGTTCCCGCCGCAGGTTGAACCCCCAACCCGCCGCCGCCCGTGCCCCAAGAGGGGAACCGCCCCCGCAGGCGGCGCGGTCACCACCGCACGGACACGAGGAGAACCTTGAACGGGAGCGCCAACGGGACCGCAGCCACCGGACTGTGCCGACTGAGGTTCCACGCACCCGACGCGGTGTTCGAACTCGTCATCCCCGCCGACATACCCCTCGCCGACCTGCTGCCCGCCGTCCTCGACCACGCCGGCGACGACCTCGACGAACAGGGCGCCGAACACGACGGCTGGATCCTCCAACGCCTCGGCCAGGCCCCCCTCGACGAGGAGCTCGGCGCCGACGCCCTGGGCCTGCGCGACGGCGAGGACCTCCACCTGCGCCCCCGCCGCGACCCCCTGCCCGAAGTCCACTACGACGACCTCCCCGACGGCCTCGCCACCGGCATGCGCGAACGCCCCGACACCTGGCGCCCCGCCCTCACCCACCACACCACCCTCGCCCTGGCCGTCACCACCCTCGCCGGCGGCCTCGCCGTCCTGCTCCTGCCCGGCCCGCCCCACCTGCGCGCCGGCGCCGCCGCCGTCACCGCACTGTTCCTGCTCCTGGGCGCCCTCAGCGCCTCCCGCGCCGTCGGCGACGCCGGCGCCGGCACCGCCCTGGGCGCCACCGCCGTGCCCTACCTCGCCCTGGCCGGCGCCCTCCTCACCACCGCCACCGGCCCCTCCGCCACCGGGGCCCGCCTGCTCGCCGGCGGCTGCGCCGGCGCCGGAGCCGCCGTCCTGGCCCTGGCCGCCGTCGGCTGCTCCGCCCCGCTCTTCCTCGGCCTGCTCCTGCTCGCCCTGCACACCACCGCCGCCGGCGCCCTGCTGCTCGCCGGACTCACCCCGCCCGCCACCGCCGCCGCCCTGGCCGTCGCCCCCGTCGCCACCGCCGCCTTCCTGCCCGGCCTGTGCTTCCGCCTGTCCGGCCTGCGCCTGCCCGCCCTGCCCCGCAACGCCGAGGAACTCCAGGAAGGCATCGAAGCCGTCCCCGCCACCACCGTCCGCACCCGCAGCACCGTCGCCGACGGCTTCCTGACGGCCTTCCACCTCGCCCTCGCCCCCGTCCTCGCCCTGTGCCTGACCACCCTCACCGCCCAGGACGGCTGGGCCCCCACCGCCCTGACCTGCGCCCTGTCCCTACTGCTCCTGCTGCACGCCCGCGGCATCGGCTCCACCCCCCAGCGCCTGGCCGTCCTCCTCCCCGGCGCCCTGGGCCCCGCCCTGCTCACCGCCCACCTCGCCCTCGACCTGGACCCCGCCGCCCGCATCGGGCTGCTCGCCGCCCTGCTCTCCACCGCCGCCCTGCTGGCCGCCGCCTCCTGGACCGTCCCCGGCCGCCGCCTGCTGCCCTACTGGGGCCGCGCCGCCGACCTGCTGCACACCCTCGCCGCCGTCAGCATCCTGCCGCTCGCCCTCGCCGCGGCCGGCACCCTCCACGCGCTGCGCGCCCTCGCGGGCTGACCCCGCACCCGCCCCACCCGCCGCACGCCCGTACCCGCCGCACGCCCCGAGCCCCGCCACCGAGGAGAACCACCACCATGCAGTCGAAGCGCGACCAGGTGCAGGCCCACCTGTTCGTGATGGGCCGCCTCGCCACCGGCATGCTCCGCGGCGAGCCCGACGCCCCCGACGCCCCCACCGGGCGCACCTCCCGCGGCATCGCCACCGGCCTGGTCATCGCCGCCCTCGCCTGCCTGATCGCCGCCGTCTACGGCGTCGTCGTCCCCGGCGGCGCCACCGGCTGGAAGAAACCCGGCACCCTCGTCCTGGTCAAGGAGAACGGCGCCCGCTACCTCTACCTCGACGGCGCCCTCCACCCCCTGCTCAACGAGACCACCGCCCGCCTGCTCGCCGGCGACCAGCTCACCGTCGACCAGGTCAGCGTCCGCTCCCTGGCCGACACCCCCCGCGGCACCCCCCTGGGCATCCTCGGCGCCCCCGACGGCCTGCCCGACGTCGACCGCCTCGCCCCCGCCCCCTGGCTCGCCTGCGCCACCACCGCCCCCGGCCCCGGCCCCGCCGGCACCCGCCAACCCCGACTCGCCCTCGCCATCGACCCCACCACCCACGGCACCGCCCTCACCGACGACCAGGCCCTCCTGGTCGCCGCCCCCGACGGCACCGAACACCTCCTGTGGCACGGCCGCCGCCTGCGCCTGGACACCCGCACCGGCGCCCGCCAGGCCCTCGGCCAGGCCGCCGTCACCGCCCGGCCCGTCACCCAGGCCTTCCTCGACGCCCTGCCCGCCGGCCCCGACCTCGCCGCCCCCGACATCGACCAGCGCGGCACCCCCGGCCCCGACCTCGCCACCCGTCCCACCCGCATCGGACAGCTCTTCACCGGCCCCGGCGGCGACCCCTACCTGCTCACCCCCGCCGGACTCACCCCGCTCGACCCGATGACCCTGCACCTGCTGCTGGCCGACTCCCGAACCCAGCAGAGCGCCTACCAGGGCGCCGCCGCCACCCCCGCCGCGATCGGCGCCGCCGACCTCGCCGCCCACAGCGCACCCCCCGCCCCCGCCCCGGCCACCACCGCGCTGCCCACCACGGTGCCCGAACTCCTCACCGCCCCCCAGGGCCGCGACGTCTGCGCCGAACTGCGCCCCGGCACCCCCGGGCCCACCACCACCCTCGCCCTCGTCGACGACACCGCCGTCCAGGGCCCCGCCCCCACCGCCCAGCCCGGCATCGAGGCCGCCTGCGCCCCCGCCGACACCATCGCGGTACGCCCCGGCGGCGGCGCCCTGGTGCGCGCCCTGTCCACCGCCGGCACCGGAGCCACCCTCTACCTGGTCACCGACAACGGGGCGAAGTACCCGCTCGCCTCACCCGCCGTCGCCAAACAGCTCGGCTACGGCGCCGTCGCCCCCGCGGGCGTGCCCGCCGCGCTGCTGGCCCTGCTGCCCACCGGCCCCAGCCTCGACCCGGCCGCCCTCACCGGCGCCACCCCGGCCGGCGCGCCGCCGGGACCGCAGTGCCCGCGCTGAACCCGTACGTCCCGGGTTGAACCCGTACTTCCCGCAGGACCGTTGACCTGAAATGAACCCGGTGCGGCGAACGCCCCGGGCCCGATGGACAGGAGCCCCCGAATGACCACCCCCAGCCTGCAGACGGACGACGCCTCCGTCCAGCGCATCCTCGCCAGCCTGGAGCACCACCTCGGCATCATGAAGCGCGCCGCCACACAGGTCACCGACGTCAACGACGAGGTCCAGAAGTACTTCCAGGCCGCCTGCAGCACCCAGTACCAGCAGAAGATCAACGACTGGCTGGGCCGGTACCAGCAGCTCCAGGGGGCCTACGACACCTTCCACGGCGCGTTCGGTGCCGGCCACCGCAAGATCAACACCGCCCACGAGGAGGCCCTGGGCCTCACCGGCCAGTGGGGCGGGGGCTCCGGGATCTCCGACAACATCCGCTACACCCTCAACCCCTGAACCACCGCAGACATCCGCAGACATCCGTAGACATCCGGACCACCCCACCGAGGAGGACCACCGATGGGCACCATCAAGCTCCACCACGCCAACATCGACGAGGCGGCCGACGCCCTGGAACAGGCCGGCCAGGCCCTGCACACCGCCATGACCGACTTCGAGACGGCCGTCCAGACCGCCCAGAACGAACTCCAGGGCGACCTCGCCACCGCCGCCAAGACCTTCCAGACCACCCTCACCACCCAGAACAAGGAGATGAACACCGACATCGTCCAGGGCGCCGGCATCCTGCGTGAGATGCACGGCCTGCTGCGCGCCGCCGACGCGGGCGGCGCGGCGGGCATCGGCTGATGACCACGCCGTCCACGGAGGTCGCCACTCTCAGCGTCAACCACGACGACCTGAAGGACTTCGCGTACAAGGTCCTGGCGGCCTGCCTGACCCGACTGGAGAACGACCCCGGCTTCAAGGCCATGATGGCCTTCGCGGGCAAGAGCGGGGTCGGCAAGGACGCCCTCTTCACCGAGCTGCTGACCGGGCAGTTCGAGAGCGGGATCCACCTGCACGACCTGTTCGCCTCCAACCTGGCCGGCAGCGTGCTGCAGGACTTCACGAAGTTCCACCAGCAGCTGGCCAAGGCCCAGGACGACATCTGGTCGTTCCTGCAGCAGATGGACGCGGCGCACGAGGACGCCCTGACGGCCGCCCAGATGATGCAGATCCTCCAGGACGTCATCGGCGCCGGTGGCGGTGGCGGTGGCGGTGGTGGCGGTGGTGGCGGTGGTGGCGGTGGCGGGGGTGGTGGCGGCGGGGCCGGTCCGTAGCGCCCGCCCGCCGCCCGCCCGTCGCCGGCCCGTCGCCGGCCCGTCGATCCCCGCACCCCCGATCCCACTGGAGAACCCCGTGACCACCCCGCCCCCCTCCCAGGCGACCATCCCCTGGGAGGACATCCTCGCCGCCTTCAACTCCAAGAAGACGCCGGTGGACATCGTCAAGCGGGCGGACGTCGCGGGCCCCAAGGCCGCCCCGTGGCTGACCGGGAAGCTCACCAACGAGACGGGGTACTTCGACAACAGCCTGAAGAGCAATAACCCGAACAACCAGAAGACGGGCGCCGACGGGAGCCCGGCCGACGTCTGGTGGGTGATGAACTTCATCAACGGGTACGACCCGCACCACTTCCTGATCTCGATCCACATCGACTACTCGAAGTGGGGCAACGACCCCACCGGCCCGCTGTCCAAGTTCAACTGGCAGGGCGAGGACATCCTGCTGCCGATCCTGCCCGACGCGGACGCGCTGACGGGGAACAACGTCAGCACCAAGGGCAACGACGTCATCCACCCGCAGAGCCTGCTGGCCGCCTCCACCGCGATCGACGACACCAAGAAGTGGCTGACCGCCCAGAGCAAGGACGCCCATGAGTGGGCCACCAAGATCAATGCGCCGGACAGCAGCTGGGAGGGCGACGCGGCCGGCGAGTTCAAGATGCTCCTGGAGCGCTTCGCCTACGAACTCGACGACCTGAACAACCAGTTGACCGCGACGGACTACGCGTCGATGCTGAAGACGGCGGCCCACCAGATCGGCGTCACCATCGACGCGCTGCACACCGCGCGCAAGAACTGGTACGCGGTCGGCTTCCCGTACCAGTGCATCCTGGAGGTCCTGACGGAGGTCATGGCCAAGAGCCCGCCGACCTGGACCGGGAGCAAGGACGGCTGGAGCTACACCACCGAGCTCGGCGACCCGCGCACCGACGCCTTCTACACCGCGCTCGACGCCCGGGCCAAGGCCCGGTGGCTGGAGAAGGTGTCCACCATGCTCGACGTGCCCGGCAACGCCACGATGACCGACCTCGGGACCTCCTACCAGCCGCTGATCGGAAAGCTGTACTTCGGGCTGGTGCCGGTCAACCTCACGCTCCCGCCCAAGGACGCGCCGGACCCCAAGGACGTCCCGAACCCCAAGGACGTCCCGAACCCCAAGGACGTGCCCAACCCCAAGGACGTGCCCAACCCGCAGGACGGCGGTGCCGGGGGCGGGGCCGGCGGCGCGGGCGGCGGCAAGCACCAGAACCTCGGCCTCGGCGGCCCCCCGCCGCCGCCGGTCATCGGCGGCAGCGGCACCGGCGGCACCGGGGGCGGGATCGGCGGCGGCGGGGGCATCGGCGGCGCCGGTACACCGATCCGCGACAAGGACGGCAAGGTCCTCCTCGGCAAGGACGGCAAGCCGATCCTGCTGCCGCCCGGCGGCTACATCGGCGACGGCGGCAAGGTCTACGACGCCAACGGCAAGGAGGTGCTCGGCAAGGACGGCAAGCCGATCGTCGTCCCCCCGGGCGCGAACGTGCCGGCCGGCACCGGCGGAGGCGTCTACGGCGCCAACGCCAAGGTGCCCAAGGGCTCGACCGTGCGCGAGGACGGCACGGTGGTCGACGCCGCGGGCAAGCCCGTGCTGGACGCCGACGGCAACCCGTACGTCCTGGAGAAGGGCGGCTCGATCGCCCAGGACGGCACCCTGCTGGGCGCCGACGGCAAGCCGATCCCCGACTACCTCCAGCGCTCCCGCGACCTGCAGAGCGCCTGGAACTCGATGGGCAGCGGCGGCAGCGGGGGGACCGGCGGCACCGGGGGCCTCGGCGGACTCGGCGGCTTCCCGCACGGGTCCTCCGGCGACACCACGCCCTGGACGGTCGACCTCGGCTCCGGCACCGGCACCGGCAGCTCCTTCACCCCCCTGCCCGGACTCTTCGGCGGCCTCGGCTCCGGCGGCGGCGCCGCGGCGTCCACCGGCTCCGGCGGCGCCTCCGGCCCCCGCATCCTCGGCTCCGGCGCCGGTCTGGGCCCCCGCGTCGAGGACAACTTCGCCCAGGGGCCCGGCGGAAAGTCCGGCCCCGCGGCGAGCGCGGCCGCCGCCGAGAGCGCCGCCGCGGAGAAGGCCGCGGCCCAGAAGGCCGCCGCGCTGGCCGCCGAGGAGCAGGCCGCCATGCGCGGCCAGTCGGTGTCCACCAGCGGCGGGATGCCGATGGCGCCGCCGATGGGCGGCGGTATGGGGGCCGGCGGCCAGGGCGAGAAGGCCCGCCAGCGCACCACCTGGCTGGCCGAGGACGAAGAGGTGTGGGGCACCGACACGGGCGCGGTCAGCGGCGTGATCGGCCGCTGACCCACCGAAGGAAGCAGACCGGAACAGGAGAGGCATGTCGTACGCGTTCGAGGACCAACTGAACCAGGCCCTGGCCGACTTGGCGGAGCAGCAGGCCAAACTGGCCGAGTCCACCCGCAGGATGCAGGCGATGACCGCCGAGGCCACCAGCAAGGACCGGATGGTCACCGCGAAGGTCGGCCCGCAGGGCGAACTGCTCGCGCTGAACTTCCACACCACCGCCTACCAGTCCATGGCCCCCGCCGAGTTGAGCGCCCTGCTGAAGGACGTCCTCAACGAGGCCAAGGCCCGGATGGGCGAGCGGATCACCGCCGAGATGCGCGGCTTCGAGGGCGTCGGCCAGAGCCTGCGGATGAACTTCACCGGCGAGCGCGGCGACGAGGACCCGTTCGCGGCCGGCACCAGCCTGGACCTGGAGACGCTGCTCGCCCCGCTCACCGCGATGCGCCCCGGCGCCGGCCGGGCCGCCAAGTCCGCCAGGCAGGAGGAGTTCAATGGGTGACACGCTGCGCCTGGACGCCGACGCCAGGAAGGCGTTCAGCAACTTCGAGGAGGTGTCCGCCCTGGTCGGGAAGATCTCCGGGGAGATGGAGGACATCCACACCAAGAACGTCAAGGCCGGCGGCGGCGACGAGATCGGCAAGCAGTACCACGACAAGATCGACAAGCCGGCCGAGGACCTGTACGGGCTGACGACGAGCATCAAGGCCAAGATCGACGCGATGGCCAAGCACGGCCAGGACACGGTCACCCTCTTCCACGCCGCCGACCAGCACGGCGTGGACCTGGCGACGTAGCACCCGCCCGCCCGGGTCCGCCCGACCCTCGTCGCACCGCCAGCCCTTCCCTGCCGTCAGCTCCGTCCCCGGAGGCCCCGCGCCGTGTCCCACTCCTCGATCCACGTCTCCCCGGGCCTGGCGCAGTTCTTCCACATCATCAGCGGCATGCCCTGGCCGGAGTCCGACGAGGGGCTGCTGCGCGACGTCCGGGACGACTACCTCGCCCTGGCCGACGACCTGCCGAAGCTGGCCGGCTACATCCAGGACGCGGTGAAGAACTGCGACCAGCGGATCGAGGGCAAGACCGCCGACGCCTTCCGCAAGGAGTGGAGCAAGTTCGTCGGCACGGACAGCCAGCCCGGACCCCTCGACCAGACCCACGACCTCTGCACCCAGCTGGCCGACCTGGCCAACAAGGTCGCCCTCAGCGTCGAGTACACCAAGTGGATGGCCATCGGCCAGCTCGTCCAGCTGCTGCTGGAGATCGCCATCGCCATCGCCTGGTCGGTCTTCACCGGCGGGGCCTCCCTCATCGAGCTGGAGTGGCAGAAGATCCTCACCCGGCAGTTCCTGCTCCAACTGGTCAAGAAACTCGTCCAGTTGATCGTGATGCACACCTTCGGCGGCATCATCGGCGGGCTGCTGCTGGACGCGATCATCCAGGGCATCCAGTTCAACCGCGGCGACCGCCACGAGTGGGACACCGACCTCACCAAGCAGGCCGCGATCTTCGGCGCGATCAGCGGCGCGATCGGCGGCCCGCTCAGCATCCTGGGCGAGGGCCTGGGCAAGCTGCTCGGCGCCGGGCTGAGCAAGCTGTTCATGAAGACCGTGCTCGACGACGTCATCAAGGGACTGACGGGTGGCGTCGGCAAGGACCTGGCCGGGGGACTGGGCAAGGATCTGGCCGGGGGACTGGGCAAGGACCTGGCCGGGGGCGTCGGCAAGGACATCGCCGGCGGTGTGGGCAAGGACCTGGCCGGGGGACTGGGCAAGGACCTGGGCAAGGGGCTCGGCGAGGGGGCCGCGGGCGGTGCCGTCAAGGGGGCGGGCAAGGAGGCCGGCGAGGACGTCGGCCGGCTGCTCGGCAACGAGGCCGCCGAACGCTTCGCCGGCGGCATCTCCAAGCTCCTGAAGGACAACGCCGGCTACCTGGCCAAGGGCTTCAAGGGCGGACGCCGCACGGGCGCCGCGATGGGCGAGAAGTTCGTGCGCCAGCTCGGCGACCTCTTCGTGGCCGAGCTCGGCACCGAGATCGGCGAGAAGTTCGCCCGGGAGATGGGCGAGCAGATCGGCCGGCAGTTCGCCGAGCACTCGCTCAAGACGGTGGCCAAGCAGGCCAGTCGGGAAGCGCTCACCGAGGCCCTGGAGAACCTCGCCAAGAAGGACAGCAAGCTGGTCGCGCTCACCCCCGAACTCAAGATGCTGGTCGACAAGATGCCCGAACTCGCGGGCGGCATCAACACGATGAACAAGTGGTTCCACGTCGGGCAGATGCTGGGCGGCCAGTTGGAGTCGGGCGTCAACCAGTACCTCACCGAGGGCATCTACAACACCATCTACAACGGTGAGTGGCAGGCCAACGGGATGAGCTTCGTCGGCGGCTTCATGATGTCCGGGATGCACCACATGATCATGGGCCTCGCCTCGCCGCTGACCGCCCGGTACGCGGACTTCGTCCGCAGCCTGGACAGCTCCCGGATCGAGGAGAACGGCGAGTACTACAGCACCTTCCACCCGCTGAACTTCCTCGCGGTGATCAGCACCATGGGCGGCCACCCGGTGTCGTTCCCGGTGCGCCGGCCCGGACACATCAGCGAGATCCTCGGGGAGACGCTGTCCCCCGAAGGCGCCCTCGCCAGCCCCGAGGGCAAGAGCGGCTTCAACTCCTCCGTCGACGGGGGATTGGACCTGAAGGCCCCCTACCGGCAGGTCAAGACCCAGTCCGGTGGCGAGGAGACCGCCGGTTCCAACGGGTCGAAGTCCGAGACCCCCACGAAGGGAGGGCCCGGGAACACCAGGCCCGGCGGCGCCACCACGGGCGGCCCCAAGAGCCCGAACGGCGACGGGAAGCCGGTGGAGGGCGGGGAGCGCGGCGCCACCGCGACATCCTCCGCGGACGCCGGCGGCCAGGACGGCACCGGGAAGCCGAATCCGCCGCCCAAGCGCCCCGACCACCGCACCACCGTCGTCGAGGAGAGCGCCGAACCGCCCCTGCACGTGCCCTCGACCGCGACCAGCGGCGGCACGGGCGGGCACGGGCAGTCGCAGTCGCCCGCGAACGCCGACGTCCGGAACGAGGCCACCCCGCCGCCGCGGGTTCGTACCAGCTCCGGTGGCTCCGGCGACGGCACCGCACCGGCCAACCCCGGCCACCTGGACCCGAACCGTCCCG
>NZ_JBVJQR010000019.1:0-130339 GCF_055608425.1 Kitasatospora sp. NPDC036934 | reverse complement strand
GACCCGCAGCGCCCGGATCCGCAGAACCTGGACCCGAACCGTCCCGACCCGCAGCGCCCGGATCCGCAGAACCTGGACCCGAACCGTCCCGACCCGCAGCGCCCGGATCCGCAGAACCTGGACCCGAACCGTCCCGACCCGAAGAACCCACTGCCGCCCGACACCCCGCCACGTGACCCGAAGCCGGACGTGCCCGGCGGCCAGCACACCCCCGACACGGCCCCGACCCACTCCACCACCGCCTCCGGCCGCCCCTACCACCACGTCGAGGCCCCCGAGCACATCGAGGCGCCCGCCGCCGACGAGCGGCACGCGGCCTGGCAGGACCGGCAGCGCTCCCTCGCCGAGGACCACGACACCCGGCTCGCCGAGGCCGAGGCACGCGAAGAGACCCGCCGCGCCGTCGAGGACCGCCTCACGCAGGGCGCCGCCCGCCTGCCCCGGGAGCTGCGCCCCCTCGTGACACCGGACACGCCGGTGTGGCGCCGGGCAGCGGAGTCCTTGCGGGAGGACATCGAGGCGCGCCCGCACGAGCGGGAGTCGATCCTCGACTCCGCCACGGACCGCCTGGAGCTGGCCGGTGCCCGCGAGCTCGCGCTGACCTTCGCCGTCCGCCGCTTCGACCGGCTGCTGGCCGACCGCGGCCTCGGGCCCGAGCACTCCGGCGACCACACCCGGGCGGAGATCCGCCGCGAGGCCGCCGAACGGTTCCGGACCGACGCCGAACAGGACGTCGCCCAACTGTTCACCGCCCGAACCGACTTCACCCCCGAGCGCAACGCCCTCGCCGCCCGGGCGCTGGAGCGTCGCCTGCGGGAGGCCGCCCGGGACCTGGACCTGCGCCAGGCGCGGGCCGAGGCGATCGGGCAGATCGACCGGGCGGTGGACGACGCCCACTCCCAGTGGTCGACGCAGCAACTCTCCGAGAAGGACCGCGCGCTGCTGGAGGCGGCCGGCGTGCCGCAGGACGTCCGCCTGTCACCCGAGGCCCGCGACCTGATGGCCGACGCCCTGCGGGAACGCATCGAGGACCTGCACGGCGACGACGAGTCCTTCCAACTGATCGAGGAGGAGGGCGAGGCGGGCGGCGAGGAGCTCGCCCCCGTCGACCCGACGCGCCTGGGCCGGACCCGCTTGGACGAGGACTTCCGGGAGGCCCTGGACCGCTACCGCGACGGGCTGTCCCACGACTTCGCCGTCCAGGCGGTCCGCGAGGCCGTCCTGAAACGCTCCGTCGACGCGGTCGACGACGCGGCCGCGGCCTGGAAGGACACCGCCCCCGACCAGTTCGGCCCCGAGGCGCTGCGCGAACTCGGCCTCGCCGACGGCCCCTCCCCGCGCGCGGTCGCCGCCGCCCGAGCCGACCTCGCCCGCCGCACCGACCGCCTGGTCGCCGAGCACACCGCCGCCGACCGCGACCCCGCCCGGCTCAAGGCGGAACTGGACCGGCTCACCTCCCCGGCCGAGGCCAACCGCCTGCTGGCCCTGCACGGCGCCCGCGAGGAGGCGCTGCGCGCCGCCGAGGACACCGCCCGCACCGAGGTCCCGCACGACCTGGGTGGCCCGGAGACCACCGAGCGCGGCGACGACACGGCCGCCGCGGTCGAGACCGCCCTGGGCCGCCCGACCAGCGGCACCCGCACCGAGGGCTCCGACCCCCCCGCCTCCAGCGCCGCCCGACGGGTGCGCGAGGGTTACACCGAGCGGATCCGCGCCGCCTTCGAGGAGTCCTTCCGCTCCCTGCTGCGTGACCCGGACACCGACCACCGCACCCGCCTGACCGAGCAGCTGGAGATCTGGCGGCGCAAGCGCGACCGGCTGACCAGGGGCCTGGAACAGCACGTGGCCTTCGAACGCGACGTCCTGCCCGCCCGCGAGCACGCCGCCGCCGGCTACGACCGCCTCGCCGAGGACCGCCAGGTGCCGGAGGAGGAGATCCGCCGGCTGAAGACCGAGTACGGCGGCGACTTCTTCGACGCCTACCGGGAGCACTGGGCGCCCAAGGACCTGGACGGAGAACGCTGGCGCGACCACGAGGCGGCCAACGAGAACGTCTTCGGCCGCCGCCCCACCGAGTCCAAGCCCGACCCCGAGCCCGAGGCCGACACCAGGCCCGAGCCCGACACCGAGCCGGAGGCCGGCAAGACCCCCGCCGGCCCGCTCACCCCCGCGGGCCCGCTCACCCTCGCCGGCACCCCCCACCCCGCACACGAGGACGGCGACGGACACTCCCGGGACGGCCACGAGGAGCAGCCGGACCACGACGAGCAGCCGGACCACGAGGAGCCGGAGCACACCCACCCGGTGGCGCAGCGCACGCCCGCCCAGGCGCCGGCCACCCCGGCCACCCCGCTCACCCCGGCCCCCGACGAGCCGGCCGCGTCCGCGGGCCCGCTGCTGCCCGCCTCCGCCTGGGCCGACATCCGCACCCTCGCACCGTCCGCCCGGATGGACACCGTCCGCTTCGACCCCCGCGTGCGCGGCCAGGGCGGCCGGGGCGACATCGCCGGCCCCGGGGTGCGCGAGCAGTACGAGAACCGGCAGCGCAGCCTCGGCGGCCTGCACGGCGCCGACACCACCATCCGCTACGACGTCCGGCGCTTCGAGGCCCAACCCGACCACTGGGTCACCGAGTTCACCCTGCGCCTGCACCTGCGCGCCCCCGACGGCCGCCCGCTGCCCGCCGACCGGGCCGCCCATCTGCTCGACCGCGCCCGGGTCGTGCTCGACGAACGCTTCAACGAACACCACCGCCTGCCCGGCGGCGACCAGGTCCACCTGCGCCTCGAAGGCACCCAGGACGCCGCCGACGCCCACCAGGCGATCACCGTCCTGCCCGGCAACGGGCGCAGCAACCAGCTCCACTGGTACGACCGGAGCACACCCGGCGTGCTGCTCCACGAAATGCTGCACTTCCTCGGCCTCCCGGACGAGTACGTCGAGCCGGCGAGGAAGCCGGGCGACGCCTTCGTACTGCGCCGCCGCGACCGCTGGGCGGGCGAGAACGGGGTGATGGGCACCTCGGCCCACCGGGACGACTTCACCGTGCTGTCCCGCCACCTCCAGCGCATCGAGGACGTCCTGCACTCGGGCCCGGTCCTGCGCGACCTGACCCACGGCCAGTACCGCTCCCACCAGGAGACGACGGCGCCCGCCCCGCTGACGGACCAGCACCACCAGAGCGAGAGCGTGGCCGAGAGCGAGGGCCCCGGCCCGCTGCTCCCGCCGAACGGCGCGACCCACACCGCCGAGAACCCCCGCAACACGCCGCCGAGCGCGCCGGTCCCGGTGCACGACTCACAGGTGAACGTCCTGGACCGCGGCCGGCTCTACCACGTCGTCGACGTACCGGGCGACGGCGACTGCCTGCTCCACGCCGTCCTCGCCGGAGCCCGCGGACTCCCGAGCTGGGAGCACGGAGACCTCACCGCCCACGGACTGCGCGAACTGGCGTCCCAGTGGTTCCGCAGCGACGCCGGCGCCCAACTGCGCCACAACGCCGACTCCACCGGCGAGCGACCCGAGGACCGGCTGGAACCCCACGAGCGCGACCAGACCTGGCAGGTGCGCCGCAACCCGGGCGACGAGCAGCCGTCGACACTGTCCGGCAGCGACCTCGAGAACCTGCGCATGAGCGAGCTGTACGACATGGGGCTGCGCAACCGCTCCCTGTGGAACACCTCGTTCTACGACCAGGCGCCGGCCATCATCGCCCACGCCCTCGACCTCCACCTCGTGGTCCACGAGGGCAACGGCCGTACCGAGTTCAACCCCGGAGCCGACGGCCGCGAGGTGCACGTCTACCGAAACCCCGGAGAGGGCCTCGCCGCGCACTACTCGGAGCTGCGCCCCGATGCGCGGGTGACGGAGATGGTGGTCACCGAAGCTGCCGTCGACTCCACGGTGGCGCAGGAGCTGGAGGGGCGTGTCCAGCCCGAGATCACCGTCGTCACCGTGGAGGCCGGGCAGCCGGTCTTCCGGGTGACCGACGCCGGGACGCTGCGGAACTACCTGCTCCAGGGCAAGATCGGCAAGGTCACGAACAACGAGGGCTGGACCCAGCTGGGGCCGGGGTTCTACACGGGCCACGACTTCGATCACGCGGCCTCCTACAGCGACGGCCTCAAAGGCCTGCCGGTGGTCATGGAACTCGTCCTCGGCCGCACGGCCACCGGGCTGAAGGTGGAGAACATCACCGAGGACTGGCCGGAGAAGGATGTCGCGAAGACCCTGAAGGCCTACGACTTCCTCACCGACGGGACGCAGTTCAAGTTCCACCCCCGCTTCTACGAAGGCCTCCTGCCGGCAGAGGTGGAGCCCACGGACAAGCACAGCAAACTGCGGATCGCCGGCCTGAAGGTGAAGCAGGGGGACTTCCTCTGGAATCACTACCGGACCGAGGACTTCGTCCGGGAGTTCGAGGGCTACCGGGTCAAGGCGCACCAGGACAAGGCGAAGCAGAACCCGCTCAACCAGGGCGTCGCGGGCTCCGAGCACAAGCCCGACCCGCTCCCGACGAGCGAGGTCCTGCGCGCCGCGCCGCCCGCCTCCGCCGAGGACCTCAGGCTCATCCGCTACGAGGAGGAGGCCGAGATCTACGAGCGGCGCCTCGCCGCACACCTGCTCGGGCGCGAGGACGTCCAGCACGAGGTCAAGAAGGCCGTGGACCTGGCCTGGAGGATGACCACCGGCGACAAGGACAAGGCCAAGTTCGGCTCCAGGACCACGGGCACCACCGGCATGGTCGGTGTCGACCGGCACATGCTGCAGGAGGTCGTCGACGGCGGCAACCTGCGCGAGCGCATGGCCCTGCTCTACAACGGCTACACCTCCAACCACTTCGCCAAGCTGGTACGGAAGCGGGAACTGCCGCGCCCGGAGCAGCTGAAGCAGGAACGGGCGGACCGCCACGACATCGGCAAGGACGTCGTCAACCCGCTGACCGCGGAGATCAAGAAGGTCTACGGGGAACTGCTGAAGCCGCCCGCCGAGCGCGAACAGACGGTGCCCTTCGCATCCTTCCGCACCGACGAGCCGTACGGGCCCGTCATCGAGCGGATCCGGGACGGCTACGCGGAGTTCCGGAACCGGCAGATACCGGACTGGAAGCGCGCGCGGGAGGTCGAGGACGCTCAGAAGGCCGCGGAGCGCCAGGCCAAGAGCATCCTCGAAACCGACCGCAGCCCCTTCGAGGTGAACCCGCCGCTGGGCCGCGGCGAGTGGTACAGCGCCGTGGACAAGGACGGCCGCCTGGGCTGGCAGCCCGGCGCCAAGTCCTTCCACTACAAGCTCGACTCCAAGCTCCACCAGGACGCCCACGACAGCGGCGGGCTGGTCGCCAGCGGCACCTCCGGCACGGCCTTCGGCATGCTCCAGGCCGTCAAGGAGCTCGCCAGGACGGAGAAGGGGAGGCAGACGCTCGCCGAGATGAAGGCCGAACCGGTCGACTTCGAGCTGCTGAGGCTGGGGCTGCTCGGCTGGATGCTGGAGTCGGACGACCACACCTTCCACGAGATCATGTCCGGCTCCCAGCTGTTCTCCGAGAGCCTCACCCCCGAAGAGCGCGCGGACCCCAACCTCGCCCACACGGACCTCACCTACCGCAACACCTACTCCCGCTACCGCTTCCTCTCCCCGCTGACCGAGCAGCACCTGCGCGACGAGGTCGCGCCGGAGGGGCTCTTCCCGGACGAGCACCTGGTGGGCGAATGGTCCGCCGACGACCCGCAGGTCACCGGCCTCACCCCCGAGGACCAGGACCACCAGGGCGAGCACGACACCGACGGCGGCGGCCTGCGGGACTCCGCCGCCGCGCCGCCGCCGCCCGCCGACCCGGTCGCCGTGGACCTGGCGCGGCGTCATCTGGACGCTGCGGCCCAGGATTCGGTGCTGCACCAGTTCATGGGCTGGATCAAGGGTGGTGGGTATACGAGCAAGCGCGATGAGGAGGGCATGCTCAAGGTCCGGGAGGGGGAGCGGTACGAGTCCCTGCTCGGTGACGTGCAGAGGTTCCTCGACCACGCGCAGGCGTTGCATCCGGCCGAAGGGCAGTCGGCGGGGGAGTCCCTGCGGCTGTACCGGGCGGTGCGGCTGGACTCCGAGGCCCGGGGCCGGGAGGGGTTCACCGAGTTGCTGCCCGCCTCCACCTCCTTCAGTCGGGAGTTCGTCCAGGACTGGATGTCGAACGGGGGCGGGGGTGACAACTACGCGCTGTTCGAGATCCGGGTGCCGCTGTCCCATCCGATGCTGGCGCTGTCGTTCCCGCCGGGCCACACCAGGGCGCAGGGCGACCCGGAGTCGGTGAACGAGAGCCAGTCCGAGGTGACGCTCGGGCCCAGCCGCCTGACGGTGACCGGACGGGAGGAGGCCGGGGGCTTCCACGTCATCCGGGTGGACGCCGAGCCCATGACGGTGGCCGACGTCCGCGCCGAGGTCGACAACTGGACCAGTCCCATGTCGATGCCGGTCGCGTTCGAGAAGTTCACCCGGTTCTACAGTGAGGGCTCGCTGCGGACCGCCTACTCCGGCGTCCTGGAGCCCCACCACCGCATCACGGAGACGTGGTCCGCCGACGGCAGCCGGAAGACCGTCACGATCGAGCACCCCCGTGATCCGCTCGGCCAGTTCGCCGAGGTGACGATCCGTCAAGAAGGCGAGTCCGTCTCGGTCCGCTGGCGCTTCCACGACGAAACGATCTACGGAGAGGAACCGTACGAGGGGGAGCCGATGGTCTACGGCGCCCAGAACATCGGCACTGTGAGCGTGAGCCTGCGCTCGCAGAAGCTGAACGAGAACACCAGCTTCGAGTCGATCGACCTCCCCTACGACTGGTACGACCTCGACCAGGCGCCCGCGGAGGAAGCGGGTCAGCCCCTGGCGGAATCGAACGCCGACGACCTGCGGCAGCCGGCCGCCGCGCCGCCGCTCCCGGAGCACGAGACGCAGGCACCGGAAGCCGGGCCCCTGGTGCCGGCACCGCTCCCGGACCCGCCGGCCGTCGACCGCACCGGCGACCTGCGCGCGGCACTGGTCCACCACGAAACCTCCGGCGCCTACCGGCTGGACGACCCGGGCGCCGACCCGCGGGTCCGGCAGCGGATGGCCGCGGCACTGGACCGCTTCCCGGTCGACGAACGCTTCCTCACCGTGGCGATGCACACCGGCTCCGACGGCGTGCCGCTCTGGAAGGGCAGCCGCCTCACCGAGAGCGAAGCCGCCGACCTGCTCGTCTCGCTGTACGAACGAAGGGTGTGGGACGGGGTCAAGCCCGTTCAGCTGGTGGCCTGTTCGGCGGCCCGCGACGGCGCCCGGTCGTTCGCCGCGGGCACGCTGCGGCACCTGCGCCTGCGCCTGCCCGGCCGGGACCTGGAGGTCTACGCTCCCAGGAGCCTGGCCTGGTTCGCGCCGCCGGTCGCGGGACCGTTCCGCAGCGACCCGCACGGTGTCGGCGCGCTGGTGGTCGGCAAGCAGCTCGCCTTCGACGGCTCCGGCCATCCCGTTCTGGTGGACGGCGGCAACTGGGCGAGCCTGACGGTCCGGCGGGACGCGGCCCCCGACGCCCCGATCACGGTCCGCGACCTCGGCGCCCACCTGCCGGTGGACGCGAGCCTGCCGCCGCGCTCGGCGCCGGCGCCCGAGGGCTACACCGTCGTCCCGGGCGGGGCGTCCCCGGGCGGGGCACTTCCGCGCGAGCGGGAGCTGGCGCCGCAGGACGACGCGGTGGCGTTCTCCGGGCGCCGCAGGCGCAACGACGGGACCGACGACGAGGGTTCGAGTCCGGATCCGGGCGTGGGCCCGAGCTCGGTGAAGCGCGTCCGGCCGAACGACCCGCTTTCGTCCGACGAGGAGATGGCGTCGGCCGAGGACACCGCCAGCGAGCACTCCGAGTCGGACGGCGACAGTGACAGTGACAGCGGCAGCGAGTCCGAGACGGAGGACTACCGCAGCTACCTGGGCAAGGTGAGGGACCGTTCCGACAAACTCAGGGAGCAATGGCGGCGCGCCGACGAGAACGACGACGAGGACGAGATCAACCGGATCAACGCCGAGCAGGAGGTGCTGACGGCCATCCAGAACGTCGGAGTTGTCCGCTCGGTGCGGGCGGCCGACGCACTGCTGGGGCTGCTGCAGAGCGCATCGCTCCCACGGCCCCTGGAACTGCGCGTCCGGCAGGCCGAATTGCGACAGCAGCCCACCGGGCAGCCCTCCGCCGAGCAGTTCCGGCAGCTCCACGCCACGGTGATGAGCCGCTACCGACCCGACGACCCGAACCGCGTCGACGGCTGCGAATTCCGGGCCCACGCGCTGTCCGAGCTCATCAACCTGGCGGCCCCGGCGACCGGCCGGCAGCACCTCGCCAAGATCTGGGCCTATCCCGAGGGCGAGCACGGGCACCTCCACCAGCGACACAGGTGGAATCACCACGTCGCGGTGCTGGTCGAGACGGCGGCCGGGGAACGGGTGATCGACCCGCTGCTCTTCCCCGACGGGGAGGCCACCCTGAAGGAGTGGCGTGACATGCTCGCCGTGCCCGGACAGGGGACGCCGCTGACGCACAAGGCGCCGTGGGAGTTCTTCGGCGGCCCGGACCGGAAGGGCCTCCTGGCCGGCGATTCCGCCGTCCTGATCGACGACGCGACCAGGACGCAGATCGACGCGCGCAAGCACCCGGACCTGACCCCGATCGAGGGCGCGTTCGCCTTCGGCACCGACGAGACCGCCGTGGACCTGGCCCGGCGTCACCTGGACGCCGCCGCCCAGGACCCGGCGCTGCACCAGTTCATGGGCTGGATCAAGGGCGGCGGGTTCACGAGCAAGCGCGACGACGAGGGCATGCTCAAGGTCCGGGAGGGGGAGCGCTACGACTCCCTGCTCGGCCAGGTGCAGACCTTCCTCGACCACGCCCAGGCGTTGCACCCGGCCGGGGCGCAGCCGGCGGGGGAGTCCCTGCGGCTGTACCGGGCGGTGCGGATGGACTCCGAGGCCCGGGGCCGGGAGGGGTTCACCGAGCTGCTGCCCGCCTCCACCTCCTTCAGCCGGGAGTTCGTCCAGGACTGGATGTCGAACGGGGGCGGGGCCGACAACTACGCGCTGTTCGAGATCCGGGTGCCGCTGTCCCACCCGATGCTGGCGCTGTCGTTCCCGCCGGGCCACACCAGGGCGCAGGGCGACCCGGAGCCGGTGAACGAGAGCCAGTCCGAGGTGACGCTCGGGCCCAGCCGCCTGACGGTGACCGGACGGGAGGAGGCCGGGGGCTTCCACATCATCCGGGTGGACGCCGAGCCCATGACGGTGGCCGACATCCACGCCGAGGTCGAGAACTGGTCCAGCAGCACGTCGATGCCGGTCGCCTTCCAGGGGTTCGCCCGGTTCTTCAGCGACGACTCGATGCGGGCCGCCTACCCCTACGACCTCGGATCGGACCACCGCATCACGGAGACGTGGTCGCCCGACGGCCTGCAGAAGACCGTCCGGATCGAGCACCGCAAGGAGGAACTGAGGCACCAGTTCACCGAGGTGACGATCCGTCAAGAAGGCGAGTCCGTCACGATCCGCTGGCGCTCCAGCGACGATGCGCCGGTCGACGGAGGCGAGCCGTACGAGCGGGAGCCGATGGTCTACGACGCCGCGAACATCGGCGACGTGAGCGGAAGCCTGCGCGGGCAGACGCTGGCCGAGCACCCCAGCTTCGAGATCCTGGACCTCCCCGCCGACTGGTACGCCCACGATCCCGCGCCCCGGGCGGAGGACGTCGGCCAGCCGCTGTCGGCCTTCGGCGCCACCGCCGCGGGCTGGCGGATCGGCCCGGGCGACGTGTCACCGGCGGAACGCGACGCCCTGCGGCAGTTCCCCGAACAGCCCGGGGTGTTCGTCGTGCCCGTGCACACCGACGAGGCCACTGGCCTGCCGGTCGGGCCCGACGGCACGCTGTCGGCCTACCAGACGGCGGGCGTCCTGGTCGACCTGCGCCGCTCCGGAGTCTGGAACGGCACCGACACGCTGCAGTTCGTGGCGTGCAACCTGGGGAGCGGCCCGGGCCGCGACTTCCTCGTCGAAGTGATGCTCCAGCTCGAGGAGTTGGGCCTGGGGACCAACGCGCTGGCCGGGACCGGGCCGGTGTACTTCGCCCCGCGCGAGGGCGGCCCCGGGCACCTGGTGGTCGCCTCCGCCCTCGGGTTCACCGAGGACGGCCACCCGGTCATGGTCGGCGGCGACCACTGGCGGGAGTTCCGGGCGGTCCGGGACGACTCCGGTGCCGTCCAGGTCCAGGTCGAGGACCGCCGGGCCCACCGGGCACCGGACGGCTCCTTCCACGACCACCCCGAGGGCTACGGACTGGTCGACTCGGTGGACCCGGCGCGCCACAACGACCAAGCGGTGCGCTTCGCCCAGCCGACCGAGGAACAGACCGACGCCGGGACGCAGATGTCACTACGGCACCTGACCACCGCCGCGCCCGGCAGCGACCTGCGCACGTTCATGGGACAGATCCGCGCCGGAGCCTTCACCAACCTGCGCAACCCGGCGGGCCGGCTGATCCACCGGGAGGGCACGGCCACCTACGCCACGATGATGGGCAACCTGGAGAGGTTCTTCGCCCACGCGCAGGACCTCCTGCCCCCGGCGGGGCAGCCGCACGCCGAGGCGACCCTGCTGCTGTACCGCGCGGTGCGGATGTCGGAGCAGACGCGGGAGCAGCAGAGCTTCACCGAGATCGTGCCCTCCTCCACCTCCTACGACCGGCAGTTCGTCCAGGAGTGGATGTCGAAGCCCGACGGCTACGCGCTGTTCGAGATCCAGGTGCCGCTGTCCCACCCCATGCTGGCGCTGTCCTACCCGCGGGAGCGCATGCTCCCGGGCGGCCCGGCGGAGGTCAACCCGGGTCAGTACGAGGTGACCCTCGGCCCGACCAGGCTGACGGTGACCGGACGGGAGGAGGACGGCCCCTTCCACGTCATCCGGGTGGACGCCGCGCCCATGACGCTCCACGACGTCACGGAGACGATCGCGGGCTGGACGAACGACACCCCTATGGAGCACGCGTTCGACCTGTTCGCCGGGTTCTACGGCGAGGCCGCGCTGCGCGCCGCCTACCCCGACGACCTGCGGGCCGACCACCGCATCACCGAGCGGCAGTCCGCGGACGGCCGGGAGAAGACGATCGAGATCACCCCGTCCCACCCGAAGCTGACCGGTCAGAGCGTGACGGTGCACCTCAGGCTGGCGCAGGACGGGGCGCTCACGGTCGAACTGCACAACAGCGTCGACATCGCCGAGGGCGACGCTCCGGCGGTGTTCCGGTACACCGCCGAGAACATCCACGAGGTGAGTGCCTACCTGGAGGAGGGCACGCTGGCGAAGACCGCCCCCTTCGACACGATCAACCTCCCGGCGGACTGGTACTGGACCGACCCGGTACCGGCCGCGGGCGAAGTCGGCGCGCCCCTGAGCGCGTTCGGCGGCCCCGGCCACGGCTGGTGGCTCGGGAACCCGGATCCGTCGCCGGCGGAGAGGTACGCCCTGGAGCGCTTCCCCACGCAGGAGGGCGTGTTCACGCTGCCGGTGCACACCGACCCCGACACCGGCAGGCCGGTGCTGGACGGCGAGGAACTGACCGAGGACCGGGTCGCCGGGATCCTGGCCGGGCTGCACGCGGGCGGTGTCTGGAACGGCACCGACCGGCTGCAGTTCGTCTCCTGCAACCTCGGGAAGGCGCCCGGCCTCGACTTCGTCACCGAGGTGATGCGCCAGCTCGGCCTCGCCGACCTGGGCAGCAGCGCGCTGGTCGCGACGGGCCCGGTGTACTTCTCCCCGCGGGTGGACGGCACGGACGGCCCCGGCCACCTGGTGGTCGCCTCCGAGGTCGGCTACACGGCCGACGGCGTGCCGGCCATCGTCGCCGGCGGGCACTTCCGGGAGGTCACCCGGCCCACGGCGGACGGCCCGACGCCCCCGGTCGTGGACCGCGGGGCCCACCTGCCCGCCCCCGCCCACCCGGAGCGGGACCGGGAGCGCCCCGAGGGCTACGAGAGCGCCGAGCCGGGCACCCTCGATCCGAACCGAGAGCTGGAGGGCGCGCTGCCGTTCGGGAGGAAGAGCGGGAAGAAGGCCGCTGTCAGCCTCCCCGACACCAACTCGGCGGAGGGGGTCGAAAGCGCGCTGTCGGGCAGGCCGGTGCCGGCCGACGCGCCGGAGGCGGCGAAGCCGGAGGAGACGACGGTAGCGAAGGGCGAGGAGAGGGCCGACGACCCGGAACCCGCCGCCGAAGAGGTGGCGAAGCCGGAGGGGACGGTAGGGAAGGGCAAGGAGAGGGCCGACGACCCGGAGCCCGCCCCGGTGAAACCGGAACCGGATCCCGACTCCGAGGCCGCGGCGAAGCTGGTCCTGAACGACACCCTCCTCGACCTGCTCTTCGCCGAGAAGGACAAGAGCGTGACCTATGCCGTCATGGGCCTGGAGTTGAAGGGGAACAAGAGCTGGCACACGCCCACGGCCGTCACCAGCGGGGACCATTCCCTCGACAGGAACGGCCGGGCGCTGCAGGCCGCCCTGCGGTGGGGGCGGACGAACGACCTGGATACGCAGCGCTACGACGCCGAGGTGAAGGGGCTGACGGGGGCCTACCGACAGATGGAGGAGTGGGGGTTCACGCAGGTTCCCCATCCCTCGGGGAAGTCGCGCGGCAAGCCGCCGGAGAAGGCCGCTGCGCGGCCCGGCGCCGAACTGCCCCCGCAGCCCGAGGGCGTCCTCGCAGTGCTCTCCTCCCGAGGCACGTGCGACAGCTGCAAGTCCGTCGTCAAGGACTTCCAGGAGGCGTACCCGGGGGTCAGCGCCTACGTGGGGTACGCGACCCAGACCTGGCTCAAGTCGACGTTGTCGGAGGGAGAACGATGGATCACGAAGAACGGCCAGGAGGTGCTGCGCAAAATCGACTACGGCTGGGCGGAGACGATCGGGCTTAACTCCGCCAACAAGTCCGTGCCCAAGGGGGAGAAGATCGTCTTCAAGTACTTCCCCTCGAAGAACGGTGAGGCCGCCTGGAACCAGCGGCTCCTGGACCGGGCGGCCGAGGAGAAGGCCGCGAGAGAGGCCGCGGAGCAGCGGGCGGCCGAGGAGAAGACCGCGAGAGAGGCCGCGGAGCAGCGGGCGGCCGAGGCCAATGCCGTGAACGTGGTCAACCAGGGGGTCAAACCTGCGGCGGCCCGGGCGGTCATGGCGTTCGCCGCGGCCTACGAGGGGCAACGGGAGGACTTCGTCGCCAAGCTGCACAAGAAGATGCAGGCGGGCGGCCTGGCGTGGCCGAAAAAGCTCCCCCCTGAGCTGCAGAAAGCCCTCCTGCTCTGGTACAAGAAGGACCCCAGGCCCGACCTCACGGGCAGCGCCGGCTGACCGGGTAGGCGCCCCGCCCGGTGAACGCCGCCCGCGCCGGCGCCGTTGACCCGGGTGAGGGCGCCCCGGCCGGGGCGCCGGCAGGCGAGCGGGAGCAGGACGTGGATCAGCAGCAGGAGCGCGCGGCGGCGCCGGACTTCCGCCTGGCGGCGGTGTTCGACCTGGTCGACCCGGTGACCGGGCCGGGCTTCTCGCCGGACCACCCGCTGGTGCGGGACGCGGCGCAACGGGCCGCGCTGGTCGGGTACCTGAGGTCCGGGGCGGAGGTGCTGGTGACGCCGATGCTGATGGACGACATCTTCGACACTTCCCGCCGGGGCGCCGTCCCGATGAACTACCGCACCGACGGCGAGTGGATCTGGACCGACACCGTCGCCTACTACCTGGAGGAGTACGACCTCGCCCCCGAGCCCGGGCTGCTCGCCCACCTGCGCGAGCGCACCGGGCCGTGCCCGCAGCCGTCACCGCAGACCCTCCAGCGGGCGGTCGACTTCGTCCTCCACCCGCCGCGCCCCGCCGAGCCGGCCTGGCGCCTGGAAACCGGCTGAACCCTGCGGTGCGTGCCGCCCGTCGTGTGGGGGAGGGGCGGTTCCCGTCGCGCGGCCGGTGCGGCGGGGCGGGGCCGGACCCGTCGAGCGTCGTCGTCGAGGGCCAGGGAGCGCGGGTGGGCAGGGAACGGAGTGCGCGGGGGAGCGGGTCGTCGGGCGGGGGCATCCAACTGCCCGCCGTGGCCTGGGAAGTCCCCGAGCCGGCCGCCGAGGCCGGGGCGCCGGGTGCGGGCGCGGCCCGTACCGAGGAGCAGGCGCCCGCGGCGGTGGGTGCCGCCGGGGCGGTGGGTGCCGCCGGGGCGGTGGGCGCCGCCGGGGCGGTGCCCCCGGTCGCCGGGAGCGGCGCGGCGCAGGCGTCGGCCGGGCAGGCCCGGCCCGGGGTGAGCGCGGTGCCCGCGCCGGCCGGTGCCGCGGAGGGGGAGGGCGCCGGGCGGCGCATCCCCAAGCCGATGGTGGCCGCGGCGGTGATCGCCGGCCTGGTGCTGGTGGGGGTGCCGCTGGGCATCTCCGGCTTCGGCGGGGACGGCCCCGGCACGCCCGGTGCCGACGGCCCGCCGCCCGCCGGGTTCTCCCAGCCGGACGGCGGCGGCAACGGGTACGTGCCCGGCGCCGACGGGCCCGGGAACCCGCCCGGCGACCAGCCGCTGCAGCCCGGCCAGCCCGGTGAGCCGGGCCAGCCCGGACAGCCGGCCGGCCCGCAGCCCGGCGAGGGCGCCGGCGTGCCCGCCGCCGCGGCCGCCGGAGTCGCCCTGCCCGGCATCGGCGCCGACCAGGGCGGCGGCCAGGGCACCACGGCCCCCGGCCACACCGCCGCCGGCGCACCCGCCGGCCCCCAGGGCGGTGGCCAGAACACCGGCCAGAACACCGGCCAGGGCGCCGGGCAGGGCAGCGGCCAGGGCTCCGGCGCGGCCCAGACCCAGCCGCAGCAGCCCGCCAAGCCCCAGCAGCCGGCCCCGCCCCCGGCCAAGCCCGCCCAGCCCGCCCCGCCGCCCGCGCCCACCTACAGCGGCGTCGCCGGCCCCGGCTGCGGCGGGTCCACCTCCATGCAGCGCAACGGCTGGTACGACGACGGGCAGAAGGGCTGGCGCAACAACTCCGGCGGCTACACCGGCGACGGCTGCGGCGGCGGCTTCGCCTCGATGCCGATGTCCGGCCGGGCCGACAAGGACGACAGCAGCAACTCGGTGGTGTGGACCTTCAACACCGGCTCGCTCACCACCGGCACCTGCCGCCTGTCGGTGTACGTCCCGAACAACGGCGACATCAAGGCCGTCGGCGGCGCCCCGACCTACTACACCGTGCAGAACCAGTCCTTCCTCGTGAACCAGGTCTCCTACCGGGGCCAGTGGGTCTCGGCGGGCACCTTCCCGCTCAGCGGCGGCCGGATCGCCGTGGTGATGCACAGCCGCGGCCAGGACTGGGTCGGCGACAGCGTCAAGACCTACGCCCACCACGCCGCCTCCGCCGTCAAGGCCGACTGCACCGGCTGACCAGCCCCACCCCCGTACCACCGAGCACGACAAGCACGGCAAGCACCACAGACACGAACGACGGAGGAGAGCGCCCCATGGCCCGCCATGTGCTGACGGTCGGCGCGGAGCCGCAAGAGGGCGGCTACCGCACGATCGCCGCCGCCCTGGAGGCGGCCCGCAGCGGAGCGGTGATCAGCGTCCGCCCGGGCCGCTACGACGAGAACCTGGTGATCACCAAGATGGTGACCATCACCGCCGAGGAGGCCCGCGGCAGCGTACGCATCTCCCCGCGCCGCGGCGCCGTCGTCCAGGTCGTGGCCGAGGCCGTCCAGCTCACCGGCCTGGTCCTGCACGGCCAGGACGAGGAACTGCCCGCCATCGACGTCCCGCGCGGCCAGGCCGCCCTGGAGGACTGCGAGGTCGCGGGCAACTCCTGGACCGCCGTCCTCACCCGCCAGCAGGGCTCCCTGGCCATGCGCGGCTGCCGCATCGTCAACCCCGCCGGCGCCGGCATCGTCGAGACCTCCACCGGCACCAGCGTCATCGAGGACACCGTCATCGAACACCTCGGCAGCTCCGCCGTGGTGATCGGCGAACGCGCCAACCCCGTCGTGCGCAACTGCGTCCTGCGCGACGCCCGCGGCAACGGCGTGTGCGCCAACGGCGAAGGCCGCGGCTCCATCGAGGACTGCGAGATCTCCGCCACCGACAAACCCGGCATCGCCCTGGAGGAACACAGCACCACCCGGGTCCTGCGCACCACCGTGCGCGACGTCGCGATCGGCGCCTACGTCAGCTCCGCCGCCCAAGTCCTCCTGGAGGACTGCGCGTTCGACGCCACCCGCGGCCACGGACTGGTCCTGGCCGGCGGCACCGACCCCTTGGTGCGCCGCTGCCGCACCGCCCGCACCAAGGGCCACGGCATCCACGTCACCGGCCGCTCCCGGGGCCGCTTCGAGGAGTGCGGGGTCAGCGACGCCCAGGGCACCGGCGTCCTGGTCGACGAGTCCGCCAGCCCGGTCCTGACCCGCACCACCGTCACCGCCGGCGCCGGCGACGCCGTCGACCTCACCGGCGAGAGCGCCGCCGAGTTCGACCGCCTGGAGGTGCGCGGCGCCGCCGGCGCCGGGGTCGTCGTACGCGACGGCGCCAACCCGCTGCTGCGCCGCCTGGACGTCGCCGAGGTCGGCGGCCACGGCGTCGAAGTACTGCGCGAGGGCCGCGGCCGCCTGGAGTCCTGCCTGCTGGGAGCGGGCGGGCGCGCCGCCCTGCGGGTCGCCGACGGCGGCAACACCCAGGTCGGCGCCACCACCGTACGCGGCACCACCACCGCCACCGCAGGGGTCAACGGCGTCGAGATCGGCCCCGGCGGCGTCGCCTCGCTGCGCGACTGCGACATCGCCGACTGGAGCGGCGACGGCCTGCTGGTCGAGGACGGCGGCGAACTCACCGCCGCCCGCACCCGCGTCCACGACAACCGCCGCCACGGCATCCTGCTCGCCGCCGGCGCCCGCGCCGCCCTGAACGGCTGCGAGCTGACCGACAACGCCCGCGACGGACTGCGGGTGGACTCCGAGGAACCGGTCCGCGTCACCGGCTGCACCGTCACCGGCAACCGCGGCTCCGGACTGCGCCAGACCAGGCCCGGCACCCGCCTCGCGGTCACCGAGCTGACCAGCCGCGACAACGCCCACGCCGACAGCCACGGCAGCGCCGAGGCCCGGCCCGTCGCCGCCCCCGGCACCCGCCCCGCCGACCCCGCACCCGGGGACGGCGGCGGGTACGGGGACGGGTACGGGGACGGGTACGAGACCCCGCCCGGCCCCGACGGCGCCGCCACCGAGCCGCCGCCACCGGACCCCGAGGGCCCGCAGGCCACCCTGCAAGCGCTCGTCGGCCTGGAGGGCGTCAAGGAACAGGTCGCCACCCTGGTCAACCTCAACAAGCTGGCCCGGCGCCGCGAACAGGCCGGGATGCCCGCCCTCCCGATGGGCCGGCACCTGATCTTCGCCGGACCGCCCGGCACCGGAAAGACCACCGTCGCCCGCCTCTACGGCGCCATCCTGGCCGAACTCGGCGTGCTGCGCAGCGGCCACCTCACCGAGGTCGCCCGCGCCGACCTGGTCGCCTCCATCGTCGGCGGCACCGCCATCAAGACCACCGAGGTGTTCACCGAGGCGCTCGGCGGCGTGCTGTTCATCGACGAGGCCTACACCCTGTCCGCCGGGGGCGGCGGCACCGGGCCCGACTTCGGCCGCGAGGCCATCGACACCCTGGTCAAACTGATGGAGGACCACCGCGACGACGTCGTGGTGATCGTGGCCGGCTACTCGGAGGAGATGCGCGAGTTCCTCTCCTCCAACCCCGGCCTGGCCTCCCGCTTCAGCCGCACCGTCGAGTTCCGCAACTACTCCGCCCAGGAACTGGTCACCATCGTCGAACGGGCCGCCGCCGCCCACGGCTTCGACCTCGCCGAGGCCACCGTCGAGGCGCTCGGCACCCACTTCACCCGCATGCCCAAGGGCGCGGACTTCGGCAACGGCCGCGCGGCCCGCAAGGTCTTCGAGGAGATGGTCGACCGCCAGGCCTCCCGGCTGGCCGCCCTCGCCGAGGTCACCGACGCGGACCTGCCGCTGCTGCTGCCCGAGGACCTCGGCGCCGAGGCCGCGCGCGCCGCCGGCCCCGGCCCCGGCACGGACGGCCGCAGCGAACTCCTGGCCCGGCTGCGCCAGATGGTGGGCCTGAGCGCCGCCAAGGAACAGGTGGAGAACCTGGTCAACCTGATCACCCAGGCCCGCCGCCGCGAGGAGGCCGGCCTGCCCGCCGCCAGGATCAGCCACCACCTGGTCTTCGCCGGCCCGCCCGGCACCGGCAAGACCACCGTCGCCCGCCTCTACGGCGCCCTGCTCGCCGAACTCGGCGTCCTGCCCACCGGCCAGCTCGTCGAGACCGCCCGCGCCGACCTGGTCGGCCGCTACATCGGCCACACCGCCCAGCTCACCAAGGAGGCCTTCGAACGCGCCCGCGGCGGCGTGCTGTTCATCGACGAGGCCTACACCCTCACCCCGCGCGGCGGCGCCGCCTCCGGCGACTTCGGCCAGGAGGCGGTGGACACCCTGATGAAGCTGATGGAGGACCACCGCGACGAGGTCGTGGTGATCGTGGCCGGCTACCACGAGGAGATGCAGGGCTTCCTCGCTTCCAACCCCGGCCTGGCCTCGCGCTTCCCCCAGCAGATCGCCTTCGACCACTACAGCGCCGACGAACTCGTCACCATCGTCGCCCGCCAGGCCGAGGAGGCCGGCTACCTCTGCGCCCCCGAGACCCTCACCACCCTGGCGACGCTGTGCGCGGCCGTCCCCCGGGACCGCAACTTCGGCAACGGCCGCTTCGCCCGCCAGACCCTGGAGGCCATGGTGACCCGCCAGGCCGGGCGGCTGGCCCGCCTGGAGGTCGGCGACGTGTCCGAACTGAGCCTGCTGCTGCCCCAGGACGTCCCCGCGCTGCTCCAGGGGAGCACGGTGTGACCACCCGCCGCGGCGCCGCGGCCGCCGCCGCCCTCGCCGCCGCCCTGTGCACCCTGGGCACCGGGAGCGCCCCGGCCGCGGCGGCCTCCGGCGACCCCGCGGCCCTGCCCGTGATCGGCCAGAGCCGCCAGGGCGCCCGCCCCGGCGAGTGCCTCAAACCCTCCGACAAGGGCACCGACCGCACCCCCTGGGCCCAGACCTTCCTGCGCCCCGAGGCCGCCTGGGCACTGGACCGGGGCGCCGGGGTGACGGTCGCCGTCGTCGGCTCCGGCGTCGACGGCGCCTCCGGCGTCCTGGGCGAACGCCTGGTCCCGGGCCCGCGCGAGTACGGCACCGGCGACTCCACCCGCGACTGCGTCGGCCACGGCACCTTCCTCGCCGGGCTGATCGCCGCCCGCCACCAGGACGGCACCGGCTTCGCCGGCATCGCCCCCCAGGCGCGGATCCTGGCCGTCGCCGTCACCGACGACACCGGCGCCACCACCCCGGCCCTGCTCGCCAAGGGAATCCGGGACGCGGCCGACGCCGGCGCCCGGATCATCGCCTCGGCCCTGCCCCTGCCCGCCGGCGACCCCGGCCTGGAGGACGCGCTGCGCCACGCCGAGGAGCGGGGCGCCCTGGTGGTCGCCCCGGCCACCCCCGACCAGGGCGGCGGCTCGCTGCCCTCCGCCCCGCCGCAGGTCCTCACCGTCGCCGCGCTGGCCCCGGACGGCACCGCGCCGGACCCGGCGGGCACGGGCGGCGGCGGTACGGGGGGCGTTGGTGCGGGCGGCGGCGGTACGGGCACCGGTGCGGGAGGTGGCGGTACGGGCGGTGGTACGGGCACCGGCGCCGGCACCGGAGTCGGCACCGGCCAGGGAGCGCGGACCGGCCCCCGGGTCGACCTGACCGCCCCGGGCGAGGCGATGATGAGCACCGGACCGGCGGGCAAGGGCTACTTCACCGGCAGCGGCCCCAGCTTCGCCGCCGCCGTGGTGGCCGGCAGCGCCGCCCTGCTCCTGGGCCACCACCCCGACCTCGACCCGGCCCACCTGCGCGAGCGCCTCGAAGCCACCGCCTACCACCCCGGCACCGCCCTGCCCGACCCCCGTCTGGGCTACGGCACCGTCGACCCCCTCGCCGCCCTCACCACCACCCCGCCCGCCACCGCCGCCGCCCTCCCGCCGGCGCGGGCCACCGCCCTGGGCCCCCCGCCCCCGGACCCCGCCCCCCGCCAGGCCGCGACGGTGGCCGCCGCCGTCCTGACCACCGTCACCCTCACCCTGGGCCTGGCCGTCGTGTGCACCGCCGCCCGCCGCCGCGCCTGGCGCCCGGGCCGTTGGAAGGCCTGACCGGCCCTCAGGCCCTGTCCGGCCGACCTTGCCGGGCGCACGACGCGCGCTGATCCGCCGAGGTCGGCCTGACCGGCCCTCAGGCCCCCGCCGGGCGGATGCCCTCGGCGACCAGTGCGGCGAGGTCCAGGTAGGCGCGGCGGGTGCGCTGGTGCAGCCGGGCGGGCTCGAACATGCCGCCCAGGGCGAGGTGCTCGTCGAAGGGCAGAACGACGGCGGCCCGGCAGCGCTGCCCGAAGTGGGCCACCAGGTCGTCCGCCCGGATCGTCCGGCCCTTGGCCCGCACCCCGGAGATCAGGGTCACGCTGCGCCGGGCCAGCTCCTCGTACCCGTTGGCGCACAGCCAGTCCAGGGTGGTGTCCGCGCCGCTGGCGCCGTCCACGCTGGTGGTGGCGGTGATGACGAGCTGGTCGGCGAGGTCGAGGACGGCGTGCATGGAGCCGTGCAGCAGGCCGGTGCCGCAGTCGGCCAGCACGATCGGGTACTGGCGGCTGAGCAGGTCGACCAGCCGCCGGTAGTCCCCGCCGCCGAAGGCGTTGGCGACGGTCGGGTCGGCGTCGTTGGCCAGCACCTCCAGCCCGCTGGGGGTCAGCGAGGTGAAGCGGCGGATGTCCATGTAGCCGGCGATCGAGGGTGCGGCCGCGAGCAGGTCCTGGACGGTGGCCGGCGTCTCCCGGCGGATGCGCCGGCTCAGCGTGCCGGTGTCCGGGTTGGCGTCGACGGCGACGACCTTGTCGGCCCGGGTCTCGGCGAGGACGGACCCCAGCCCCAGGGTCGCGGAGGTCTTGCCGACCCCGCCCTTGAGGCCGATGACCGCGATCCGGAAGGAGCGGTGCAGCGGCGTGCGGATGACGGCCCGCAGCCGCTCCTGCTCGCGCTGCTCGCCCCGGCCCAGGCCCAGGCCGCCGCCCAGGCCGGCCCCGAGGAGCCGGGACCGCCGGGCGGGCGCGGGCGCGGGCGCCGGGTCCGGCTGCGCTTGCGGCTGCGGCTGCGGCTGCGGCGCGGTGGACGGGACGGGCGGCGCGGGCGCGACGGCGGGCGGCGCGGGGGGCATCGGGGGCGGGGCGAGGAGGACGGCGGGGGCGGTGACCGGAGCGGGGCCGGGGGAGACCGGGGCAGGGGAGACCGGGGCAGGGGAGACCGGGCCGGGGCGGGCCTCCGGGGGGATGAGCACCGTCCCCAGGGTGTCCAGCGGCCGACGCCAGTCGGGCTCGGACCTCGGGGCCGGGGGGAGCAGCCCGTAGTCGGGGGAGAGCTCCCGCTCCGGGCCCCGCCCCAGCCGCCGTACCTGCTCGATGACCATGTGGTCCGCCGCCACGTTCCGCCTCCTGTCGCTGCGCCGGCCCCATGCCGGTGCCGTACGGATCCCCCACCGGCTCAACGGCCCGGGCCCACGACGCCGTTCAACGCCGGCGAGGGATGTGCCCGCCCCCGAGGATGTCCCCCCCCCCACCCGCCTCCGTCGGGGCGGCCCCGCCGCGCCGCTGTCGGTGCCGCCCCCTGGCCTTGCGGCCGTGGCCACCCCCGCGCACCTCGACCGGGTCGACGCCCTCCTCGCCGACCCCCGGCCCCACCCGCCCGAGGACGCCGACCACCCCACCGGGTACTGCGGCCCCGGCTACCGCGTCGAGGAGCTGTCCGTCAGCCGCGACTTCCGGGACGACCCGGACGCGATGGCCTGCGACCGCGAACACGACCTGGCCCAGGGCGCGTTGGAGGCCCTGGCCGAGGTGTTCACGGCCCGCTGGGGCCGCCCGTACGAGGTCGACCTGTTCTCCTGCCTGCGCGCGGGCTTCGACGCGCAGGACGCCGGGTACCGGCCCGCCGAACCGGTCGGCCTGCTCTGCCAGCAGGCCGTCACCCTGCACGTCTGGCCACTGCCCGGAGCCGAACGCTGGCTGGGGTTGTGCGTCGGCCAGGGCGACAAGGAACTGCCCGTCGTCCTGTCCGCCGCCCTCGCCGACGGCCCCGCCCCGGCCCTCACCGCACCCGACCCCGCACCCGACCCCGCGCCGTGAGCGGCCGTCAGGCGGCGTAGGCACGCGACGGCGAGGCCTGATCCCGCAGGATCCCCGGGAGGCGCCCCCGGGGGGAGCGGGAAGTCGGCGGGGACGACTTCCCGCTCCGGCCAGAGGGGGCGAGCACCGAGCTCCCGCCCCCGGGGCGGCGGTCGCCCGCGCACCAACCGTGCCAGGCCACCGGCCCGGCGGGGAGCGGGAACGGCCGCGCCCACCCGTGTGGGTGAGCGCCGGCGCGCCATAGTCCGCCGGCCGGTTTGCGGCACCGGAAGTCGACCGGGCCGACTTCCGGTGCCGGCACCGGCCCGCCACAGCGGCGGAAACCGGGCCCACGGCCCCGGGGCGCCCCGGCCGGCCCGCCCGGGGCGCCTCCGATCCGGCCGGAACCCGGCCACCGCACCCCCACCACACACCCCCACCCCGCCCCCCACCCCCACCTCACCCTGCGCGAACCACCTTGACCTCAAGCCGACTTGAAGTCCTACCGTGACCACGTCCTGGCGAACGACACAGAGAGGGCACAGCAGCGTGACGCTCAAGGAGTACCCGCACGAAGTCCTGGCCGCCCAGCCCATCGGCGCGTGGACCGGCGAGGCCTACCGCCGGGTGGTGGGAGCCCTGCGCGGACAGCTCGCGGTGGAGGGCCTCACCCAGCCGCACTGGTGGACGCTCAACCGCGCCGCCGGCGCCCCCGGCCACTGGAACCGCACCACCCTGGTCCCGCGGCTGGCCCCCCACGAGGACCTCGGCCTCGACTTCGACGAGGTCTTCGACGACCTCGCCGCCCGCGGCTGGCTGCTGGAGGACGCGACCACCGGCGCCATGTCCCTCAGCCCGGACGGGGAGGCCGCCCGCCTGCGCGCCCGCGAGCGCAACCTGCGCGTGCTCCGGCAGGCCCACGAGGGCGTCGACGAGGCCGACTTCGTCACCACCGTCAACGTGCTGCGCCGCATCACCGCCAACCTGGGCGGCGACGGCGACCTCCCCGAATGACGCCCGAATGACCGGCCCGCGCCGCACCCGCGACACCGGCTGGTCCGCCGCCCGGGTGCCGCCGGCGGGCCCGACTTCCCGTGCCCCGGCCCCCCGCCCTCCCGCGCCCCCGGTGCGGGAGGGCGCCACGCATCCGGATGCGCCCGGGGGTGCCCCCTTGCGCTCTGGCGCGGTTGCCGCCGCTTCCCCCACGCTGGGCCCGAACCGTACGGCCCCAAACGGCCGCCACGGACCGTCGAGTCGTATCGGGAGCGCGGAAGCCGAATGCCCCAGGACATCGAGTTCACGGTGCCCCTCGCCGGCCGGGTCAGCCCCGAGCTGGCCCGGGCCCGCCGGCGCCACCTGGCCTGGGTGCAAGCCGGCGGGCTGGTCGCCGGCCCGGAGGCGCTGCGCCGCTACGAGCTCTCCCGGGTCGCGGACAGTGCCGCGTACGGCTTCCCGGACGCGGTCGGCGCCGACCTGGACCTCTGCTTCGACCTGCTCGGCTGGTTCTTCCTCTTCGACGACCGGTTCGACGCCCGGGACGGCAGTACGGACGACGCGATCGCCGTCTGCCAGGACTTGGTGGACCTCCTGCGCTGGCCGAAGCAGCAGAGGACCCACGCGCCGCCCGTCGTCGCCGCCTTCGCCGACTGCTGGCAGCGGATGAGCGAGGGCATGTCCGGGGAGTGGCGCCGCCGAACCGTCCACGACTGGGTCGACTGCCTGGCCGGCTGGCCCACCAAGATCGCCGACCGGGCGCACGGCGCCCTCCCGGACCCGGCCGCCCACCTGCGCGCCCGCCGCCGCACGATCGGGGTGCGCCCGCTGCTGGCGCTGGCCGAGCGGGTCGGCCACTTCGAGGTCCCGCTGCCGGCCTGGTGCACCAGCCACCTGGAGGCGATGCGGGTCGCCGCCTGCGACGCCGTCATCGCCATGAACGAGATCCACTCCCTGGAGAAGGACCAGGCCGGCGCCCGCCCCAACCTCGTGCTGAGCCTGATGCACCACCACGGCGCCTCCCGCGCCGAGGCCGTCCGCCAGGTGCGCGACACCGCGGACCGCAGCGTCGAGTCCTTCCTCGGCCTGCGCGCCGGCCTGCCCGAGCTGGAGCGCGAACTCGGCGGTGGCATAAGAGAGTTGGCTCGTTACGCGGACGCCCATGCGGCCTGGATCCGCGGCTACCACGACTGGGGGCGCACGGCCCCGCGCTACGCCACCGGCGAGCATCCGGGCGACCTCGGTCTGGAGAACCTCGTTGCCCGGCAGACGAATTGACGGTGCCCGGCCAGGGGCATCCCCCTATCATGGGCGCGCTCCGCGCCTCGTGATCACCAACCCGGGGGGACACCCAGATGACCGCTACCGTCGTCGTGCATGCCGAGCCGCCGCTCTTCGCCCTGCGCAGGGGCTGCTACGGCGTGGAGATCGACGGGGTGCCGGTCGGCAGGGTCAAACAGGGCACCCTCGCGCGCTTCCCGGTCCCGGCCGGCCCCCACACCGTCCGGCTCGCCACCTGGGACCGCACCCGCTCCAACACGGTGACCGTGGAGGCCGGTGAGGGGCGCGAGTTCCTGCTGACGGGCCGGGGCACCGGGCTGCGGTTCGCCTTCCTCGCGCTGCCCCTGGCCCGCTTCACGGTGCTTCCCTGGTACGGCGTGGCCGCGGTCCTGCTGCTGATGGGCGCGGTCTTCTGGGCCGTCCCCGGCCTGCTGTTCCGCCTGCGGGTCGTCGGCGACTCCGCCCTCCCGGGGGCCGGACCCGCCCGGCCCGCCGAGCCCGCCGAGGAGGAGCAGGGCGCCAACGGCCTGTGGTGGGAGTCGGATCCGGCCCTGGCCAAGCGCTTCCGCAAGGACACCGCCTCCTGAACCGGCTGCCGGGGCCCGGCCCTGCCCCGGGCCTGGCGGGGCGGCGTAACGCGATATACCGTATCGCGATATAACGTAAGTTGCCGCGCGGCGCCTCCGCGCGCACCTTCGCCGAGCGAGTTCAGGGACGGGAAAGATGCCGGGAGAGATCGTGCCCGCCGGGAGCGCCCCCGGCCCCGGCACCCGGCCGGCGCTGCGGGCCTCGCACGCCGACCGGGACCGGGTGGTGACCGCGCTGGGCGTCGCCGCGGGTGACGGCCGGTTGACGGCCGAGGAGCTGGACGAGCGGGTGGAGGCCGCCCTGTCGGCCCGCACGGTCGGGGACCTGGCCGAACTCACCGCCGACCTGCCGCCGGTGTCGGTCTCGGCCACCGGAGTGGTGGCCGAGGGCCGGGACGTGCTGCGGATCGAGCAGAAGTTCACCAGGACGGAGCGGGTGGGCGCCTGGGTTCTGCCGCGCCGCCTGGAGATCGCCGCGGAGTGGTGCCACGTGAAGCTGGACTTCACCCAGGCGGTGATCACCCACGACACCCTGGAGATCGACGTCGACATGCAGGGCGGCAACCTGACGCTGATCGTCGGCCCGGGGATCGTGGTCGATCCCTACGGCCTGACCCTGGAGTTCTCCAAGGTGAAGGGCCACCAGGACGCCGACCCGGGGGCCCCGGTCAGGCTGCGGATCGAGCTGATCGGCAAGAAGAGCTTCGGCCGCGTCACCGTGCGCCACCCCCGCCGGTGGCGGTCCCGCCGGGACTGACCGTCCCGTCCGCGGCGGGAAGCAGCCCCACTCACGCGTCGGCCTTCTCCCGCTTGCGCTGGCCGGGGTTGCCCCGGCCGGTGCCCCCGGCCCGCTTCCCGCCCGCCGCACCCGCCCGCTTCTTGGCGTCGATGGCGCCGCGCAGCGCCTGCTGGGCGATGGTGAGGCGTCCGGCGAGGGCCTGGTCGGTGTGCCCGGTGACGGCGGGGGTGGCGGCGGCCCGGCCGAGCGCGGCCACCGAGTTGTCCAGGTACGCGTCCCAGTACTCGACGTGCCGGTCGGTGACGGCGGCCTCGCCGAGGTTGGCGGCCAACTCCTCGGTGTAGGTGATGAGGTAGTCGACGGTCTCCTTCAGGTACCCGCCGTCGATCCCGGTGCGGCCCGCGTGCTCCAGCTCCCAGACGTGGGTCTCGATCTCCCGCATCGGCTGCTGGAGCAGGTCGAAGGTCTCGTGCCCGATGTCGCTCATCACGTCCATGTAGACGTGCGGGTCCGCACCGTTGGCGGCGTCCTCGTCGGGCATCAGCATGGCCTGGGCGGCGTGGATCAGCTCGTGCCGCAGCGTGCTGTAGACCACGGCGGGGCCGTAGTCGTCGAACAGATTGCGGTACAGCGCCATGGTGACCTTGTCGCCCGAAGTGCCGGTGCTGGTCAGTGCCATGGGCTTGCCGGCCCCCTGGCGGGAGTGCTTGTAGCCGAGGACGAGGTCCTTGTCGGCCAGGGCCTGCGGCAGCTCGGGATGGTCGGGCGTGACCGGCAGATGGGCGAGGACGTACCGCAGCAGCGAGTCCAGTGCGGCCTGGCGCACGGCCTTGGCGTCCGACCCGGTCGCGTCCTTCGCCTCCTGCAACTCCTGGACCAGGGTGGCGGGCAGGTCGGGCACCGCCGCTGACGGTGCTTCGGCGTCGGGGAGGTCGTCGGTGGCGGCGCGTTGCACGGCACCGGCGCTCGCGGCAGCGGTCGCGTGCTCGTGCGGTACGTCGGCCTCGGGCGTGCGGACCGGCCCGGACATGGCCCGGTGCGCGTTGGCCTCGGCCTCGCGCTCGAACCGGTCCGAGGGGTCGCTGACCCGCAGGCCGTCGCCGTGGTCGGTGCCGGCCACGGGGCCGTGCCGCTGCTGGATGACGTGGGTCAACTCGTGGGCGAGGGTGTGCTTGTCGCCGCCGCCGTCACCGAGGACGACATGGCTCCCGGAGGTGTACGCGCGGGCACCGACCTCGGCCGCGGAGGCGCGGGCCGCCGGGCCGACGTGGAGCCGGACGTCGGAGAAGTCGGCGCCGAGGCGGGACTCCATCTCGGTACGGGTCGCCTCGTCCAGCGGACGGCCGGCGGTGCGCAGCACGTCGTGGACGGTGGAGCGCTGGACGGAGGCGGGGTGTTCGGGCGCGCGTTGCAGCATCTGCACGACGGCGGCGTTGCCCACACCGGCCTGGAGGGCGAGCAGCCGGTGGGCGGGCGCCGGTCGGGCGCGGTCGGCGGCGGTGTCCCGGCCGCTGTGCTGCTGCCGCTCGCGGTCGTGTGTGCGCATGGGTGGGTCCCCCCGGAGGTCTGCCGAGCTTCCATGGTCGTTCGGCACGGAGGGGGAACGGAAGGGCCGTGGGGGCAACGGTCCGTGCCCGTCCGGGCAGTTCGGAGGGGGTCCCGCAGCCTTCAGCGGGCGTCGAACTCGCCGGTGCGGACGGCGGTGACGAAGGACTGCCAGGCGGTGGCGGGGAAGACGAGCGCGGGGCCGGAGGGGTCCTTGGAGTCGCGGACGGGCATGACACCGGCGAAGCCGTCGGCGACTTCGACGCAGTTCCCACCGCCTCCGCCGCTGAACGAACTCTTCCGCCAGGAAGCGTCAGTCAGGTCGACATCCACTCCAAGTCCCTCCTTGCCGCACGAATGAAAGCTCGCGATTCGCTCTGGCCAAGGGCCTCGACCGCAAGTCGATCGTAGCTCTTGGCCAGTGCGGCAGTTGACTTGGTATCACGGTCGATGTAGCCCCGCTGCTCAATCTCGCCGTAAGCGAGAAGCTTGCGCTTCGGCATGGTAAGGAGGACCGCCATGTGAGTAAACGGGCGCTCTTCTCCCATGGAGAACGGCACAATCTGGACGACGATGTTGCGGCGAGTGGTCAGTTCCTCAAGGTGGATGAGCTGCTCGACCATGACATCCCGCCCGCCGATGACCCTTCGCAGGCAGCTCTCGTCCATCACCACATGCAGAAGCGGAGGGGACTGCCTTTCCAGGATCTTTTGACGGTTGAGCCTGAACTCGATGCGTTCCTTCGCCAGCTCCTCGCTCGTATCCGTCTGCCTGGCATAGCCCATTTCGATGGCTGTCGCATACGCCCGAGTCTGCAAGAGCCCGGTGACGATGTTGACTTCGACGATCCTGATCTGCTCCGCGAGGTCCTCGTAGCGTGCGTACTCCGGGAAGCCCTCCAGGATCGCCGCGTTCTTCAGCTGATACCACATGAGCAACATCGTGCCGCCGGTGTCGAGCGCGATGTCGGCGAGTTCGGCGAGCCTGCGACTCGGCGGGCGGTGCGCAAGTTCGATGTAGGAGAGGTGTGACGGCGAGCACTCCAGGAGCGGCGCCAACTCCTCCTGGAGGATGTCCTTGGCCTCGCGGAAGTTGCGGAGCTGGATGCCGAAGGGCGCCCATGGGCTCGACTCCGGGTCAATCTTCTTCTTGTTCATGGCGGTCCCAACTTCTGGCGAGCCGAAGGCAAGTCGCAAGCTGCTTCCGATCGTAGGCCGGACCGCGTCACCATGTGCACAGAACGTGAAACTCCGATCGCAGAGAGTTTGACTCCCATGACCCATGCCCAAGTCCCCCGCCTCCACGGCTACGGCGTCCGTTGGGACACCGGGGCCCGGTGCTACCGGGTCCGCAACGAGTGCACCGGGGCGTGGCTGTGCAAGCCCGACGGTGAGCGCAGCGGCTTCTCCTCCTTCACCGAGGCGTTCTCCGCCTGGCGCCTGTTCGAGGTGCACAAGCGTCCGGGGGAGCGGTGACCCTCTCCCGCGTGACCGCCGAGCAGCGCCGACAGGCCGCCTCCGTCCTGGACGACCTCACCACCGTCCTGGCCCTGGGCCGGGTCAACCTGCCCACCATCGAGGTCGACTGGGACACCGGCCGCACGACGTGCGAGTACCTGCTGCACCTCACGGCGCGCCCGCTCGACCTGCTGCGCATCGTGGACCTGCTCCGCAAGGGCCTGCGCTACGAGCGCCTCACCTATGACGACTGAACTCGCCGCCCGCCTCCTGTGGTGGGCCTGCTTCGCCCTCCTGCTGTTCTGCGCCCTCAGGAAGTGACCCCCCATGCACGACCCGCGACTGCTCGCCAAGCCCCCCGTCTGCCGCCTCGGCTGCCTCGTTCTCGTCCGCAACCAGGCCGGTGACGTCCTGCTCGTGGACCCGGACTACCTGGACGGCATGATCCTGCCCGGCGGCGCGGGCAGGGTGAACGAGCCCCCGCACCGCGCCGCCGCCCGCCACCTGCACGCCCAGACCGGCATCATCCTGCGCCTGACCCACGCCGTCGCCCTCGACTACACCCCGTCCGACCGCTACCTGGAGCGCTTCAGCCTGGTCTTCGACGGCGGCACCGTGCGCGACGCCGCACCTCTCGCCGTCCCCTCACAGAAGCGCAGCCGCCTGCTCGGCGCCCGCTTCGTGCCCGTGCGCGAACTCCCCCGCCACATGGCCCCCTCCCAGGCCGCCCGCGTCGCCGAAGCCCTCACCGGCCGCGCCCTGCCCCTCCTCCTGCACGGCCAGCGCCCCGACTGACCGGCCGGATCGTTCGCTCGTTCGGGTGATGGTCGCGCGAGGTGGCGACGATCTGTAGCAGGCTCCTTCGTGGCTGACGGAGCGTCAGTCGACGTCGACCTGTGGAGAGCGCCATGGCCTACCCGAAGGACTTCAAGTACACCAGGGAACACGAGTGGGTGCAGTCCACCGGCAAGGGCAGCGCCCGGGTCGGCATCACCGACTACGCCCAGCGCCAGCTCGGCGACCTCGTCTTCGTCGAACTCCCCAAGGTGGGCGACACGTTCGAGAGCGGCCAGCCGTTCGGCACGGTGGAGTCGGTGAAGTCGGCCAGCGAGCTCTACGCCCCGGTGTCCGGCAAGGTCGCGGCGATCAACGAGGAGCTGAACGATTCGCCGGAGGACGTCAACGACGACCCGCACGGCGCCTGGATCATCGAGCTCGACCTGACCAGGCCCGCCGAACTGGACGACCTGCTCACGGCGGAGCAGTACGAGGCCTACATCGCACAGGAGTCGTAGCGACCGGACCCCGGCGCCGCGGTGAAAACCGGCTCCTGGCCGGTCAGTTCACAACTGGCCTCCCAGAGCCGGGCCGCCGTGGCGGGGTCCGCGACGTGGTCCCACAGGGGTTCGGGCCGGGGCTCGCCGCGCAGCCCGAACACCCGGGGGCTCCACATCACCGTGCTCGACCCGCGTACGCCCGGGTCGAGCACGGCCCGTACGGCGGGCCACGCGGCGGCGTCCTTGCCCTGGACGACCAGGCCGAGCGGCAGGTGGCCCAGCCGTTCGCGCGCGGTGCGGGTGTGCAGGGGCGGGCGCGCGGGGGTGAGGGCGTCGAGCGCGCCACCGGGGTGGACCAGGACGCTCAGCGTCGTACTCCCGGCGGCGCGCAGGCGCCGGTCGAGTTCGACGGCGAAGAGCATCTGGGCGAGCTTGGAGCGGGAGTAGGTGCGCTTGGGCTTGTAGTCGTGGACGCTCTGGAGGTCGGCGAGGTCCAGGCGTTCGGACTTGGCGGCGAAGCTGCCGGTGGTCACGATCCGGCTGCCGGGGGTGGCCTGGAGCAGCGGGGCCAGGTGGGCGGTCAGGGCGAAGTGGCCCAGGTGGTTGGTGGCGAACATCAGCTCGTGGCCGTTCGCGCTCTCGCGGCGCGGCGGGTCGTCCAGCGCGATGCCCGCGTTGTGGACGACCGCGTCCAGGCGCTGCACGCCGAGTCCGTCGGCGGAGGACGCGACGGAGGCCGGATCGGCCAGGTCCAGCGGCAGGTGCCGCAGCCTGGCGCCGGGTACGCGGGCGCCGATCGAGGCCGTCGCGGCCTCGGCCTTGCGGCGGTCGCGGCAGCCGAGGACGACCGTCGCGCCGGTGCCGGCGAGCTGCTCGGCGACGAAGTAGCCGATGCCCGCGTTGCCGCCGGTGACCAGGAAGACCTTGCCCTCGGCCCGGGGCAGGTGGTGGACGTCCCACGGCGGGGTCGGGGTCGCTGCGGGGTTCGGCACGGGGGCTCCCTGGTGGTGCGGTGGCCGGGGCGCGTCGTTCACGCCCCGGCCCCAGGTTTCCGCGGGCTGCTCACAGCCCACCGGCAGGGCGCTGCCACCGCTGTCATCCCACCGGCACGGGCGCCGGCACCGGCACGGGCACTGGCCCGCCCGGCCGACCCGACTCAGTCGACGCAGAACTCGTTGCCCTCGACGTCCTGCATCGAGATGCACGAGTCCTGGCCGTCGTACAGCACCTGCACGCGCACCGCGCCGAGCGCCTCCAGCCGGGTGGCCTCGGCCTCCAGCACGGCCAGGCGCTCCTCACCCACCAGCCCGGTGCCCACCCGCACGTCCAGGTGCACCCGGTTCTTGGCGGTCTTGCCCTCGGGAACGCGCTGGAAGTACAGCCGCGGGCCCACCCCCGACGGGTCGGTGCAGGCGGACCAGGAGCCCCGGTCCTCCGGAGCCCGGGAGGCCTCGTACTCCTCCCAGCCGGCGAACCCCTTCGGCGGCGCCATGACGTACCCCAGCACCTCGCACCAGAAGCGGGCGACGCGCGCGGGCTCCGCACAGTCGAACGTGACCTGGAACTGCTTGATCGCTGACATCCGGGCACCGTAGCAGGGGACGCTCACCCGTTCCCGGATTATTCGGCGGCCAGGATCCAGTCCGCGGAGGGGGTGGTGCCGCCGGGCTGGGCGCCGAGGCGGCCCTCCTGGGTCTCCGTCAGGTAGAGGTCGTTGTCATTGAGGTCCGACTCCGAGCGGACCCGGGAACGGCCGCCGTCCGCGATGCTCCACGCCGACTCGGCCACCCGGCACTGGCCGTAGCGGATGCGCCAGTTGTCACCGATGGCCACGCAGCCCCAGGCGCCCTTGTCCGGGTCGAACGCCGCCACGTTGACCCACGCGCCGGCCGCCCGCAGCTCCCACCGCTGCTCGGGCACCGCCTCGCAGGGCTCCAGCCGCACCTGGGTGGTGCCGAAGACGTGGTGCAGGCACGTCCCCGTACGGGCGTTGCGCAGGCTGTACGCCGCAGGCGCCGCAGGTGCTGCGGGCGCGGCCGGTGCCGCGGGCTCCACGGGCTGCGCCGTCGCGCGGGCGGTGGCCAGGAACAGGAGCGCGGAGGCGGCTGAGGCCGCCGCGCGCCAGGGGCGAACGGGCATGGGGTGGCTTTCCGTTGCGGCCCGCCCGGCGCTGCGCCGGTCCGGCCGCGGGGGAGGGGCGTGATCCGTGGGAACAACTGGTACAACGGTCAACGATTCACCCGGAGCCGGGAAACGGAGCACCACGCCCGGACCCGCGAAAGCGCGGGAAGCCGGCCCGTTCGACTCCCGCGGGCGGGCCGGGTCAGGGGCGCCGGGCCACGAACACCAGCTCCCGGCCCGGCTGGTCCGGCGCCCCGCGCACCTCCTCCAGCGCGAACCTCTCCTCGGCGAGGTCCCGCTCGACCTCGGCCCGCTCCCGGAAGCGCAGCGTCGAATCCGAGGTCAGCACCTGCCCGTCCGCGCCGAACACGTACGTCCAGCGGAACGCCACCAACGGCCCGCGCACCTCGGTCAGTTGCACCCAGCTCCGAACCGGGCCGACGCCCGGCACCAGCGTCGTGCGGTGCGAGCGCTCCCGGGTCCACTCCTCCCAGGCCCGGGCGGCCGGATCACGGGTCTCGAACACCAGCCGCCCGCCGGGGCGCAGCGCCTCCCGGGCGCCGCGCAGGGTGCGCCGCCAGGCGGGCGGGTCGGCGATCGCCTGCGCGACGTTGGCCGTCATCGTCGCCAAGTCGACTTGCAGAGCCGGGAGTCCGCCCGCGTCACCGCAGATCCAGCGCACCAGATCGGCGCCCGGCTTGGCGCGCGCCACCTCGATCGACGCCGCCGCCGGATCGACACCCACCACCTCGACGCCGCGCCCGGCCAGCAGCAGCGCGAACACCCCGGTGCCGCAGCCGATGTCCAGCACCCGGCGCGCCCCGAACTCCCGCACCATCCCCAGGTAGGCGACCAGGTCGCAGCGGTCCGGGTCCAGCGCGTCGTAGACCCCGGCGAGGCGTGGATGCCCGAAGCACTCGTCCACCATGCCGGCCACCCTAGTGCTGTGGCCGGGAGGATCCGGAGCGCACGCGCGACGGCTGGTATTACTGGGGTATGCAGGAAGAGACCGCACGCTCCGCGATCGACACGTTCATCTCCGCGTTCAACGCCTCGGACGACAGCTATGTGACGGCCCTGCTCTCCCAGGCCCTGACCTCGGACGTGGTCTTCTGGGGGCCGTTGGGGCGCAGCGAGGGAATCGCGGCGGTCGAGCGGTTCGTGCTGGACATCCGACGCCACCCGGCGGGGACCGGCACGATGGTGCGCTGCTCGGAGGTGGACATGCCTGACGAGTGGGCCCGGTACCGGTGGGTCTTCACCACGCCGGACGGAGGCCCCCGCCTGGCGGGAACGGACGTCGTCCATCTGCGGCGGAGCCTCATCGACCAGGTCATCGTCTTCGCGGGGGAGATCGAGCCGTCCACCTCCTGAGCCGTCCTTCCGTCGCCGTCCTCCTCCTGGACTTGCGCTCAACTGCCGCAAGGGGCCCGCGAACTCCGCCGTCTCAATCCGTTCGACCGGCATGGCCGCGGGCGACGGCGGCCTGGGCCGTAGCCCACCAGGATCGTGCAACGGGTCCTCGGCCGCCGGGTCGTGGGAACCTTCCCGGCCGCAGCACCGCACGGCGCCCAACTGCCGCTGTTCCATCGCCGGTTCGGGCGATTGCGGTATCCGTCCCGGCGCCGACAGGATCGTTCGCACGGGCACCGCTTCGGGGCGGTGCCCCCCTGACCAGGGAGGAACCCCATGCGTCGTCGGATCTCCGGAGCCGTCCTGCTCGCCGCCGCCGGGATGCTCGCCCTCGCCGTCCCCGCCCAGGCCGCCACCGGGCTGCTGGTGGTGAACGGCGTGCCCCACCAGCACCCGGCGCGCGGCTGCTACCCGGCCTCCTCGCCGATCTTCGTCGAGAACTTCACCGACTCGACGGTTCTGGTGCACGCCGGCGCGAACTGCCAGGGCCCGGTGACGGCCGAGGTGGAGCCGAGGGAGTCCGCCGAGGCCTTCGGGGCGAGCTACTTCGTGCTCTGAGCCGGCGGGTCCGCTTCGGGGCCGCTCGGCTGTCGGCTAAGGACCGCCCCACCGGGCCTCGCCGGCGCCTAGCGTCGGCCCATGACAACGGTCACCACCCGCACGGTCCGCTACCCCGCCGACGGCCTCACCATGGTCGGCCACCTCGCGCTCCCGGCCGGCACCGGCCCCCGCCCCGCCGTCCTGATCGGGCCCGAGGGCACCGGCCTCAACGACTTCCAGCGCCGCCGCGCCGACGCCCTCGCCGAACTCGGCTACGTGGCCCTGGCCTTCGACATCCACGGCGGCCGCTGGTTCACCGACCGCCAGGAGATGCTTGCGCGCTGCCTGCCCCTGCTCGCCGACCCCGACCGGCTGCGCGACATCGGCCACGCCGCCCTCGACGCGCTGCGCGCCCAGCCGCGCACCGACCCCGGACGGATCGCCGCCATCGGCTACGGCACCGGCGGGGCCGTCCTGCTCGAACTCGCGCGCTCCGGTGCCGACCTGAAGGCCGTCGCCACCGTCAACGCCCTCATCACCGGCCGCCCCGGGGAGGCCGCGAACATCCGCTGCCCGGTGTGGGCGGGCGTCGGCTCCGAGGACCCGATCCAGCCCGCCGCCCAACGCGAGGCCTTCACCGCCGAGTTGCAGGCCGCCGGCGTCGACTGGCGCCTCACCGTCTACGGCGGCGCCCAGCACGCCTTCCACCACCCGCCCGTCGACCAGCCCGTCGTCCCCGGCGTCGCCCACCATCCGCTGCACGCCCGCCGCGCCTGGCGCGACATCCTCGCCCTGCTCGACGAATGCCTGCCCGCTGGGGCCTGACCGCTCACGGCCGACGCTCCCGCCGCCCTGGAGCGGATCCGGGCGTGCAACCCGCCGTCGTCCCCGACCCGGCCCCCGACCTGCTCGACGCCAGGCTCGGCGAGACCGACGCCCCCGCCCACTGGCTCGACCTGCGCCACCAGGACGTCCGCCGCGCATGGGACGGCCCCGCCAAGGCCCGCGTCATCGGCGGCGTCTACACCCCGGAGCGCGACGCCGCCGAACACCTGGCCGTCGCCTCCCTCCCCGGCGCCTTCGACGTCCTCGTCCACCTGCGCGAGGCCACCCCGGTCCACCGGCTCCCGTGACCCGGCCGGCGCTGCGGGCGCGTGTTCGTCCGTTCCTCTGTCCGTCCGTTCGTCGGTTCGTCGGTTCGCCCGTTCGGGCGGACCGAGGGCGGGGCGCGGCGGCGGCCGCCGGTCGCTCGGCCACCCTGGTGCGGATGCGGCCCGCGACGGCGCGGGCGGCCGGTGCGAGGGAACGGCGGACGACCATGGAGCGCAGACGCACGGGAGCACGCGGCGGGGCACGCGGCGGGAGGTGGCTGACGGCGGCCGTGGCGGCGGGCTGCGCGCTGGCGACGCTGACCGCCGGTCCGTCCTGGGCCGGGCAGCGCCCCGACCCCCGCCCGATCGGCCGACCGGTACCGCCGCCCGCGCACGCCCCCGCGGTCTCCGACTCCGACCTGGAGGTGATCCGGCTGGACCCCGACGCCGCCCCGCCGGGCGGCCGGACCAGCCTGCACGCCTTCGTCGCCAACCGCGGCCCGGACACCACGGCATCGCCGTTCGACGTCCTGATCGTCCTGCCGGCGGGAACCACGGCGGAGGAGCCGTTCTTCCCCGAAACGTGCACGGCCTCCGGGGACAAGCGCCACCTGCGCTGCACCTTCGGGCCCGGGCTGCGTGAGGGGCGCAGCGCGACCGCGATCATCCCCGTCCGGATCTCCCCCGACACGCCCACGGGCCCGCTGCTCGGCGGGGAGGTCGCCGTGTACAGCCCGGACGACCGGAACGGACGCGACAACCGGCAGCCGTTCGAGATCGCGGTCGTCGAAACGGCCGCAGCCTGAGGGCCGTCGCGACCCGGCGGCGGCCCCGCTCCCGGTGACGCCGCCCCGCTCCCGCCCGGCTGAGCGGACCGCGCCCGCCTCCGCCCGCCACCGATTTCCGGGGCCGCCTACCGGTCCCGATCCCGTTCCCGCACCCGGCGCAGTCCGATGTCGGACACCTCGCCCAGGTGTCCGAGCTTGTCCGGGTTGGACACCGAGTGCAGCGCCCGGATCGCGCCGCCGGCGATCTCCAGCACCAGGACACCGGCGACCCGCCCCCGGGGGTCGTAGGAGACCGCGCCCGGGCGGCCGTTGACCAGGGCCGGGCGGAGGGTGACGCCGAGTTCGCGGTTGCGGGTGAAGCCGAAGGCGAGCAGGTGGGCGACGCGCTCCAGGCCGGCGACCGACTTGCCGACCGACTGCGCCTTGCCGCCGCCGTCGCCGTGGAAGACCACGTCGGGGGCGAGCATGCCGAGCAGCTCCGCGAGGTCCCCGCCGGCGGCCACGGCGAAGAAGCGGCGGGCCAGTTCGTCGCCCTCGGCCCGCCGGGCCGCCGGCAGCGGGGCGTCCGTGCCCAGGGCCAGGTGCTTGCGGGCCCGGGCCAGGATCTGACGGCAATTCGCCTCCGACTTGCCGGTCAGCTCCGCGACCTCCGGGTAGCCGTAGCCGAAGGCCTCGCGCAGCAGCAGCACCGCCCGCTCCACGGGGGAGAGGGCCTCCAGCATCACCAGGAAGGCCATCGACAGCGAGTCGGCCAGCTCGGCGTGCTCGGCGGGGGCGTCGCCGGGGCGCTCGGCGAAGGCGACGACGGGCTCGGGCAGCCACTCGCCGACGTAGCTCTCGCGCCGCACCCGGGCCGACTCCAGGTGGTTGATGCCCAGGCGGGTGACCGAAGTGGTCAGGTACGCCTTGAGGTTGGTGACGGTGGTGCCCGCCTGCCCGGCCCGGGTCAGGTTGAGGAAGGTGTCCTGGACGAGGTCCTCGGCGTCACCCACCGAGCCCGTCATGCCGTAGGCGATGGAGAACAGCAGCGGCCGGTACCGGGCCGCCTCCGCCACGTCCGCCGTACCCGTCGATCCCGCCATGGCACCCCGTCCCTTCCGGCGCCGCCCCGCCCGGGGTGGCGCGCCTCACACCGGGCCCCGTCACGGGCGGCCCGGCTGCCCTGTCCCAGAGGGCAGCAGCGGACAACGTACCGAGGAGAACGCCATGAACCCCGCACTGTGGACCGTCACCGCACTGCTGGCCGCCGCCTATCTGCTCGGCGGTGCCTTCAAGCTGCTGGTGCCGAAGGAGCGGATCGCCGCCGCCGGGCGCAGCGGCCGCTGGGTCGAGGACTTCAGTGCGGGCGGGGTGAGGGCGATCGGCGCCCTCGAAGTCCTGGCCGCGGCGGGGCTGGTGCTGCCCGCGCTGCTCGGCATCGCGCCGGTGCTGGTGCCGCTGGCCGCGCTCGGGCTGGTGCTGCTGATGGCCGGGGCGGCGGTGGTGCGCCTGCGGCGCTGCGAGTACCGGCTGGTGGCGGTGGACGTGGTCTACGTGCTGCTGGCCGCGTTCGTGCTCTGGGGCCGTCTGGGCCCGGAGTCCTTCCTCAACTGACCTCCGGAGAACGGAAGCTGACGGCAGGCCGACCGCCGACCGACCCCCGACCGCGCGCCGACCTGCCGTCAACCGGCCCTCGGCTCGGCCCCCGCCCCTGCTCACCCCAGCAGCGCCGCCACCGCCCCCACCTCCCAGTGCCCGGCCGCCCCCGGGCGGGTGGCGAGGTAGCCGGCGGCGCGCCAGGGCCCCCAGCCGTGGGCCTCGGCCAGGCCGGCGCCCAGGGTGCGCAGGTAGGCGGCGGTGGGGGCGGTGGGCTCGGTGCCGGCCAGGCCGGCGGGGGAGGTGAAGGTGAGCACCGGGCGCCCCCCGAGTGCTCCGACGCGCAGCAGGGTCACGTAGCGGCCGGGGCCGACCCGGTCGCGGCCGGTGGCCAGGACCCGGGTGAGGTCGAGGTCGGTGCCCGGGGCGCGGCGCATCTCCTGGGCGGCGATGTCGCTGAACTGGCCGGGGGTGAGCAGGTAGCCGCGGCAGGGCACCGGCCCGCGGCCGGCCGGGTCGTAGTAGGCCGTCGCGCCGCCCCAGGTGGGGGAGTCTCCGGCGAAGTACAGGGTTCCGGGCAGGGTGAGGGCGGCCGTTCGCCGGGGTGGGCGGCGGTCGCGGCAGCCCGGGCAGCCGAGGGCCGCGCCGTCCGGACGGCCGCCGTACAGGTAGCAGGCGAAGCGGGCAGCGTGCAGGTTGGACCCGTACGCCGCGTACCAGAGGAGCGGGTTCCCGCCGTGCGGTCCGCAAGCGGGCGCCGCGGCCCACACCGTCTTCACAGGAAACGTCCGTTTGTTGGACGGCGGCTGGAGAGTCTCACACACAACCGAGACTGACGTGGACAGGACGAGCATCCGACCAAAACCCACCGATTCGGTAGCCAACCCCTCACTACCGGTACCGTTCCGGACGCCATGGTGTTCATCACTCTTCCCTCAGCCGTCACGCCCCTCCGGTTTTCGCCGATTAGCCTTCACCAGCGAAAACACGTAGAAATACCCGAATCGACATTCGATTCGCATGATGATTAGGCCGATTGTCATCAATGATGAGAATTCTCTTTGACCGCGCCTTCGCTGCATCCAGCGGACGCCCCGTGGAGTCATGGTGAGTGGGCGCGTTCCCACCACGTGACAACGGCGTCACCGCACGTAGCGACGTGACACGCGCCTCTCAGGACAAACGGAGCCAAGGAACCCATCCCCATGGACGCACGCCACGACACGGCTGGCCCAGGCACGCTGCACCGACCCGACCCGGGGCAGGCCGCGGGCTGGCCGGTGGCCCAGCCAGCCCACCCGCGAAGCCTCCTCGACGTCATCGCCGCCACGGCCGACGCGTACCCCCACGCGCCGGCCCTGGACACCGGTGAGACGGTGCTCGACTACCGGACCCTGCTGCAGCAGGTCGACGCCCTGGCCGGCGGGCTGGCCGGCCACGGCATCGGCACCGGCGACCGGGTGGGCGTACGCATCCCCTCCGGCACCGCCGACCTGTACGTCGCCATCCTCGCCGTGCTGCGCTGCGGCGCCGCCTACGTGCCCGTGGACGCCGACGACCCCGACGAGCGCGCCGAGATGATCTGGCAGGACGCCCAGGTCTGCGCGATCATCGGCGCCGGCCACCGGCTGGCCGCCGGCCCCGCCGCCCGCCCCTCGGGCCGCCCGGCCTGGCCCACCCCGGCCGACGACGCCTGGATCATCTTCACCTCCGGCACCACCGGCCGCCCCAAGGGCGTGGCCGTCACCCACCGCAGCGCCGCCGCCTTCGTCGACGCCGAGGCCCGCATCTTCCTGCGCTCCCACCCGCTGGGCCCCGGCGACCGCGTCCTGGCGGGCCTGTCGGTGGCCTTCGACGCCTCCTGCGAGGAGATGTGGCTGGCCTGGCGCCACGGCGCCTGCCTGGTGCCCGCCCCCCGCTCCCTGGTCAAGGCCGGCACCGACCTCGGCCCCTGGCTCGTCCAACGCCGGATCACCGCGATCTCCACCGTCCCCACCCTGCTCGCCCTGTGGCCCCAGGAGTGCCTGGACCAGGTCCGCCTGATCATCGTCGGCGGCGAGGCCTGCCCGGCCGAACTCGTCGAGCGCCTGGCCGTGCCCGGCCGCGAGTTCTGGAACACCTACGGCCCCACCGAGACCACCGTGGTGGCCACCGCCGCCCGGATGCTGCCCGGCCAGCCGGTGCGCATCGGCGCACCCCTGGACGGCTGGGAGATCGCCGTCGTCGACCAGGCCGGCCACCCCGTGCCCTGGTACGAGAACGGCGAACTGCTGATCAGCGGCATCGGCACCGCCCGCTACCTCGACCCCGCCAAGGACGCCGAGAAGTACAGCCCCCACCCCGCGATCGCCTCCCCCCGCGTCTACCGCAGCGGCGACCTGGTCCGCAACGACCCCGAGGGACTGGTCTTCCTCGGCCGCGCCGACGACCAGATCAAACTCGGCGGCCGGCGCATCGAACTCGGCGAGATCGACGCCGCCCTCCAGGCCCTGCCCGGCATCCGCGCCGCCGCGGCCGCCGTGCGCAAGACCCCGGCCGGCGCCGACCTCCTGGTCGGCTACCTCGTCGCCCGGCCCGGCGCCGCCCCCGACCTCGCCGACGCCCGCCAGCGACTGCTGGAGCGCCTGCCCGCACCCCTGGTGCCCGTCCTCGCCCTGGTCGACTCCCTGCCCACCAAGACCTCCGGCAAGGTCGACCGCGCCGCCCTGCCCTGGCCGCTGGCCACCACCGGCAGCTCCGAGCGCCCCGCCGAGACCCTGGACGGCACCGCCGGCTGGCTCGCCGGCCAGTGGGAGCGCCTGCTCGGCATGGCCCCCGGCCGCGGCGACGACTTCTTCGCCCTCGGCGGCTCCAGCCTCACCGCCGCCCGCCTGGTCTCCGAACTGCGCACCCGCCACAGCGGCGTCTCCGTCGCCGACCTCTACGCCCATCCGGTGCTCGGCGACCTCGCCGGCTACCTCGACTCCCTCGCCCCGGCCCCCCGGGCCGCGGCGGCCGCGGCAGGGCCGGAAGCCGCCGCGACCGCCGCGCCCGCACGGCCGGTGCGACCCACCCCGCGCGGCGCCGGCTTCTGGCAGAGCCTGATGCTGCTCGCCATGTTCGGCCTGTCCGGACTGCGCTGGGTGGTCGTCCTGATCGCCGTCGACAACCTCATGGGCGGCAACGTCCCCTGGGCCCCGCACAGCTCCTGGTGGCCCGTGGCGGCCGGCGCCGTCCTCTTCTACAGCGCCCCCGGCCGCACCCTGCTCGCCGCCGCCGGCGCCCGCCTGCTCACCGCCGGCATGCGCCCCGGCAGCCACCCCCGCGGCGGCCAGGTCCACCTGCGGCTGTGGGCCGCCGAGCGCTACACCGCCATGTTCGGCACCGGCAACCTCTCCGGCACCCCCTGGGCCCCGCGCTACGCCCGGATGCTGGGCTGCCGCGTCGGCAGGAACGTCCAGCTGCACACCGCGCCCCCCGTCACCGGCCTGGCCCGGATCGGCAACGGCGCCAGCCTCGAACCCGAGGCCGACATCGTCGGCTGGTGGCTCGACGGCGACACCCTCCAGCTCGGCCACATCGACATCGGCGAGGGCGCCAGCATCGGCCACCGCGCCACCCTGATGCCCGGCGCCCGCGTCGGCGCCGGCGCCGAGATCGCCCCCGGCTCCTGCGTCACCGGCACCGTCCCGCCCGGCGAGCACTGGCACGGCTCCCCGGCCCGCCCCTCCACCGAGGCCCGCACCCCCTGGCCGACCGGCCCCGTCAGGGCCTCCCGGATCTGGAACCTCGCCTACGGCGTCGGCTTCGCGGTCTTCGGCCTGCTGCCCGTCATCGCCGCCCTGCCGGCGATGTTCATGGTCTACCCGATGGTCGACAACCAACGCACCCTGGCCGCGGTGCTGCTCCAGCTGCTGCCGATGACCGTCCCGCTGGCCATCCTCACCGTCGTCTGCCACGCCGCGCTGATAGCCCTGCTGATCCGGCTCCTCTCGCTCCCGCTGCGCCCGGGCTTCCACCCGGCCACCGGCAAGGTCGCGTTCTGCGCCTGGGGCGTCTCCCACCTCGGCGACAGCGCCCGGCGCACCCTGTTCCCCTTCTACGCCAGCCTCTTCACCCCGGTGTGGCTGCGCCTGCTCGGCGCCAGGATCGGCAGCAGGGTGGAGGCCTCCACGGTGCTCGCCCTGCCCGGCCTGATGCGGGTCGACGACGGCGCCTTCCTCGCCGACGACACCCTCGTCGCCCCCTACGAGCTGCGCGCCGGCCGCCTGCACCTGGGCCGCGCCCACGTCGGACGCCGCTCCTTCGTCGGCAACTCCGGCATCGTCGGCCCCGGCCGCTCGCTGCCCGACAACTCCCTGGTCGGCGTGCTCTCCGACACCCCCGCCCAGGCCCCCGAGGGCTCCTCGTGGCTGGGCCGGCCCGCCTTCGCCCTGCCGCGGGTGGCCGACACCGGCGGCGAGGCCCGCACCTACGACCCGCCCAAGCGCCTGATGTGGGCGCGCGCCGGCGTCGAGGTCTGCCGACTGCTGCCGGTCGTCATCGCCGCCGTCATGGCCGACCTGGTCTTCGCCGCCCTGCAGGCCGTCCGCAACGACTACGGGCTGGGCACCGCCGTCGGGGCGGCCGGCCCGGTGCTGGTGGCCGCCGCGGTGGTGGCCTGCGCGGTCACCACCCTCGCCAAGTGGCTGCTGGTCGGGCGCTTCCGGGTCTCCGAGCACCCCCTGTGGTCCTCCTTCGTCTGGCGCAACGAGCTCTACGACACCTTCGTCGAGGAACTCGCCATGCCCTTCGGCGGCGGCGCCATGACCGGCACCCCGTACCTGAACCTGTGGCTGCGCAGCCTCGGCGCGAAGATCGGGCGCGGCGTGTGGTGCGAGACCCACTGGCTGCCGGAGAGCGACCTGGTCACCGTCGGGGCGGGCGCCAGCGTCAACCGCGGCACCGTGCTGCAGACCCACCTGTTCCACGACCGGGTGATGCGGCTGGGCCCCGTCCACCTGGGTGCCGGCTCCACCACCGGGCCGCACTCGATCGTGCTGCTCAACTCCTCCCTCGGCGACGCCGCCACGGTCGGCCCGGCCTCCCTGGTGATGCGGGGCGAGAACGTCCCCGGCGCCACCCGCTGGCTCGGCAACCCCGTCGCCGCCTGGAACGCCGACGCCACCCCGCCGGCCGGGCGCCGCGCGGCCCGGGGACGGCGGCGAGCTGCCGTGATGTAGATCACACTTATCGGGCGATGAGGAAGCGGTGCGGTCACGGTCCTACCCGTGAACGCACCGCTTCTGCTTTGCCCGTACTTGGGAGGACACCGGACATGACCACGGCACATGTGAAGGCCACCGCCACCGCTACCGCAGCCACCGCAGTCGCCGCGGCCACCGCCGGGGCCGGGAAGAACGCCGTCAAGGGCCCCGCGAGCTACTTCCCGTCGATCGAGAAGAAGCACGGCCGCCCGATCGAGGAGTGGAAGGACCTCGTCCGCGCCTCCCCGCTCACCAGGCACATGGAACTCGTCGCCTGGCTCAAGACCGAGCACGGCCTGGGCCACGGCCACGCCAACGCCCTGGTCGCCCACACCCTCGCCGAAACGGCCTGACCCGGGCCCCCGGGCCCGGGCCACGGTCGCCGGGGGCCGACGATCCGGCCATGACGGGGGCCGGGGCCGCCGACGGCACGATCGGATGACGGCGGCCCCGGCCCCGGTCCGTTCCCGTACGGGCGGGGCATCGACCGCGGACTGCCCGTACGGCTGCGGTCGGCCCCCATTCCACGACTTCAACAGCACTTGAAGTCAAGCCCGGCCGGAAAGGCCCTGCCGGCAAAGGCCCGGAAGGGAGCCGGCGGGAAGCCGGCGGGAAAGCCCCCGGCAGGAAAGCGGACACCCGCGCGGGGTAGCCTCGCTCCCGGCGGGGGCCGACAGGCGGAACGGACAAGGGGCGGACGGATGACGCAGCAGCAGCGCGGCTACTGGCGGGACTCGGACGGCACGCCCGTCGCCGTCAGCCAGGCGCACATCGTGTGGACCAGGGCGGCCTACCCCGCCCTGGTGGACGTGGCCCGCCGCTACCACGCGGTGATCACCTACGCCGACCTGGCCGAGGCCGTCCAGCAGGCCTCCGGGGTGCGCACCAGCATCAACCAGCGGCACTGGATCGGCAAGGTCCTCGCCCTGGTGGTGCGCGAGGCCCACCGCCGCGGCGACCCGCCGCTGACCGCCCTGGTCGTGCACGCCACCGACGGCATGGTCGGCGCCGGCTACCAGGACGTCCTGGCGGTGGCCGGGCAGCCGCCGATCCTCGACGAGATGGACCGCGAGCAGCACGCCGCCGCCGCCCGGCTGGCCTGCTACCGGCACTTCGGAGCCGACCTGCCCGCCGACGGCGGCATCCCGGCCCTGGCCCCGCGGCTGAAGACCGCGGTCACCCGCAAGAAGGCCGCCGCCGCCACCGGCACCGCCGCCGCCACTGCGACGGCCCCGCGCCCGCCGGCGATCTGCCCGAACTGCTTCCTCGAACTGCCCGCCACCCGGGTGTGCGACTCCTGCGGGGAGAACGTCGCGCCCTGACGCGCATCCTCCGGCGTTGTGCTCAGACCGCGGCCGGCAGCCGGCCGGGCATCCGCCAGCCCTCGGCCAGCCGTGAGGGGGTCAGCCGCCGGCCCTCGCCGAAGAACTCGCAGAACTTCATGATCAGCGGGTCCCAGCCGACCGGGTCCACGTAGTGGTCGGTGCCCGGCACGAGCAGCCGCTCGTCCACGTGGGCGCGCACCACGGTGACCTCGAAGGCGGTGCACCCCTCGTTGCCCGCCAGCGGCCGGGCCTCCTCCAACCGGCACTCCAGCTGCACCGGGCACTCGGCCGCCCGCGGCGCCCGCACCAGCTCCCCGGGCAGCTCCGTCATCCCGGCGGCGGCGAACTTGTCCCGCTCGTGCCGGTAGCCCTGCGCCCGCCGGGACTGCGTGATCCGCGGATTGGCGGTCAGCAGCGCCAGCGCGTCCACCGCGTCGACCTGCGCCGCACTGGGCAGGTTGAGCACGCACTCGCCCTCGCGCCGCAGGTTGATCGCGGTCTGCGAGGTGTTGCCCAGGCCCAGCACACACGTCTGGCCCAGCCACCAGGCCGAGGACATCGGCGTCAGATTGGCGCCGCCGTCCTCGTTGCGCGAGCCGATCAGCACCACCGGGGTGCCGAAGTACAGGACCTTGAGATCAGTGACCTTGTGCACGGGAAGAGCCGTCCTCGAATTCCAGGTGAGTCGGTGGCCCGGACCGGACGATCCGTGACCGGCCACCGACTCTGCCCCCGCCCGCACACCCGCGCTGGCGGGGATCGGACACGGCGTTCCCGTACCGGCCGGGGTCAGCCCAGACCGCGGACGGCGACCGTACGGGCCTGGCCGTCGGTCAGCCGGTACGACAGGCCCACCACCGCGACCCGCCCCTCGGCCACCCGGCCGGCCAGCAGCTGGGAACGCTCCAGCAGCAGGTCCACGGTCTGGCGGATGTGCTCGTCCACGATCGCGTCCGGGTCCTCGATGCCCGCCGCCTTCGCCGACAGCACGCTCGGCGTCACCCGCTCCACCACGTCCCGCACGAACCCGCCCGGCAGCCTGCCCTGCTCCAGCGAGTCCAGGGCCGCCGCCACCGCACCGCAGGAGTCGTGCCCCAGCACCACCACCAGCGGACAGTCCAGCACCGCCACCCCGTACTCGACACTGCCCAGCGCCTCCGCACCGGTCACGTGCCCGGCGGTGCGCACCACGAACAGGTCACCCAGGCCCCGGTCGAAGATGATCTCGGCGGCCAGCCGGGAATCCGAACAGCCGAACAGCACCGCGAACGGCTTCTGAACCGGCGCCAGCGCCGCGCGGCGCCCGGCGTCCTGGTTGGGGTGCTCGGGAGTGCCCGCGACGAAACGGGCATTGCCCTCCAGCAGCACCCGCAGGGCCTCGTCGGGGTCGGAGACCGGGTCGGAGACCGGGCCGGATATCGGAGAGGAGATCATGCCGCCCACCCTAGATCGCCCCTGTTCGGGGCCGCAGCCGGGGGCCGCGGACCGGGCCGGGGGCCGTGGGCGGGCGCCGGTGCCCTGCCCGGCGGGAGAGGTCCGTCAGTGCGACTCGGTACCGTGGCCGTATGCCCGCCCGAGTGCCCCTCGCCGACCTCGTCCTGCTGCGCCGGGCCCGCGACCGGATGGACCGCGAGTACGACCAGCCGCTGGACGTCCCCGCGCTGGCCGCCACCGCGCTGATGTCCCCCGGCCACTTCTCCCGCAGCTTCCGCACCGCCTACGGCGAGACCCCGTACAGCTACCTCATGACCCGCCGCATCGAACGGGCCAAGGCCCTGCTGCGCCGCGGGGACCTCAGCGTCACCGACGTGTGCATGGCCGTGGGCTGCACCTCGCTGGGCTCCTTCAGCACCCGCTTCACCGAACTCGTCGGCGAGAGCCCCAGCGCCTACCGCTCCCGCGACCACGCCGACGGCGAGCCGATCCCCGCCTGCGTCGCCAAGATCCGCACCCGCCCGGTCCGCCGCACATGAGGCTCCGGCCCGACCGGAGCGCTAGTTTGACGGGCATGAGCATCGAACTCGCCCAGTGTTTCATCGCCGTCGACGACCACGACAAGGCGCTCGCCTTCTACCGCGACGTGCTCGGCTTCGAGGTCCGCAACGACGTCGGCTTCGAGGGGATGCGGTGGGTCACCGTCGGCTCGCCCGACCAGCCCGGGGTCGAGATCGTCCTGGAACCCCCGCTGGCCGACCCGCACGCCTCGGAGGACGACCGCCGGGCCGCCGCCGAACTCCTGGCCAAGGGCCTGCTGCGTGGCGTCATCTTCCGCACCGACGACTGCGACGCCACCTTCGAACGCATCCGCGCCGCCGGCGCCGAAGTCCTCCAGGAACCGATGGACCAGCCCTACGGCGTGCGCGACTGCGCCTTCCGCGACCCGGCGGGCAACATGCTGCGCTTCAACCAGCCGCGCACCAGGTAGCCGTCAACTCCCGCTCCGGGTACGGCCCAGGCGGTGGAAGACCCGCCAGGCCCGCACCCCCTGGGCCAGCAGCACGGCCGACGGCACCGACCAGGGCAGCACACCGGCCAGGGCCGGCGGGAACAGTGCCAGGACGGCCACCGCCAGGACCGGCAGGTCGCTCAACAGGGCTATGCGCAGCCGGGCGTGACGGGGCATCATGACGCGCCCCGCCGGGCCCGGTCGAGGAAGGCGCGCAGGTCGGCCCAGGCGTCGGCGGGGGCGGCCGGGTCGCCGGAGAGGGCGGCCGGGTCCTCGCGCCAGGCGGTGCGCACGGCGGCCGACAGGGCGGTGTCGCCGCCGCTGAAGAGCCGGGAGAGTTCGTCCAGGCGCTGGACGATGCGGCGCACCCGGGGGTCGGCGGGGTCGGCGCCCTCGCCGCGCAGGGCTTCGGCGCGGCGGTAGAGCTGGGGCCATTCGACCTCCAGCAGGTAGTGGGCGGCCGGGCCCAGCGCGGCGGCGTGGTCGGCGAGGGCGTGCAGCTGGTCGTCGTCGAGGTGGCGGCGCAGGGCCTCGTCGGCGGCGGGTCCGGTGGCGCCGACGGCCTGGACCAGGCGCAGCAGCTCGGCGGCGCCGGGCTCGCGTTCGGCGTCGAGTTCGCCGTGCAGGTGGGTCAGGCGCTCGTGCAGGGCGCGCAGGGCGGTGAGGGAGGCCTCGGTGGCGGCGAGGTGCTCGCGCACCAGGCGCCGGGGGTCGACGCCGGCGTCCAGGCAGGTGGCGATGGTCTCCAGGCCCAGGCCCAGGCGGCGCAGGGCGAGGATCTGGTAGAGCCGCACGACGTCCGGCTCGGTGTACGCGCGGTGGCCGCAGGCGGTGCGCCGGGAGGGGCTGAGCAGCCCGATCCGGTCCCAGTGGTGGAGGGTGCGTACGGTCAGTCCGCTCGCCTCGGCGAGCGGGCCGACCTTCCAGGTCTGTTCGTCGGTGGGCATGGCACGAGCATTCCTCCTCGCGCCGCGTCAGGTGCAAGCCGGGGGTGCCGGACCGGCTTCAGGCGTGGGCGGGCAGCGGGTAGTCGGGCAGGACGATGTCGCCGGCCTTGGCGAACTGGGCGGCCAGGACGGGGCGCAGCGGCCAGCGGCCCATCCACCGCATCGAGGCGGCGCGCAGGCGGATCATCAGGGCGCTGTCGGGGGCGTAGCCCTGGACGCCGCCGGGCGGCAGCTCCTGGGCGCGGGTCACGTAGGGGCGCATCAGCTCCTCGTAGCGGGCGTAGGCGGTGCGGAAGTCGCCCGCGGCGGCGGCGAGTTCACCGGCCAGCAGGTAGGCGCCGACCAGGGCGAGGCTGGTGCCCAGGCCGGTGAGCGGGCTGGGGCTGTAGCCGGCGTCGCCGAGCAGGGCGATGCGGCCGCGGCTGTAGCGCTCCAGGTGGATCTGGCCGTAGGAGTCGAAGGCGAAGTCGTCGGCGGTGGCCAGGCCGGCGAGCAGCCGCTCGACCTGCCAGCCGGCGCCGGCGAAGCGCGCGGCCAGCAGGCGGCGCAGGGCGGCGTCGTCGCGGCGGTCGAGGTCGAGCGGGGCGGAGCGGAAGCCGAGCGAGGCCTTGACCTCGCCGGGCAGCCGGCCGGGCCGGGCGGCGGCGACCAGTCCGCCGGGGGCGTTGTACATCAGGAACCAGCTGTCCAGGTCGCGGGCCAGCGCCGGGTCGTGGACGGTGAACCAGGAGTGGTAGCCGCCGAGCGGGCGGTAGTGGTCCTGCTCGGGGCCGAAGGCCAGCCGGCGCACCGCGGAGTGCAGGCCGTCGGCCCCGATGACCAGGCCGAAGCGGCGGGCGGGGGAGTTCTCGAAGCGGACGGTGACGCCGGTGGCGTCCTGGTCGAGGGCGGTGACGCTGTCGTCGTAGCGGTACTCGACGCCGTCGGTGGCCTCCCGGAGCAGGTCGGCGAGGTCGCCGCGCAGGATCTCCAGCTCGGAGACGATGCCCTCGCCCTCGAACAGCTCGACGGGCATCCGGGCGGCGTGCCGGCCGCGGGTGTCGACCAGGGCGATGCCGCGCTGCTCCACGCACAGCGCGCGGGCCCGCTCCATCAGGCCCATCCGCTCGATGACGGTGCGTCCGGCGCCGCGCAGGTCGACGGCCTGTCCGCCGGGGCGCGGGGCGGGGGCGCGCTCGACGACGGTGGGGCGGAAGCCGTGGCGGCGCAGCCAGTAGGCGAGGGCGGGGCCGGCGACGCCGGCGCCGGAGATGAGGATGTCGGTGTTCTCCATGCCCATAACCGTACGCAGTACGCATGGGCTCAACAAGCCTTGTCCTGCGGTTATTTGGAATTGATGCACTAGTGCACTAGGGCGGTTCGAGGGTGCCTCCGGGCCGTGCGGGGCGGTCGTGGGGGGCTTTGCCCAGGCGGGCGGCGCCCGGAGTGCACTAGTGCGGGCCCGGGGCGGGACCGGGGTGTCAGGGCGTCGGGCCCTCAGGGCCTCGGGGCGGTGCCCATCAGGGTGTGCAGCAGGTCCCCGCCCAGGCCCAGGCCGGTCTTCGACTCGTCCGGCAGGTCGTAGTCGCGGTACCAGTCCGACGGCGCCTCCGGGTGCGGGCCGCTGACCGCCACCCGCCCCGCGCCGTAGGGGACGACCACGACCGCCGCCCGGTCGTTGGTGTAGCGGGCCAGCACGTCCGCGTCCGGGCCGTTCACGTCGAAGTACGGGCCGTCCTGGAAGTACATCCGCTGCGGCCGCCCGCGCCAGGAGACGTCGACCAGGTGGTCCTGCTCGTCGGTGACGGTGGCGCCCGGGGAGCTGATGTACTGGCCCGAGTCGCCCGGCAACAGGCCGTAGCCCGGGTCGCGGCCCGCCAGGTAGCCGCCCATGCACAGCCCCAGGTAGTGCCCGCCACCGCGCACGTACGCGCGCACCAGCTCGGGGGAGAAGCCCTGGTCGCGCCGCATCAGACGCCACGCGGTGGACACCTCCTGCCCGTTGGTGCCGCCCGGCTGCACGTACAGCGCGACGCCGGACAGCGCGTCCGGCCCGAACCGGGTCTCCTCCTCGGGCCCGATGTAGCGCACCGCGAAGCCGTCCTGCTCCAGCAGGTCGTGCGCCGCCTCCGGACAGCCCTCGCAGGCCGCCGGGCCCCGGTAGACCAGGGCCAGCGGACGGCCCTGCGGGTCCGGCGCCGCCGTGCCCGCGCCGCCCGCCCGGCCGGCGGCCCCGGCCCTGGCGTCCGCGCTCGTGCCGGGGGCGGACGCCCCGCACGCCGAGGCCGTCAGCACCACCGCCGCCAGCGCCAGCGCCGCAGCGCCCCGTCCAGCCCTCATGACCCGCACTCCCGCCGCCCTCCAGGGCTTCGCGCCGACCCCCGTACGCCGCCCCGACGCTATGTCCCACAGGCCCCGGCCCGCACACCAGTCCCCCTGAACGGGTGAACGTGCGGACGTCCGGTTGACAGGCTCCGGGGTGTCGGGGCCCGCGCTTCGGGCTCCGGGGTGCCGGGGACCAGCGGGGAGTTCCCCACCGCACGGGGCCGCACCCGGGCCCGGCCGTCGGCGCCGCCCACCCGAGCGCCCGCCGCACCGGGGGCCGGGCCCCGGACGTTCCTCCCGGGCCGCGCCCTACGGCCGGTGCGGGCCCACCACCGCCGACAGGTCCCGCTCCGCGATCGACGGGTCCGCCAGCAGCACCTGGCGGGCCGCCGCCAGCACCGGGCCGCCGCCCGCCAGGGCGAGGTCCTTGGCCGCCAGCCGCACCGGGAAGTCCGACTCCGTGCTGCGCGCCCGGGCCACCACCCCCGCGAGCGGCCCGGTCGCCAGCACGTCCATGGCCTCCTGCCGCGGCACGCCCAACTCCTCGGCCACCGCGACCACTTCGCTCAGCACGGTGACCGAGGCCACGATCGCGCCGATCACCACGACCTTCAGCGCCGCCCCCGCCCCCGGGCCACCGCAGCGCCGCACCCGGCCGAGGCGGGCCAGGACGGGCTCGGCACGGTCCAGGTCGGCGTCCTCGCCGCCCGCGTAGACGACCAGGTCGCCGCTGGCCGCCGGGCCCACGCTGCCGAGCACCGGGGCGTCCACCATCGCGCAGCCGTCGGGCAGTCGGGCGCGCAGCCCGGCGGCGGCCCGCGGGCCGATCGAGGACATGTCGATCCACAGGGTGCCCGGGGCCAGGTGGGCGGTGAAGCGTCCGGCGACCTCGGCCGCGGCCTGCGGGTCGGACAGCATGGTGACGACGACGCCGGCCCCCGCCACGGCCTCGGCCGGGCTCGCGGCCTCGGTGAGGCCGTCGGCGCGGCCGGGGGTGCGGTTCCAGACGGTCAGCGGGTGGCCGGCGGCGGCGAGGCGGCGGGCCATCGGCAGCCCCATCCGGCCCAGGCCCAGAAAGGCGATCTTTTCCATGGCCGTCACGCTAGGCAGCAGCGAGCCAGGCGACAAGCGAATGTCTCGCATGGTACCCATGCGGAATGGACATGGCTTGGCTGGACGTCTTCCGCACCGTCGCGCACCTCGGCTCCTTCACCGCCGCGGGGGAGCGGCTGGGCTTCACCCAGTCCGCGATCTCCCGCCAGATCGCTACCCTGGAAGGAGAGTTGGGCGTCACCCTGTTCGACCGGCTGGCCCGCGGGGTGCGGCTGACCGACCACGGACACGCCCTGCTCCCGCACGCCGAAGCCCTGCTGGAACGCCTCGACACGACCCGGCGCGACCTCGTCGCCCTCACCGAACTGGACGCCGGACGCCTGCGGGTGGGCGCCTTCGACAGCGCCAACGCCGAACTCGTCCCCAGCGCCCTGGCCGCCTTCCGCGCCGCCCACCCGCAGGTCGAGACCACCCTCACCGAAGGCCTCGCCGCCCAGCTGCTCGACCGGCTCGCCGACGGAACCATCGACCTCGCCGTGGTCGCCTCCTACACCGAGAACCCCCAGGACGCCTACGACAGCGAGCAGTTCGACCTGCGGCCGCTGCTCGCCGACCCCGTCCTGGTCGCCCTGCCCCGCGGCCACCGGCTCGCCGGCCGGCGCCGCCTGCGGCTGGCCGAACTCGCCGACGAACCCTGGATCGCCGCCCGCCGCGACCCCGGATCCACCCTCCTCGCCGCCTGCCTGCGCAGCGGCTTCCAGCCCCGGATCGAGTACGCAGTCGGCGCCTGGACCGCCAAACTCGGCCTGGTCGCCGCCGGGTTGGGCCCCACCCTGATCCCCTCCCTGGCCGCCCGCGCCGCCCGCCCCGACATCGCCCTGGTCCCCCTCCACCCCCAGGACACCCCGGTCCGGCACGTGTGCACGGCCACCCGCCGCGGACAGCGGGTGCCGCCCGCGGTCGAGGGCTTCACCGGCTTCCTGCGGGCGGGGGCGGCCCGGGTGTCCGCGCCGGGTGGCCGCTCCGGGCGGTAACCCGGTGGCGGGGGAAGGCCGTTGCGGGCGAGGATGCCCGGATGGCAACCGAGCGACCCGAGCGATGGACCCAGGCGAGCGTCTACCCCGACATGTGGGCCGACCCGGACGAGGACCCGCGCAACAGCGAAGGGCCCGCCCCGGACGGCGAAGCGGCCACCCTGGCGGGCTACCTGACCGACTACCGCCTCACCCTGCGGATGAAGTGCGAGGGCCTGGACGCCGAGCAGCTGGCCCGCCGCTCGGTGCCGCCGTCGACGATGTCGCTGCTCGGCCTGGTGCGGCACCTGGCCCGGGTGGAGCGGGACTGGCGCAACTGGATCACCGAGGGCGAGCCGCTGCCCAAGCTCTACGGCCCACGGGACGCGGACTTCGACGGAGCCACCGCCGACCCGGCCCTGGTGGCGGCCGCCTGGCGTGAACTGGAGCGCGAACAGGCCGCACTGGACACCGAGTTGGCCGCCCACCCGGACCTCGGGGAGCGGCTCGGCGCGCAGCGCCTCTCGGTCCGCGAGCTGCAGGTGCACCGCATCGAGGAGTACGCCCGCCACTGCGGCCACGCCGACCTGCTGCGCGAGTGCGTGGACGGCCGCGTGGGCCAGTGACAGCAGCCGACGCGGCCCTGCACCGACTGTGCGCGCTGCCGCTGCCCCCGGGCACGGAGGACGAGGCGGCCTCGGCGGCCTCGGCGGCCTCGGCGGGCGAGGCGGGCGCAGTGGGTGAGGCGGGCGGCGCGGGCGAGCTGCCGGTGGGGGCCCGGCCCGGGCACGGCGGCGCTCGGCGTTCGACGGGCCGGGGTGGTCCGGTTGTGGAACGGTGGAAGACCGGGGGAGCGCCCCCGGGGGCCGGTTGCGAGAGGAGTCCGCCATGTCGTCGAAGCGCCGCCGCAAGAAGAAGGCCCGGGCCAGGCGCGGGGCCAACCACGGCCGCCGCCCCCAGTGCTGAGCGGTTGAGCGGCTGAGCCGCCCGACCGGTACGGCCCCGCGTCCGATGGCCGGGACGCGGGGCCGTACGGTCACGCTCCGGAGCCGAGCGCGGCCGCCTTGCGCAGCAGCACCGCCCGCTCCCGGACGTTGCGGCACAGCCGGGCGGCGAGCTCCAGCTCGGCCCGGGCCTCGGCGGTGCGGCCGAGCCGGACCAGCAGTTCGCCGCGCACCCCCGGCAGCAGGTGCGAGCCGGCGAGGCGGCCGGAGACGGCCAGGTCGTCGACCAGGGACAGCGCCGGCAGCGGCCCGTCGGCCATCGCGACGGCCACCGCCCGGTTGAGCTCCACCACCGGGGACGGCGCCACCCGGCCCAGCGCCTCGTACAGCAGCACGATCCGCTCCCAGTCGGTGTCCGCCACCGAGGGCGCCGCCGCGTGGCAGGCGGCGATCGCGGCCTGCAGGCCGTACGGGCCCAGGCCCCGCCCCAGGGCCGCGGCCCGGCCCAGCGCGGCCAGGCCGCGGCGGATCGCGGAGTGGTCCCAGCGGCGGCGGTCCTGGTCCTCCAGCAGCACCGCCTCCCCGTCCGGGCCGGTGCGGGCCGGGAAGCGCGAGGCGGTCAGCTCGAACAGGGCGAGCTGCCCGTGCACCTCCGGCTCGGCGGGCAGCAGGGCGGCCAGCATCCGGGCCAGCCGGACGGCCTCGTAGGCGAGGTCGGGGCGCAGCAGGTCCTCGCCGGCCGTCGCCGTCGAGCCCTCCGTGAAGATCACGTACAGCACGCTCAGGACGGCGCCCAGGCGCGCCCGCCGCTCCTGCGGGGGCGGCAGCTCGAACGGCACGTGCGCGGCGGCGATGGTCTTCTTGGCACGGGTGATCCGGGCCTGCACGGTGGGCACCGGCACCAGGAACGCCCGGGCGATCTCCTCGCTGGACAGGCCGCCCACCACCCGCAGGGTGAGCGCCACCCGGGCCTCGGGGGAGAGCACCGGGTGGCAGGCGGTGAACATCAGGGCCAGGACGTCGTCGTCGACCCGGTCGGGGTCGAACGGCAGCTCCGGCGGCGGCGCCGGGGTGCCGGCCGCGCCCGTGCTGAACTCGCCCTCGGCGAGCGGGCCCGCGAGCGCGGCGTACCGCTCGTCCAGCGCCGAGGCGCGGCGGAAGGCGTCGATGGCCCGGCGTCGGGCGGTGGCCAGCAGCCAGCCCACCGGGCTGGCCGGGGCGCCGTCGCGCGCCCAGCCGACCAGGGCCTCCGCCAGCGCCTCCTGGGCGACGTCCTCGGCGAGCGCGAAGTCCCCGGTGTAGCGGGCCAGCGCGCCGACGATCCGCGCGGACTCGATCCGCCAGACCGCCTCGACGGCCCGCCGGGCGGCTTCGGCGCCCGGCGGGCCGTCGGTGGCAGCGGGCATCAGAGCTGGCCGGTCCGCTCGCGCCACGCCCGCTCCTTGACGATCCACTCGTTGTCCTGCGGGAACTCCTCGATGCTCGGCACCCGGCGCACCTCGCACTTGGAACCGGGCATCGCCGGCAGCCGCTTGGCCCACTCGACGGCCTCCTCCTTGGAGGCGACGTCGATCAGGTAGAAGCCGCCGAACAGCTCCTTGGTCTCCCCGTACGGGCCGTCGGTGACCACCGGCGTCTCCCCGGCGAAGTCGACCACCACGCCCTGCGACGGGTCGTCCAGCCCCTCGGCGGCCACCAGGACGCCGGCCCGGATCAGCTCCTCGTTGAAGCGGCCCACGGTCTCCAGCATCTCCTCGAACGGGGTCTCCATCATCTTCGCCATGGTCTCGTCCGTGCCCCGCATGATCAGCATGTACTTGGCCATCTCAACCTCCTCCACGGGGGGCCGCCTGCCGACCCTCTCCAACCCAAGGTCGAACGGCGCGACGCCGGATCGACACGTGGACGAGAACGGACGATATTCCTTTCCACCGACAGCCCCTCGCCGCCCCGCCGCCCCGTGGCCTGCTTCGGCCGCCGAAGCAGCGACGGCATCACCCGGCACCCCGCGCGGGCAGTCGGCCCGGCCCGACTGCCCGCGCGTCCACGGCCCCGTCCTGTCGACAGTCCGCGCACCGACCGGGTGCCGAGGTCCAGGCGGGGAGGACGCTGCTCAAGCACTACGGGATGACGTACGTTCCCGAGGACCCGCGCGAGCGCCGGCGCGAGTTCAAGACGCCCTGCTCCATCTCCGAGGGCGTCCCCGGTCAGCTGTGGCAGTTGAAGGACCGGCCGGAGATGCCGGAGAACTGGCGCAACGGTGTGTGGAGGGAGGAGCTTACGGTTGCGGTGTCGCCCGGTGCTGCGGGTGAGTGGAGTCCCGGTTCTGCGAAGGCCACCAGGTAGAACGACGGAGGCCCCCACCCGGCCGGGCGGGGGCCTCCTCGACGCCATCAGACCTCGTCGAACTCACCGGTCTTCACACTGGCGACGAACGCCGCGAACGCCGCGGCTGAGAAGACCAGGGCAGGGCCTTCGGGGTCCTTGGAGTCGCGCACAGGGACGGTGCCGGGAAGGCTGTCTGAGACCTCAATGCATTCGCCGCCGTTGCTGCTGTATGACGACGTGAACCACGTAGGTTCGGCGGTGCTCACGGCAGATCCTTCCTTCGGTCCTTGATCGCAGCCACGGTGTCTGCCTGTGAAAGCGCCATGGCCTGTAGCTGATAGTAGGACCCGAGTGTCGGCAGCACGGCATCGCTGTCCCGCTCCAGAGTGCCCTGATGCGACGACTCCGCGTATGACATGAGCGACCGGTCTTTGAAGGTCAGGATGTACACCGGGAGATCAAACGCCCGGTCGGCGCCGAGGGTCAGCGGGGCAATTTGGAGCATGGTGTGGGGCAGGCTGCCGAACTCGATCAAGGCGTCTAGCTGGTCAGCCATGACCTCGGCACTCCCCACCGGTCGCTGGATGCAGCTCTCGTCCAGGACGACGTGGATCGCTGGCGGTGACTCCCGTCGCAGCTTCGCCTGTCGGCGCGCGAGGACAGCCACCCGCTTGTCCGCGACTTCGGGCGTGATGCTACCCCGCCGTACCTCACCTGCCGCGATCTCCCGTGCGTAGTCGAGTGTCTGGAGCACCCCAGGGATGATCCCGAGAGTAAAGAGCCGTAGCTCCGTGGCCTTTGATTCCTCGGCCACATAGGCCGCGAAGCCTTCAAGAAGGACAGCGGAGTCCGCCGCGCGCGCCTTGTCCGTAAATGCCCGCCCCGTGCCGAACGCCCTGTCAAGTTTGCGTGCCACCTGTGGAGTTGCGCGCCGGTGACCATTTTCCAGGTGGGAGATGTGGGTTCCGCTGCAACCGATCATCCGTGCGACGTCGTGCTGCTTCCAGCCGCGCTCCTCCCGTGAACTGCGGAGGAACGCGCCGAACTCAGCAGCAGGCGAGGCCTCGGGATCTAGTTCGGACTTGTTCATGGGGCCATTTTTCCTACTTAGCAAGCAAATTTGGCTAGTTGAACACCAGGCGAGCCTAGAGGACAGTTGGCGCCCCCGGGTAGTCGGAGCACTACGGATCGGAGCTATGTCGTGACGCGCGAACACACCTTCACGTCCCCGCCGGCCGTCACCAACGCTGTACTGGAGAGCCCGTTGCGACTTCAGGTCGTGATCTACCTCGCCAAGACGGGTACCGGCTTCCCTGAGGCCGAGATGCGCCGATGCGAGGAGTACGCGGGGAGCCACGGGTGGAATATCCGCCTGACCGTCCTGGACGACGAGTTGGGGAAGTCGCCGGACCGGCGCCGTAGCCTTCGGTCCGCACTGAACCACATCAGGTCCGGCACGGCCGGTGCCATCCTGGTCCCGAGCAAGGCCACGATCTCCCCCATCGAGGGGGAGTTCAACGACTTCTCCCACGACGTCGAGAAGGTCGGCGGTTTCATTCAAACGGTGCCCCGCAGATGAGCCGGTTCACCATCCTCCCCCTGGCCGATCCGGACGGTACGTGCCGGCCCTGTTGGATCGTGAAGAACAACCGGACCGGCCAACCGGTCAAGGCGCTCCCGCCCCACGACGCGCCGCTGCGCTTCTACTCCCTCGACGCGGCACGGGCCTGGACCTGTGCCAACAGCGCTATCCAGAAAGGTCGTTGATGGCCAACGGTGTTGACCCGCAGGGCCTGGACCCGGTTCGGTACGAGGTCCGCAAGATCACCTCCCGCAGCCCCCACTTTCGGTTGCTGGAGTGTTGGGGCGTCTGGGACCGCCAACTGAACGACTACGTTCGCAGGCCCAACGGTACCCAAGATGTTCGGCGCTTCTACACGGTCCATTCCGCCGAGACGTTCACGCGCAACCTTGCAGGCCTGAGCGTCAACGCGTAAGCGGCCTCACCCTCCCAGATCTCCCATCCCGGGCTAAGTGACGAGGCCTCCCCTGCCACGTCTCGGGGCGGGCCCGCTGCTCAACTAGTCGAAGGAAAACCTGAGTTGACCGAGATCGAGACGAAGTCCGACAGTATCAGAACCAACCCGCCCGGCCGCCGCTTCGGCTGCGTGGCACTGATCGTCAACCAGGACGGCCACGTCCTCATGGTCCGGCCGGCGTACAAGCCCGAGAAGCTGATCCTCCCTGGCGGCAGTGCGGAGCAGAACGAGGCACCCAACGAGGCTGCGGCACGGTGGGTGCTCACCGAAACCGGTCTCGTCCTCGACCTGTGGCAGCTCGTTGCTGTGGACTACGTGTCGGCGGGGGAGATTCCGGAAGGGGTGAACTTCGTCTTCTGGGGCGGCCGGCTCCACGATCGAAAGGCATCCAAGGTGGCGGCCCCGCCGGTCGAGCGGAGCGGGATCCTCGAAACGGTTTGGGTGCCGTCCGCGGACCTCACCACCGTCACCGACACGGAGCAGACGGCCAGGGTGATCGACGCCTTGCGAGTCGTTTCCCACAGCGCTGGCATCCCGTTGTTGCTGCGCGGCCTTCCCGCCGGTACGTAGGAACGATGAGCGACAGTTCTGGGAGCTTCGAGCCCTACGACAGGGTGTTCGGCGCTGCGCGTGAAAAGCTCGGGGCCGATCTCAGGAAGAAGCGCTGGGCCAGCTCGCCGGCACCGAGCAGGGCGGCAGCAGCGGCCACCAGGACCCTCCCACGGGATGGCCGGGTATCAGGACGCCAGTAGCGGCGCCAGAGCCGCGACGGCTGCCACGACGCGGACAGCGTGAGTACTGATGAAAGAATTCATCGATCTCCCTTGGTAGTTGATTCATTCAGAGGTCGTTGTGGGATTGGCGCACAAGGCGAGACCAGCCCTGGGGTCCCGGGTGGCCGTCCGCAGAGCTACCGCGCCAGCCCTGGTTGCGCTGGAAGGCCGTGACGGCTCGGCGGGTCCGCCTCGGTCCACCGGGGACCGGGACCGACCCGGTAGTGCTGGCCGTAGCCACGACGGACCATCCCTGTGCGAGCTGGAAGGCTGTCATCGCCGTACAGCTCCACTGGCGGCATGTCCAGGCCGGTCGCCCCGGCCTGGATCAGGACGGCCGGCCACTCCTGGGAGGCCTGGGAGGCCAGGGAGGCCAGGGAGGCCAAGGGAATCTCCTCGCCCTGACCACCCGAGCCCGTGATGGTGACGTGGGTATGCCCCAACAGTCGCCCGCCGCACCGGAACTGGAATGCGCGGTGGAAACGTGCGCCGGACTGGTCGGCTTTTCGCGGCCCTGTTCGCCGCCGGGACGGGCTGGTGCCGGATCAGGGCGGGGGAGGCATTACGGTGGGAACACCGGGCGGTTGTCCACCCGTTCGACCGGCCGGACCTTTCGTCAGGCGTCCGGTCATGAATCCGACCCGCCCGTCCAATCGCCTACGATCAGAAAGAGACCAATCATGTTCTATCCGCTGTCGAACCGCGCCAAGCCGGCCAATCTGGAGGCGCTCAAGGCGGCCCTCCAAGCCGCGCTGGAAACCGCTGACCAGGAAGAACTCCCTGGCCTGCGCCGTGCGATCCGCATCGTGGAGGACTTCGTCCCGAGTACCGGCCCGGCCGGGGTGGAATGGGCGCGAAACGTCCTGGCGCTCGCCGGCATCGACCCCCGCACGGCCGAGGTCAAGGCCGTCCGGGAGGTCCGCCGGGCGCGCCCCGACCTCAGTCTCAAGGACGCGGTCGCGCTGGTTCGGGCACTTGTCGCGCAGTCCGGCTGAGGAAAACGGACGACGGGTCGGGCGGTCGGCCGGGAGATCCCCCCGCGGTGTTTGCGGAACGCCCGGAAAGGCGGAACGAAATGACCTGTCCGCACTGACCTGTGAGTGCGCAAAGCGGCACGAGTCGGCGGCATGTGCCCACCCGGACCATTCTGCGGAGACGTCACCGAACGGCTTTCAGGCTGCGCGGAAACCGATATCCGCGGACGGCCGGGGAGGAGCCGTCGGCGGGTGGGCCCGTCGAGGTGGGCGACGCCGCACCGGAGTCGAGCGTCGCGGCGCCGCCAGCCGGCCCGCAGGAGGCCCTGCTGGTGGCGGCCGAGCACGCGGCGTTCTGCCCGGACAACCCGTTCCAGCACGCGCAGGGCCCGGCCGGCTGCGCCGAGGAGCCGGCCGGCGCGGTCAACTGGCGCTTCCGGTGGGACTGACGGGAGGGTGTCCTGACCCGCGGGGTCGCTCGCGGCCGATCGCTGGCTCGCCCCCGTCGTGGGTGGCGGCGGGCCGCCCGCTCAGCCGTGCCGCAGGCCGTCCAGCAACTGCCCGACGTGGTCGGCCGCCTGGGCGGGTTCCAGCGGCTGGTGGCCGACCAGCAGGCGGTACCAGAAGAGGCCGAAGAGCCGGTCGGTGGCGGCCTCCAGGTCGGCGGTGGGCGGCAGTTCGCCGCGCTGGACGCCGCGTGCGAGCAGGGTGAGCACGACGGCGCGGCGGCTCTGGACCCACTGGCGGAAGGGTTCGGCGAAGGCCGGGTCGAGCTGGGCCTCGGCCATCAGGCCGCGCAGGGTGCGCATCCGCAGCGGGTGGCCGACGACTCCGTACAGGGCGGTGGTGAAGGCGGTCAGGTCGCCGGCCAGGGTACCGGTGTCGGGTTCGGGCATCCGCTGTTCGACGGCGGTGCGGTAGGCGTCCAGGACGAGCGGCGCCTTGGACTTCCACCAGCGGTAGATGGTGCTCTTGGCGACGTCGGCGCGAGCGGCGACCCGTTCGACGGTGACGGCCTGGTAGCCGAGTTCCTCGACGAGTTCGACGGTGGCGGCCAGGACCGCGTCGTGGGCGTCCTGGCTGCGGATACGGCCGCCGGTGCGACGGCCAGGGGGTTGTCCGGTTGGCACCCCGTCACCGTAGCAGCGTGCTACCGTTCAATCGAAACGCGACGGATCGTTTCGATTGAGCGGTCCGTCGACGCGGCGGATTCGGCGGATCCGGCGAATCCAGCGGATTCAAGGGGAGTGGATCGCACATGAGCGAGATCGTGGTGTCACACGGCCTGGGCGCGAGCGACGACAGCGTCTGGTTCCCGTACCTGGCCGAGCGGTTGGCCGCCGCCGGGCACCGGGTCACCGTGCCGCGCCTGCCCGGCGCCGAGGCCCCGCAGCCGGGGCCCTGGCGCGAGGCGTACGGCGAGGCGGTCAAGGCGGCGGGCCCGGCCGGCTCCACCGTGCTGGTCGGGCACAGCATCGGCGCGGTCAACGTGCTGCGCTTCCTGGAACGCCACGACCCGGAGGCCGACGGGGTGTTCGCCGGAGTGCTGCTGGTGGCCGCCTCGGCGCACGAGGTCGGCTACGACCTGCTCGCCGGGTTCTTCGAGGGCGGCTTCGACTGGGAGCGGATCCGCCGCACCGCGCGCGGCTTCCGCGTCCTGCAGGCGATGGACGACCCGGTCAACCAGCCCGATCCGGCCGAGCACGTGGGGCTGTTCGTCCGGGGCCTGGGCGCCACCGCCGTGCTGACCGCCACCGGCGGCCACTTCGGCGCCACCCCGGACGACCACGTCGAGGTGCCGGAGGCCGTCCGGCTGGTCACCGAACTGCTCCACGCCTGATCCGGGCCGCTCCGGCCGGCTGTGCCGAGCGGGCCCGCTCGGCGCGGGCCCGCTCGGCGCGGGCGCGGGTGCGGACCTCGGCGACGGCCGGGCAGGTGGCGTAGACGCGGGCCAGGCGGGCGAGGTGGTCGGCCTCGCCGTCCAGGGTGTCCAGGGTGTCCGCGACGCTCACCGCCGGCGTCGCTGCCGGTGCCGGTGCCGGTGCCGCTTCCGGGGCCGGTTCGGCGGTCGCGGCGGCGGGCCCGGGTACGGCGCCGGCCGCGGCCAGTTCCAGGGCGGCGGCCAGTGCCGCCGCCTCGGCGGTGGTGGCGGCGTGGGCGGTGGGCGGCGGGAAGCGGCGGGTGGCGTGGTCGAGCCACTGGGCGGCGCGCGGGTCGAGGTGCCGGCGCAGGATCAGCCGGGCGTCGTGGATCTCGATGATGCGCCGGTAGAGCGCGAACCGCGGGTCGCGCGGGGGCAGTCGCAGGCGGCGGGCCGGGTCGAGGGCGATCTCCGGCAGCACGGTGTGCAGGTCGCGCCAGATCGGGGTCAGTGCCCGGTAGCGGCGGTGGGCGCGCTGCCAGCCCCGGAGCGCCTCGGTCGCGGCCGGCCACAGGGTGCTGCCCAGGCCCGCCGCGATCAGCGCCGCGCACAGTCCGCCCAGGACGGCGCACAGCGTGTCCTCGGAGCCGTCCTGGCGGCCGGTGACGGCCGCGCGCAGGACATCGTCCACGCTCCAGGCGTTCCACAGCAGCCCGGCCGCCAGCCCGCCGGTCAGCAGTCGCAGCCCGGTGCCCAGCCGCCCGGGGCCGGCCGCGCGGGAGCGCCGCACCAGCTCGCGCAGCAGCGCGGTCAGGCACACGGTGGTGTGGAGCATGCCCACGGCGGTGTACCCGGCCAGCGCCAGGCGCGCGGACAGTTCGGGCCCCACCGTCAGGTCCTCGCCCACCAGGCCCGGCGCTGCGGCGGTGATCAGCGCCAGCCGCAGGCCCAGCACCCCGGCCAGCAGGGCCAGTCCGCCCCGGACCTCGCGCCGTACCGGCCCGGCCCGCCCGCCGGCTCCCGGGTGGGTGGCTCCCGCGTCGGCGGCCCGCAGCGCCGGCGCGAGCAGCCGCATCGCCGCCGCGGCGCCGTCGCGCAGCCCGTCGCCGAGCACGATCACCAGCACCGCCAGGACCGGGAGACCGGTGGCCCGCACCGCCCCCACCGTCGGCGGGGCGAGCACCAGCAGGGCGGAACCCAGCAGGGCCGTGCCGTAGCAGGTGTAGCGGGCGGTGGCGCGGGATTCGATCCGGCTGCGGGCGAAGTGGGCGGCGCTGAGCACGAAGAACAGTCCGACGGGGTAGAGGGCGAGGTCGCTCACGTCCGGCCCGCCTGCGGCCCGCCGTCGGGGCCCGGGCCGTCCGCCACGGAGTCCTTCGCGAATGACTCCGTGGAGTCCGCCGTGGAGTCCTTCGCGAAGTCCTGCCGCGCCGCGGCCCGGCCCGCGTCGCCGTGCCGACCGGCGGCCAGCAGGACGCCCAGTGCGTCCAGCGACCCGTGGGCCGGTGCCGGCCCCGGCTGGTCGGCGGCGTCCGCCCGTTCCGCCCGGCTGAGGATCAGCGAGGCCAGCAGCTCCGCCTCCCGCTCCTGCGGCTCGTCGTAGCTGGTGCGCCCCAGCACCCGCTGCACCAGCGCGGGGGAGAGGTTGGGCAGCAGCGCGGCGGCCGGGGCCAGTGGCGCGGAGCCGGCGTGGTCGAGCAGCAGGTGCGCGATCTCGTGCACCAGGATGTGCCGCTGGTGCAGCACCCCGGTGTCCGCCGCGTACAGGATGTAGTCCGCCTCCAGGGTCGAGACCAGCAGCCCGCAGGGGGCGTTCGGACGGGCCGTCACCGGCAGCAGTTCGATCGGGCGTCCGCGCCGTACGGCCAGCCGCTCCAGCAGCACCACCGGGTCGAACGGGCTCGGCAGCTCCAGCTGTTCGGCCATCCGGCGACAGCGCCGCAGCGTGGACCGGTAGCCCCGGCCACCCCATAAGTCACCCCACAAGCCGAGCTCCCCTCACCGCTCCACCCCTACGGTTCCACCCGCCGACGCATCCGCACGTGCGTCCGGCGGTCCTGTCGCCCCGCGCTCTGGCGGACCCGCTGCCTCCCCGGCCCCGGGTTCAGGACATGGGGCGTTTGCGCGCCGCGTCCCGGCGGGCGATCACGTCGACCAGCTCGCTGACGGTGTCCAGGCCCTCCGGCGACAGGCCCACCACCCGCAGCGCCAGGCTGCGCACGCCCGCGTCGCGCAGTGCGCCGAGCAGGGCCAGCTCCTTGGCGATCTCGGCGCCCTGCCGCTCGTCGAAGAAGTACGCGGGCGGGACCTGGAAGAACTGGGCCAGCGCCTCCAGGTGGCGTTTGGTCGGGTTGTCCCGGCGCCCGGTGCGCAACTGCCACAGGTAGGTGGTGGAGAAGGACTCCCCGGTCGCCTCGCGGCAGGCCCGGGCCACTTCCTCGTTGGTGTACTGCTCGCGGTCGGGGCGGCGGACGGTGTGGAACAGCCCCTCGATCCGCGCCGCCAGGCCGCTCGCCCCGGCGCCCGCCGGGCCGTCCCCGTCGCCGCCCTCGTTCACGGATCCGTCCTCGGGCTCCTGCGGGCGCGCGTCCGGCTGCGGCGACGCACCCTGCGGTTCCACCTGAACGCCGTCCCCCGTCGACTCCGTCATGCCCCACCTTCCTCACGCCCGGGCCCTCCGCTCCGCGACCTCGACGGGCGGCAGGGCCGGCCAGGTCACGATAGCCGAACGGCATCAGCTGGCGTGGATCCGAAGATACCCGCAATCAACGCCAGTTGACCCGCGTAGCGTCGGCTGACATCCTGGACGGGCAGCCCACAGGCGCCGCCGACACGACCTGACGCACCGTCACCCCATCTCGTTCCGACAGCACTTGCCGTTCCCCGCCGGACCGCCCGAACCGACCTCGGCGCGCCCCGGACGGAAGGGCCGACTCCCGTGAGACCGCACGGCGTCGACACACCGGGCCAGGGCACCCCGCCGTGCCGCTGCACTGCCGTACCGCCGTACCGCCGTACCGCCACCCGGTGGGGGCGGCCCGACCGGCCGCACCCCCCGACGGCACGACGCGAGAAGGGGGCACCCGTGGACACCACACCGCGCGGCCACACCGCAGCGCCGGAACCACCGCACCCGCCGGTGCCGCCCGCCGCCCCGCAGACCGTACGGCTGGCCTTCCTGTGGCGGGCCGCCGGCGCCCCCGCCGGATGCGTCCTGGCCCTCGCCATGGGCGTCGTGCTCGCCCGGACCGGCGTCGCCGCCCACCTCGGCGCCGCCCCCGCCCTCCTGCTGTCCGGCACCGCCGTCCTCGGCACCGCCCTGCCCGTCCCCTACGGCTTCTGGCTGCGCGCCGACGCCCAAGGCCTCACCCTGGTGCGGGCCTTCCTCCCGCGCCGCCACCACTGGCAGGACATCGTCGGCCTCACCATGGAGACCGACGAGGACCCCGACACCGGCGCCGCCCGGCTCGTCCTCCTGCTGCGCCTGGTCCCCGCCCGGACCGTCCGGGCCGCCCGCACGGCCCGGACGGTCCGGTCGGCCCCCGACGCGTCCGCCTCCGCCGACCGCACCGAACGAGCGGACCGCACCGAACGCGTCCGCGGACCGGTCATCGGCGTCCTCGGCACCACCGCCGACGGACTGCCGCGCGGCACCGAACCCCGCCAGCTGGCCGAACTGTTCGACCTGCTGCGACGCCACGGCGTCCCCCTGGAGAACCGGCGCTACGCCGACCTCGTCCTCACCGCCCACGGCTACCCGGCCCTCGCCCACACCGCCGAGCCCGTCGCCGTCCGGTCACCCTCCGTTTGATCCCCGGTACGCCCCGCATCCGTTGAACCCGACGAGGGGCGCGCCGTCGGGCGGGCGCGCCGCGAGGGCGGGAGGGCGAACGTGCTCAGGTTCCACGGCGCTTGGCGGATCACCGTGGTCGGCCGCAACGCCGACTACGACCAACGGGCGGTCGTCCGGGGCCCGTCCGGCACCCTGGTGCTCCCCGGCCGGCCCGGCGCCGTCCTGGAGGTCGACGCCGACAGCTGGACCCTCACCCTCGAACACCACCCCCGCGGCCACGGCTGGCAGCCCAACCTGCGCACCACCCCCGGGCCGCTCACCGAACGCGACGGCATCCGCAGCCGACTGCTCACCAGCAACGACCGCCACTGGCCGGGCAAGCCCCGGGACTACGTCAACTTCGTCCTGCGGCTGGACCAGTCGGTGGAGCCGGAGGTGCGCGTCACCGGGTAGCGGCGGTGGCCGCCGGGAGCGGCCGGGCGCACCACCGGCCGGGCGCGCCAACCGGCCGCGCCACCGGCCGCCGGCACCCCGTCGCCACGGCTCCCCTAAAGTCGCAGGTGAGCACCGTCGCGCCGCCCGAGGAGAACCAGCATGCCGACCGACCCCGCCACCGCAGCCGCCGCCCAGGCCCCCGCCCGCCCGCAGCCCGCGCGCCTGGGCCTGGGCACCGCGGCGGTCGGCCGGCCCGGCTACATCACCCTCGGACGCGCCGCCGACCTGCCCGCCGACCGCACCGTCGAGGCCCTGCGCGAACGCACCCACGCCCTGCTCGACGCCGCCTACGCGGCCGGTGTGCGCTACTTCGACACCGCCCGCTCCTACGGCCGCGCCGAGGAGTTCCTCGCCCAGTGGCTCGCCGAACACCCCGAGGCCGCGGCCGAAGTGACGGTCGGCAGCAAGTGGGGCTACACCTACACGGCGGACTGGCGCGCCAGCGGCGTCGGCGCGCACGAGGTCAAGGAGCACTCGACGGCGGTGTACGACCGTCAGATCCGCGAGACCCGCGCCCTGCTCGGCGCCCGCCTGGACGTCTACCTGGTCCACTCGGTCACCGCCGACAGTCCCGCCCTCACCGACCCGGCCCTGCACGAGCGCCTGGCCGCGCTCGCCGCCGAGGGCGTCCGGGTCGGCCTGTCCACCAGCGGCCCCACCCAGGCCGACACCATCCGCCGGGCCCTGGCCGTCACGGTCGGCGGCCGCCCGCTGTTCACCGCCGTCCAGGCCACCTGGAACCTGCTGGAGACCTCCGCCGCCCCCGCCCTCGCCGAGGCCCACCGGGCCGGCTGGCTCGTCGTCGTCAAGGAGGGCATGGCCAACGGCCGCCTCGCCGGCCGCAACGCCACCGGTGACGACACCGCCCCCCTGCGCACCCTCGCCACCCGCACCGCCACCACCCCCGACGCGCTCGCCCTGGCCGCGGCCGCCGCCCAGCCCTGGGCCGACGTCGTCCTCTCCGGCGCCGCCACCCTCGACCAGCTCACCTCCAACCTCACCGCGGACCGCCTGCGACCCACCCCGCAGGACCTCGCCGCCCTGGCCCCGATGGCCGGACCCGCCGACGCCTACTGGCGCACCCGTTCCTCCCTGCCCTGGGCTTGAGGCCCCGTCCGGCCGGGCCGCCTCCCACCCGCACCGCCACCACCTCCGACGCGCTCGCCCTGGCGGCGGCCGCCGCCCGGCCGGGGGCCGACGTCGTCCTCTCCGGTGCCGCCACCCTCGGCCGGCTCGCCTCCGCCCTCGCCGCGGCCCACCTTGCAGGATCTCGCCCCCAACGGCCGGGCCGCCGGGGCCTGCTGGCGCATCCGCTCGTCCTTGCCTCTGGGCCTGAGGCTCCCGGCGGCCGGGCAGCCGGGCAGGTCGGTTGGGCGGGTCGCTGAGGCGTCGGAGTGGTGGGCGTGCGGCCGAGGGTGCCGCCGCTCTGGTCGGGGTGGTCGGTCCTGCCGGGACGCAGACGCACCCGCTCTTCCCTGCCCCGGGCCTGAGGGCCCGCCACCCGGGCCGGCCGGCTCAGCGGCCCGTCGCCGCCGGGACGAGGTGGTCGAGTCCCCGCGCGCTGGCCGTCGCGGCCTCGGCCGAGCGCGGCAGCATGACGTCCTCGTAGGCGCGGACGGCGGCGTCGAGGTCGGGGCCGGCCGTGAGGGCGTGGGCGAGGTCGGCGCCGTCGAGCATGGCGAGGTTGGCGCCGAGGCCGACCGGGGGCATCAGGTGGGCGGCGTCGCCGAGCAGGGTGAGGCCGGGGACGTGCTGCCAGGTGTGCGGGGCGGGCAGCACGAACAGGGGGCGGTTGGCGAAGCCGTGGTCGCTGTCGCGCAGGAGGGAGCGCAGGCTCTCGTCCCAGCCGTCGAACAGCCGGAGCAGGTGGGCGCGTACGGCCGTCCGGTCGGCGAGGTCGACGCCGGTGGCCCGGTGCCAGTCCTGGGGCGCGCGGAAGGCGATGTAGGCGCGGATGTGGCCGTTGCTGTTGCGTTGGGCGACGAGGGAGCGGCCGGTGCCCTTGGCCAGCAGTGACCCGTTGCCGACCAGCCGGGCCAGGTCGGGGTGGCGGGTGTCGCAGCGGTCGAACCCGGTCTCGACGAAGGTGACGCCGGTGTAGCCGGGCACGGCGTCCGACAGGGCCGGTCGCACCCGGGACCAGGCGCCGTCGGCGCCGACCACCAGGTCGAAGTCCTCGGCGGTGCCGTCGGCGAAGTGCAGCCGCGCGGTGCCGTCCGGCTGCGGGGCGACCCGGCTGACGGCGCGGTCCCACCGCACGGTGTCCTGGTCGAGCGAGTCCAGGAGCAGGCCGCGCAGTTGGCCCCGGTCGATCTCCGGCCGGCCGCCGTTGCCGCCGTTGCCGCCGTTGCCGTCGTCGGGGGAGGGCGGCTGCTGGTTCAGGAGGGCGCCGGTGGCGGGGTCGAGCACGCGCCACTCGTCGCCCTCGGGGCGGGCGAGGGCGTGGAAGCGTTCGAGCAGGCCCGCCGCGCGCAGGGCGGCCTGGCCGCTGTCGGCGTGCAGGTCGAGACTGCCGCCCTGGGGGCGGGCGTCGGCGGAGGCCTCGCGTTCGAGCACGGTGACGCGGCGGCCGTGCCGCTGGAGGACGCGGGCACAGGTGAGGCCGCCGAGGCCGGCTCCGACGATCGCGATGCGGGGTTCACGGGCTGCGGGGTTCACGGGAGTTCCCTCCGGAGGTGGGTGGGCGATGGGTCGCCGAGGAGCCCGGCGGCACCATCAAGAAAGCACAGTCGCTCAATAAGTGCAATGACTACACTTTCGCAGTGAATCCACTCCGGGATAGAGTGGGGCGCGTGACCGAACCGACCGGGCGCCGCGAGCGCAAGAAGGCCCAGACCCGCCAGGCCCTGGCCGACGCCGCCCTCGAACTCTTCCTCGAACACGGCTACGACCAGGTCGGCGTCAAGGACGTCGCCGACCGCGCCGACGTCTCGGTGACCACCCTGTTCAAGCACTTCCCCGGCAAGGAAGCCCTGCTCTTCGACCAGGAGGACGACCTCGAGGCGGCCCTCGTCGCCGCCGTGCGCGAACGCCCCCCGGGCCGCTCGATCCCGCAGGCCCTGCGTGACCACCTCCTCCAGGGCCAGGCCCAGTACGCCGTCCACACCGCGCACCCGCAGTTCGCCGACTTCACCCGCCTCGTCCAGGACACCCCGGCCCTGCGCGACTACGCCCACCGCATGTGGACCCGCCACGAAGCAGCCCTGGCGCAGGCCATCGCCGAAGCCGTCGGCGCACCCGGGGACGACATCGGCTGCGCCGCCCTGGCCCGCTTCGCCCTGGAGGCCCGCAGCCTCATCCTGCGCGCCCCCGACCCGCGCCGGGCCGCCGACGAGGCCTTCGCCCTGCTCGAACACGGCTGGGCCGCCGCCCACCCGGGCAACTGACCCCAGCCAGCGGGTGGTTCAGCCGCCGTGCACCACCTCGTGCTCCCAGGCCTCCCGCGGCCGGGTGTGCAGCCGCCAGTAGTGCCCGGCGATGACGTCCGGATCGAAGGCCGTGCCCGGCGCTACCGGCCCGGCCATCGTCACGCTCGCCACATGGACGCCTGCGGCGCCGTACGTCCGGTCCGGCAGCGTCACGCCGTCACCGTCCCCTAGGGTGCGGCCGGCGTGGAGGCCCGGGGGCTGGCCGATGTGCTGCAGTCCGTCAAGGACGTGCGGCTCGGGCTGGTGCGGGCCCGCAGTGGCGCCGAGGCGCTGGCCGTCTGTGGGTGGACCGGACCGGCCAACCACGAGGGCGACACCGCCAAGATCGCCGCTGTGCTCGCCGACTGGGAGCGCCGCTTCGGCGCCCAGCTGGTCGAAGTGGGCTTCGACACCCTCCAGTTGAGCGTCCCGGTGCCACCGGCCACCCCCGCCGAGGCCCTTCCGCTGGCCGCCGAGCACGCCGCCTTCTGCCCCGACCGGATCCACCAGGGCGCCGGCAGTCTCACCGCCTACGCCGAGGAGCTGGTCGGCGCCCACCAGTGGCACTTCTGGTGGGACTGACCGCCGAGGGGCTCGGCCGAGGGGATCAGGAGTGCGGGCTGGTCGGGCCGAGGGTGATGACCGGTCCGATGGGGCGGCAGCCGAGGTAGGTGATGGCCTGGCCGGGCGGGCACGGGGTGTCGGTCCGGACCGGGGCGATGGGCGGCGGGGTCGGTCGGGGTGGGACGGTCCGCTCGGGAGCGGGAGCGGGGGCCTCCTTGCTCGTGGATGGCTTCGCCGCCTGGGCCTGGGCCTGGGCCGGGGCCGGGGCCGACGGCTGGGGGCGGGCCGGCGAGGGCTTGGTGGGGGCCGGGGCCCGGTGGGTGGTGTCCGGTTCGGGCGCGGCCTCGGTCTCGTCGGCCGCCGGTGCGACCGTGGGCGCCTCGGTCGAGGGCGAGGGGGGCGAGGCGGAGGGTGCGGTGGAGGGCGAGGCGGAGGGCGTCGAAGGCGAGGCCGGCGTCGAGGCAGCCGGCGAGGGGCCCGACGTGGCCACCGCGTCCGGCGCCGCCGGGGCGGGCCTCGGCGAACCCGTGAGCAGCAGCGCTCCGCCGAGGGCGCACGCCCCCGCCGTGGCGGCGAGGGCCCGTCGGCGCCACGGCGTCGTTCTGCCGTCCTGCGGGCCGTCCTCCGTGTTCTCCGGCATCTGCCCCACCCCTCTTCGTGTCGATCAAGTATTCGAGCCGGCCGGATGCTACACGAACCATCAGGGTGTGCGTACGTCACGCCCGCCGATACCGATGCGTGACTGATTCGCCAGGGCCCGGCCGCGCCCTACCGTCGGAGACACCGACCCACTCCGACGCACACCGGGAGCAGCAGATGCCCGCCTACGCCCTCGCCCAGGTCCACTCCGCCGAGATGTGCCCCGACATCGTCGAGTACCTGGAGCGGATCGACGCCACGCTCGACGGGTTCGGTGGGCGCTTCGTCGTCCACGGGGGCAGGTTCGAGAACCCGGAGGGGAGTTGGGGGCCGCTCGGGCTGATCCTGATCGAGTTCCCGGACTACGAGCGGGCCCGGGCCTGGTACGACTCGCCCGCGTACCGGGAGATCCTGCCGCTGCGCACCCGGCACATGGTGGCCGATGTGATCATCGCCGACGGGGTGCCGGCCGGGTACCGGGGTGCGGACGGCCTCAAGGAACACTGACTCAAGACCGGCTCCAGGGGCACTGGCTCAAGGAGTGCTGAGCCCGGAACAGGCCTATGAGCGCTCGCGCCACCAGGCGACCGTTGCCGCGAGCTGCTCCTCCAGCGGGGTGGCGCCGACGGTGAAGGCGGCCTCGTAGGCGGTGGAGTCCATGACGAAGGGCCGGTCGAACTGGTAGCGGACTTCCCGCAGTTCGCGCAGCAAGGGGGAGAGCAGGCCGGCCACGGCGAGCAGGGCGGGGGAGAGGCGGCGCACCGTGACGGGGCCGGTGCCGGCTTCGGCGGCGAGCTGTTCGAGCATGGTGCGGGCGGGCAGGGCGGGGGCGGTGGGGACGTGCCAGGGGCGGCCCCAGGCGGCTTCCTCGGTGGCGAGTTCGGCCATGGCCCGGGCGACGTCGGGCAGGTAGGTCCAGCTGTGCGGGGTGTCCGGGTCGCCGAGGACGGTGACCGGGCGGCCCGTCAGCAGGGCGGGCAGTGCGCGGGAGGCGAGGTGGCCTCCGTCGGTGACGCCGGGGCCGAAGAAGTCGGAGGCCCGTACCTCGACGGCGCGGATCCGCCCGGCCCGGTGCAGGGCCAGGGCCTGTTCCCAGGCGGCGGCGCGGACACGGCCCTTGGGGCCGGTGGCGGCGAGCGGCAGGTCCTCGGTCATCGGGCCGTCGACCGGGCCGTAGCCGTACAGGTTGCCGAGCATGACCAGGACGGCGCCGCTGTCCTCGGCGGCCGCGCACAGCGAGGAGGCGAGCGCGGGCCACTGCCCGGCCCACTGGGGCAGAGGGGGTGCGGCGCAGCCGTGGATCGCGACGGCGCCGCGCGCGGCCTGGGCCAGCCGTACGGGGTCGCTCGCGTCCAGCGCGAGGTGTTCGACGCCGTCGGCGGGGGCGGCGGGGTGCCCGGTGCGGGTGGCGACCCGGACCTCGTGGCCCTGTTCGGCCAGCAGGCGGGCGGTGGCGGCCCCGGCGGGCCCGTATCCGACGACCAGGTGGAAGCTCACCCGCCCCACCCTAGGGCCTGTCACCGACGGGCGTGACACGGCGTCGGCCCGGCCTGCGGGGCCGGCAATGTTCCGGGGCGTCAGCGCCCGCGCTCGGCGAGCCTGCGGGCCAGGTGCTCGCGCCACCGCGCCGCGTTGCTGCCGTCCAGCTGCCCCTCGAAGACCCGGTGGGCGGCCGCCACCAGCTCCTCGACCGTTTCCGGGCCGGCGCGGTAACCGATCGCGGTGTCGTACACCGCCCACAGCGCGTCCTCGGTGGGGTCGTCCAGGCCCAGGCAGGTCACCACCCCGCGCCCGGCCAGGGCGCCGTCCAGCGCCCCCGCGAAGAGCCGCCGCAACCGCTGCTCGTCCGTCACATCCGTCATGTCCGTCATGTCCGCCACCGCTCAGTCCCCGCCGCCCTCGCCGCTGCTCTTCCCGCCCAGGCGCCGCCGCTCGCGCCGCCGTCGCCGGGCGTCGCGCCGCAGCAGCTCGCCCGCGGCGAGCGTCACCGCCGCCACGGCGCGCGCCCAGCGCGGCCCGCCGCGCTCGGCCCACACCACGCACCCGCACCCGGCGAGCACCAGCACCAGCACCCCGACCAGCGCCACTCCGACCATGACGGCCCCCTCTGTTCCCTCGCCGGTTCGGCCACGAATCCCTCACTGTGCCAGGATTCCCCTCCGAACACCGAACAAGGACGAGCAAGAGGAGTCACCCGTGGCCCACGCCCGGTTCGCCACCCTGCACACCACCGCGGGCCCGATCCGGCTGGAACTGTTCCCGTTCCACGCCCCGAAGACGGTCCGCAACTTCGTCGAACTCGCCGAGGGCGCCCGGGAGTACACCGACCCGCGGACCGGGGAGCCGGGCAGCGGCCCGTACTACGACGGGACGACGTTCCACCGGGTGGTCAAGGGCTTCATGATCCAGGGCGGCGACCCGACCGGCACCGGCACCGGCGGGCCGGGCTACGCTTTCGCGGACGAGTTCCACCCGGAGCTGTTCTTCACCAAGCCGTACCTGCTGGCCATGGCCAACTCCGGCCCGGGGACGAACGGTTCGCAGTTCTTCATCACGGTGGGCACCCCCGCCCACCTCAACCGCAAGCACACCATCTTCGGGCAGGTCGCCGACGCCGCCTCCAAGGCCGTGGTGGACGCGGTCGCCGCCGCCCCCACCGACGGCGAGCGCCCGGTGGAGGACGTGGTGATCACGAAGGTCGAGATCACCCGCGCATGACGTTCGGGCCGCGGGCCTTCCCGCCCCGCCCGGTGCGCGGGGTGCCGGCACTCCTGGACGCCTAGCTTCCGTCCGGTCGGCTGGACGTCGGGGAGCGCCGAGCCGCCGCCCGGCGAAGCACGGGCGGCGGCAGAGGAATTGACGGAGCGTCAGCTGCAGCTGGTGAAGGTCGAGTTGGTGTTGGCGACGTAGAGGGTGGGGCCGGCGTTCGGGTCCGAGGTGACCGGGACGGTGATGGTGTCGTCGGCCGTCCAGGGGAAGCCGTGGGTGTCGAAGGTCCAGCTGCCGGTGACCTTGCGGGCGACCTCGGCCAGCGTCACCCAGCCGTACTGCTGGGGCGGGACGGAGACCACGACGGCGTTGTTGACGCTCCTGGACCCGTGCCACTCGTTGGTGAAGGACAGCGCCGAGGTGATGGTCGCGGTCAGGGCGGTCGGGGCGCCGCCGGAGATGGTGGAGGTCAGGCTGGTGCCGATGCTGTTCGACCAGCCGCTCTCGTCGGTGACCGAGAAGGACTGCTGGACGGTGCCAGAGGTGTTGTTGAACCAGACCGAGGAGACGCAGGAGCGCGCCAGCGGCGCGGCGGGGGCCTCGCTCCGCACGGCCCAGGAGCAGCTGGAGGTGTCCTTCTCGCACTGCTTGGCGGCGTGGTCGACGGCCAGGTTGCGGGCGGCCGACGGGAAGCCGGTGGACCACTGCTGGTTGGCGGTGCCGTTGCAGCCGTACTGGTCGGTCCAGGCGTCGTCGTAGTTGCCGCCGAGCAGCAGGTCCAGGCAGGTGTTGTCGCCCTGGTGGCGGATCATGAACGCGTCGTCGGCGTTCGGCACCGGCTGGAAGAACCAGCGCTGGCTGGCCTGCCCGGCGCAGGTCTGCTGGCGCAGCGCGGGGGTGAAGAAGGCCAGGTCGACGCACTTGCCGGTGTCGTTGTTGACGATGGTGAAGGAGTAGTCGGAGGGGTCGACGCTCAGGTGCCAGGACTGGTGGTAGCCGGGCGCGGAGTTGGTGACGATGTAGGCGCCGTCGCCGGTGTTGCCGTTCTGGACGTCGAGTTGGCGGCCGTTGCTGAGCGACTTGATGGTCAGGCACTGCTGGGGTGAGGGACAGGCGGCGGCGGTACCCGCTGTCGAGGGCGCGGCGAGGGCGGGCGCGGCGGCCAGGCCCAGCGCGACGCAGCAGGCCGTCAGGACGGCCGCCAGCAGTCGCAGCCAGGGCGCCGTGCGCGACGCCGGGGTGGGAGTGGAGGGCATGGAGAAGGGGTCCTTTCGCGGGGGGTTCGTAGGGAGTTTCGTAGGGGGGAGAGGTGAGGCGCGGTCAGGCGGCGGCGAAGGCCGTCTCCAGGCGCGGGACGTAGTCCACGAGGTCCTGCGCCCAGCAGCCCGCGGTGTGGCCGCCGTGGCAGTCGGCGCCCCAGCCGGTGCCGTCGCCGTAGTCGACGTAGCGGTACGGCAGGCCGGCCGCGTCCAGGGCGTCCTTGAAGCGCTTGGCGGTGCCCTCGGCCCAGAACTCCATGTCCCCGGTGCTGCCGTTGCCGTTGCCGGTGTAGACGGCGATGCCGGTGTGGGCCAGCAGGGCCGCGCGGGCGCCGGGGTCGGCGGCGTTCCAGCGCCAGTCGGCGTTGAGCACCGGGTAGGGGCTGCCGAAGACCGCGTCGCTGGAGACGGCGGGGCCGTAGTTCCAGCCGCACGGGTGTCCGTCGCTGGGTCCGCACAGCACGGTGCCGGCGTTGGTGAGCATGGCGACGACGGCGCCGCGGATGATCATCTCGTTGGCCGACAGGTCGTCCGCGCCGGACATGGTGAGCACCTGGCCGAACAGTTCGGGGCGGTCCTGGGCGTAGTGCAGGGCGCCGAACCCGCCCATGGACAGGCCGCCGACGGCCCGGTGGGCGCGGTCGGTGAGGGTGCGCAGGTTGGCGTCGACGAACGGGACGACCTGGTTCAGGTGGAAGGTCTCCCAGTTCTGCGCCCCGGCGGCGGTGCCCTGGTCGAGCCAGTCGGTGTACCAGCCGCGCAGTCCGCCGTCCGGGATGACGGTGATCATCGACTGGGCGGCGGTCAGGGCGGGGTAGGCCAGCGCCGGGTCGTCCGGGCCGTCGGCGGCGCCGTGCAGGAAGTAGAACACCGGGTAGCGCCGGTCCGGCCGCGCGGCGTAGTCGGCGGGCAGCAGGATGCGGATGGTGTGCGGCCCGGCGACCTGGGGCGTGGTGACGGTGATGACGAAGTTGGTGGCGCTGCCGGTGGCGGCGCCGACCTGGGTGAGCCCGGAGCCGTCGGTCAGCGGCGGCGGCCCGGGTGCGGCGGCGGAGGCGGGCACGGGAACCGGAGCCGCCGCCGCGGGTGCGGCGAGCGGGAGCAGCAGGGCGGCCAGGGCGGCGAGGGCCGCTCGGGCGCGCCGGAGCGGGGCAGGGGTCATGGGCGTCCTCGTCGTCGGCGGGCCTGTGCGAGACTCAGGGTCTGTCTGAGCATCGACAACTCTCGCGAGGCGACCCGGCCACCGCCAGAGCGCCAGGCGGCCCACCTGGGCCACTGGCGCAGGTGCGCCACCGCCGGCGTCGGCGTCACCGCCTGCGTCACCGTCGCCGCCACGGGCAGACACCCCGGCCCCGCCCGGCGCCGGGGACCGGACGACACGACACGACAGGACACCAGGGGGCGCCCGTGCACGACGTGCTGGATCCCGACAGCGAGCGCGGCCGCGTCTACCGCAGCCTGGTCGCCCGGCCCCGCGTCCACCCGCACCAACTCGCCGCCGAGACGGGCCTGGACACGGACACCGTGCTGGCCGTCCTGCGCGACCTCGCCGACGACGGCGCCGCCGTCGCCTTCGACACCACCCGCAGCGCCGACGACCGCGACCACGCCTGGGAGGCCCTGCCCCCCGACCGGGTCGTCGAGGCCGTCCTCCAGCGAGACGCCCTGCGCCAGGCCACCGCCCGCCGGGCCGGCGCCGAACTGGAACGCCTCTACCGCTACGCCCGCCGCGACGCCGGCGCCTACGGCCCGCTGGAGGTCGTGGAGGAGCCCGCCGAGGTGCTCGCGGCCAGCAACCGCCTCCAGCTGGCGGCCCGTCACCAGGTCCGGGTGATCGACGTGCCGCCGTACTCCGGCAGCCGCGCCCACTACCTCGACCAGGAGGAGTTGCAGCGCCGCCGGATGGCCGCGGGCGTGGCGTACCGGGTCATCTACCACGGCGGCGCCTTCGAGGACCCGGTCGCCGGACCGAACATGGCGCGGATGGTCGAAGCCGGGGAACAGGCCCGCACCCTGGCCGAGCCACCGCTCAAACTCGCCGTCGGGGACGAGGACCTGGCCATCGTCACCCTGCCCGCCGACGACCGCGAGGGCGTCGTCTCCCTGCTGATCCGCCCCTCCGGCCTGCTCACCGCCCTGGCCGCGGTCTTCGAGACGCTGTGGCGCCTGGCCGTACCGGCCACCGTGACCGACGTCGACCTGCGCATCGACGACCGCGACCGCCGCATCCTGACCCTGATGGCCTCCGGCGCCACCGACGACGCCATCGCCCGCCGCCTGGGCCTGGGCCGGCGCACCGTGGTGCGCCGGGTCTCCACCCTGCTCGCCCACCTCGGCGCCACCACCCGCTTCCAGGCCGGCGTCCAGGCCGCCCGCCGCGGCTGGCTCTGAACCGGCCCCCACCCGGACGGCCCTGGCGGCGCTGACAGCCCGGACGGCCCAGACGGTACGGACAGCAGGGAAGGCGGCGGGGCCGCGGGGCACGATCACCCCGCGGCCCCGCCGCCGTCCGACGCGAGACGCTCAGCAGCCGCCCGCCGGCCGCTCCCGGGTCACCAGGTCGGCCCGCCCGGCCGTGGCGTCCAGCCACACCACCCGGGTGCCCCGGTCGGCGGCCACCGCGTACTGGCCGCCCCGGTCGCAGGAGATCCGCCGCGGCTCGCCGCCCGCCAGCGGCACCTGCCACAGCTTGGGCATCGCGGCGTTGGTCCAGCCGCCGGCCGGCTTCGCCGAGGTCAGCTGGTAGCTGACGGCCTGGTCGGAGGCGGTCAGGGTGGCGGACCGGGGGGCCTGCGGGGAACTCGCGGGCAGCACGTCGACGATCCCCGAGCCGTCCACCGCGCCCGAGCGGATGGTGCTGCGCCCGGCCGGGTCGGCGGGGGTGTCCAGCCACACCAGGCGTCCGCCCGCCAGCAGGGTGGAGGAGGTGCGGCTCGGCCCGGAGCCGGCCGGGGCGTGCGCGGTGTACTGGGCGGTGACCTTCCCGGCGGCGACGGAGTAGACGGTCGGCGCGTTCACCTGCTGACCGCCGTCCTGCCAGGTCTCGGTCCAGCCGAGCAGGCCGTCGCGCAGGGTCAGGCCGGACAGGCCGTGCCCCGCGGGCAGCGGGAGTTCGACCGCCGGCGCCCCGTCGTGGATCAGGTACAAGTGGGTGCGGCCGGCGGTGTCGGTGAGCGCGTAGGCGATGTCCGGGCCGGAGACCTGGAGCCCGTCGAGGCTGTCGGTGGTGCGCAGCAGGCTGCGCACCGGGCCGGCGCCGCTGAGCGGGGCGGTCAGGATCTCCTTGCCCGGGCCGCCGGAGCCGCCCTGGGCCTCCCAGACGGCGGTGGTGCCGTCGGTGGCCGCCCAGCTGTGGAAGCGCCCGTCCTGGGGGCTGAGCCGTACGGGCTTGCCGCGGCCGTCGACGGTTCCGGTGTACAGCCCGTTGCCGTCGGGCCCGTTGGTCAGGATCACCCAGTGCCCGTTGGCGGCGACCGGGCTGGACATGCTGTTGGGGATGTCCGTCAGCAGGGTGCGGGCGTCCGTGCCGAGCCGCTGCTGCCAGCCGGCCCGGATCCCGTGGGCGTCGAACGCGGCGGCGACGGCGCGCAGCTGGCGGGCGTCCAGGCCCTGGGCGCGGCCGGCGGCCAGCACCGCGTTGCGCCCGGCGAGGAAGTCGTCGGTGGGGGTGAGGTAGTCGGCGAGGGCGTGGTAGACGACCCGGTCGGCGGTGAGCGGATCGAGGGCGCGCCGCACGTCCCACAGGGCGCCGCCGAAGATGGTGGAGTTCAGGTGAACCCCGCCCGCGTCGACGTCCAGGGTGCCCAGGTAGTCCTTCACGGTGGTGCGGTGGTCGTCCAGGCGGCGGTCCGCGCACTCCTGCGGGGTGCCGGTGCGGCACAGGGACTCGCCCAGCAGCGGGGCGGTGGGGTCGTCCATGGACACGCCGCGGGCGGTGACCTCGATGGCGTTGCCGAAGTAGTCGGCGAGGGCCTCGTTCATGGCGCCGGACTGGCCGAAGTAGACCAGGCTCGCGGTGTGGTCGATGACGGCGTGGGTCATCTCGTGCCCGGAGACGTCCAGGGCGGCGGAGAAGGGGTAGCGGCCGGGGAGGGCGCCGTAGACCATCTTCCCGCCGTCCCAGAACGCGTTGGCGAACGGGCCGCCGTGGTCGCTGACGTTGACCACGGAGACGATCGGGCCGCCCTGGCCGTCCAGGCCGTCGCGGCCGAGCCGGTCGCGGTAGAAGTCGTACACGATCCCGGCGTTGACGTGGGCGTCGGTGGCGCCGTCGTCCCCGGTGGCGGCGGGGAAGTCGGGGGTGGGGGAGGAGGCGGGGACGGCGTCGGCCGGGACGGTGCCGTCGAAGTCGCCCGCGTCGCGGCCGGCCGCGTCGTAGGTGGTGATGGCGGCGGGGCGGGTGAGGTCGGTGAGCTGGTAGGTGCCGTCGGGGCGCTTGGCGATGTGCAGTGCGGTGGCGCGGCCGTGGGCGTCGGGGGCGGTGCCGTCGGCGGGCTGGAGGCCGTCGGCGGGGGCCTGCGCGGCCTTCCGGTCGAAGGTCGGGCCGTTCGCCGGGCTGTTCGCTCGGCCGCTCGCTCGACCGTTCGCCGGGCTGTCCCCTCGGCCGTTCGCCGGGCGGGGTGCGCGGGCGTCGTGGGTGAGGGCGACGGTGCCGGCGGTGGCGTCCACGTACACCTCGCGGGCGGCGCCGCCGTCCGCGGGGCGCACGGTGTAGTGCTCGGTCAGACGGCCGGGGCCGCCGGGCAGCACGACCGCGCCGAGGTCCTCGGCGGTGGCGCCGGTGCGCTGCCGGGGGTCGGCCAGCGAGTCGATCGCGGTGCGGCGCAGCGCCTCGGCCGGGACGGCGGGGGTGGTGGGGGCGGTCAGGCCGGTGAAGTAGCGCCCGCCCGCCGACTCGACCTTCTGGCCGGCGCCCTGCCCGGTCAGGTGCACCAGGTACTGGCCGCCGAGGACGGGGATCCCGCCGTGGCGCTGCTCGAACCTGACGGTTCGCCGGCCGTCCGGGCCGGGGGTGGAGGCGAGTTCGGTCAGCTCGCCGGTGTCGATGCGGTACCGCTCGGGGTGGGCCGCGAGGTGGGCCCGGGCGGCCTGGACCGGGTCGCCGGGGGCGGGCTCGTCCAGGCCGGTCACCAGCTGTGGCGTGGCGGTGTCCTGACCCGCCACCAGGGCGGGCACCGGGTCGGCGTCCGCGCTCAGCGTCGGGGTCGGGGCCGGGGCGGCCAGGGCGGTCGGCGCGGTCAGGGCCAGCGCCACCGTGGTGGCGGCGACGGCCAACGCGCGGGCGGTGCGCGGATGTTGGGGCACGGCGGTCCTCTCGCGTGCGGGTACGGGGGTGCGGCGGCGCAGGGCGTCGCGTCGCAGCCCCCACAATAGGCAGTCAGGCGACATATGTCGATGGACTGTCTATCTCGGCCCGTTCCGTGCGGACTCCCGAATCCCTCAACGTCCTTACACGAGCGGCCCGTTCAGGACGCCTTCGCCCGGCGCCAGCGCTCCCGCAGGTCCTCGGCCGTCCAGCGGCCCAGGAACACCGCGCCGTACGCGGCGAACGGGACGGGCAGGGCGAACAGCGGCACCGACAGCCAGCTCGGCCGGCCGGTGCTCATCCGCCCCCGGTCGTCCAGCCACACCGTGATCCGGTGACCCTCCGGGTACGGGCCCTCCGGCCGCTCCGCGCTGAACTCCCGCCCGTCCACGCTCCAGTGGAAGGTGCAGGCGTACGTCTTCGCGCCCAGGCCGTTGCCCTCCCCGCCCGGCTCCTGGCCGCTCACCCGGCAGCCCGTGACCAGGGCCGTCGTGCTGCGCGGATGGCTAAGCCGCTCCCGCACGGTGCCGGCGACCTGCGCCGCCAGGAACACCGCGACCAGCGTCAGCAGCAGGAACCCCGCCGCCCGGACGCCCGTCCCGCGCAGCCGCTCCGGGCCGCACCGGCGCACCGGGAGCCAGGCCGCCACCCCCGCCACCGCCGCGCCGGCGCACAGCCACCACAGCCAGCCGGGCACCGGATCGTCCTGCGACCACCCCCACAGCGCGACCGAGCCCGCGAGCGCCAGCGTCACCACCGCCGCCGCGGTCACCGCGAGGTACCGCCGCTCGAAGTGTCGCTCCTCGAAACCCGTCCCGGTCAACCCCGCCCCCCGACGTCACGGGCCGCCACCGGCCCCATCCGATCATCGGGCCGCCCGGCCCCGGTGGCCAGGCCCGCCGCCGGGCGAACCGGCCGCCGTCCTGCGCGCCACCCCCTTGCCGGGCCCGGACACTCCCCGGGGCATCGGGAAGCGGTCGATGTCCGGCTCCACCCGGTCGCGCGGCGGCCCCGCGGGCTGAACCCGTGCGGCCGGTGGTCTCAACTCCCTTGCCGGGCCGGGGATTCTTCCTCGGCCCTGGCCACCCACTCCGGCAGCGGTTCGCGCCCGGCGAGCCAGTGGGCGGTGTCGCCGCCCAGGCCGGTGCGGGCGGCGACCACGCCGCCGGTGATGGCGCAGGTGGTGTCGACGTCGCCCAGGCCCTCGGCGGTGGTCCACAGAGCGTCGGTCAGGCTGTCCAGGTGGTGGGCGGCCGACCACAGGGCGAAGGGCACGGTGTCGCCGGCCCGTACGCACTGCCCGTTGCCGAGCAGGTCCGCCGCCCGCCAGGGCTCGGTGCCGGGGGAGAGTTCGACGGCTCGGGCCAGCCCCTCGCGCACCGGCCCGGGCGGGGTGCGCCCGGCCACCTCGGCCAGCAGGGCGGCGCCGGCCGGGGCCCGGGCCTCCGTCGCCGCCCCGGCACCCTCGCGGCCGCGGGCGGCGAGCGCGGCCGCCAGGGCCACGGCCACCGCCCCGGCGATCCCCTCGGGGTGGGCGTGGGTCACCTCGGCCGACAGCGCGGCCTGTTCCGCCGCCTCGTCCAGGTCCGCGGCGAACCAGGCCCCCAGCGGCGCCACCCGCATCGCCGCGCCGTTTCCCAGGCTGCCCTGACCGTCGAACAGCTTGCGCGACTCGGCACGCCAGCTCGACGGCCGGTCGGCCAGCCTGGGCAGCAGCAGGCTCATCCCGTTGCCGTAGCCGCGGTACGCGTCGGCCAGGTACGTCGCCCCGAAGGCCTGCGCCAGCCGCTCCTGGTGCACCGCCTCGTACGCAGTGAGGACGCCGTACACCGACAGCGCCATCGCCGTGTCGTCGGTCCAGTGCCACGGGCTCTCCGGCGGCACCTGCCGGGCCCGGATCTGGGTGAACGCCACCTTCGGTGTGCGGAACAGCGGGAACCACCGCTCCCCGAAACCGTCCCCGAGCGCCAGGCCCTCCAACGCGTCACGTGCTGCCGAATACGTCATCCCCGCATCCTCGCACCGCCCCGCCGGGCCCGGGCAGAGCCCCCGGCGGGGGTCAGTCGGCCGTGACCGGGAGCAGGCCGCGCTCGCCGAAGACCTTCTTGGCGACGAAGGTGGCGTTCAGCGCCTTGGGGAAGCCGCAGTAGCCGGCCGCGTGCAGCAGGGCCTCGGTGACCTCGGTGGGCGTCAGGCCGACGTTGAGGGCCGCGTTGATGTGGACCTCCAGCTGCGGCTCACAGCCACCGAGCGCGGTGAGCATCCCCAGGGTCACCAACTGGCGGTCGCGCGGGGCGAGTTCGGGGCGGCTGTAGATCTCGCCGAAGCCCCAGGCCACGATCTGGTGGGCCAGTTCGGGATTGATGTCGGCCAGCGCCTCCACCACCCGCTGCCCGCCCTCGCCGTCGACCCGGGTGAGCACCTCCATGCCCCGGTCGAACCGCTCCTGCCGCTGTCCGGTCCCGTGCTCCGAAACACCCATGGCGTCTGTCCTCTCCTCGTGCTGTTCTCCGTGCCGCGGCCCGGATCGTCCGGCCCGTGACCACGGGAAGAACCGTAGGACTTGGAGTGCGCTCCAACTCAAGCCCGGCCCGCACGACACGTCGTCAGGGCGGCGGTGTCCACCCGGGCGGGGCCGGTGCGCCCGCCGGTTGCGGTTGGATCACGGACTGTCCGATTCATCGGGCATTGGACAGGAGTGTGGCGATTGTTTTCGTTGGCATGAATGTCATCGAACTCTCATACTTCCTGCTGAGACACGTGATGGGCGGTCTGGAAAGTCGCCGGGGGGCGGATTTCCGACAGTGGCCCGCGTGCGGGATTCCCGAATTCTTTTCCCTTGGGGGAGTGCTTTGTCCGCGCCCGAGAACGCGAGCGCCGCGTTCACCGATCCACCGCCGCCCGCTGCCGCGCCGGAGGCAGCTGCCGTGCCCGAAGCCGCGCCCGACCTGACGGCGGCTCCAGCCCAGGCTTCTCAGGCCCAGGCCCAGGCCCAGGCCGCGCGCCGGCTGCCGCGCGCCGTCGGCGTCGCGCTGGCCACCGCCGGGCTGCTCGCCGTCACGGCGGCCAGTGCCGCGGTGACCGTCGCGGTCGGCAAGCCGGACGGCCGCCCGGCCGCCGCGCCCGCGCCGCGCGCCACCGCCACGGCGAGCGCGAACGCCGGCGCGAGTACGAGCGCGAGCGCGACGCCGTCCGCCGTGCCCGTCCCGGTGCCCACCGCCGTGCCGAGCCAGCCCGCCCCGGCCAGCACCGTCAAGGGCACGGTCAGCGGCGGCAGGCACGAGGGCGACCTGCGCTACTTCCTGCTCCCGATCCCGGCCGGCGGCGAGTCCTACGGGCCCGCGGACGGGATGCCGATGACCCGCGACGACGTCTCGGAGATGTTCGGCAAGCCGGACGACATCGACACCATCCTCAACCGGCTCGGCTACCGGGACGGCGCCGCGCGCACCTACCGCACGGCAGACGGCACGGCCGAAGTCACCGTCACCCTGCTGCACTTCGGCTCCGCCGACCTGGCGAGCAGGTTCGTCCAGGGCTACACCGTCAAGTCGCAGGAGTCGATCGACATCGACGGCGACCCCAACGCCCACGGCTTCCGCCGCAAGCCCAAGAACGAGGCCTACACCGGCTCGATGACCGGCATCTCCAGCCAGGGCGACGTCCAGTACACCGTCGACGTCGAGGTCAAGGGCACGCCGGACAAGGCGCTGCTGAACGACCTGATGAAGCGCCAGCGCGAGTGGCTCGCCTCCGGCGGCTGAGCCCGCGCCCGCCCCACGACGCCGCCCTCCCCTCCTCCTCCGGAGCCACCCACATGACCACCGAACCACCCCTGCCCCCGGTGCCGCCCGCACCGCCTGTGCCCCCGGTCCCGCCCGTACCGCCAGTCCCGGCCGAGCCGTCCGTACCGCCGGTCCCACCGGTGCCGCCCGTCCCGGGCGCGCCCGACTGGTCGGCCGACGTGGCAGGGCAGGCCGACGCCGCCGGGCAGACCGGGGAGCCGGACCTCCTGTCTGCCGGCCCCGACCCCGCGCCCCGAGCCCCGCGCCGGCCCCGACCGGTGCTGCTGTCCGTCTGCGCCCTGGTCGTGGGCGCGCTGGCTGGCGGCGGCGTCGGCTACGCGATCCAGGCCCAGCGCCCGCCCACGCCGCTGCCGCCGCTCCAGGTGGCCCTGCCCGCCTACCCGGCCGAGCGGGTCGACCCGGCCGCCCTGGCCGCCGAGCAGCCCGGGCCGCCGGCCGTCGAGGGCGACCTGCGCAAGCTGCTGATCAGCGCCCCCGACGGCACCTCCGCCTGGGGCGACTTCCCGGACAAGCCGAGCTGGATGTCGATCGGCGAACTCGCCGAGCGCAACGGCGACGCGGCCCACCTCTTCAAGAACCTGGCCAGGTCCGGCTTCCGGCGCGCCGCCGAGGTGGACTGGCAGAAGGGCGGCGTCCGCTACCGCGTCATGCTCACCCAGTACACGCCCGAGCACCTCGACGAGGCCGCCGCCTTCCACGGGCAGCCCTTCGCCGACGACGCCAACGGCGGCTACCGGGTGGAGAGCGAGCCCAGCCGCTGGGCCGACAGCAACGACCAGTACTACTACGGGCAGGCCGCCTCCCAGCGCGGCACGGTGCTGATGACCGTGGAGGTCTTCAGCCCCAAGCCGGTGGACTCCGCCGACCTCAAGGCCCTCGCCAAGCAGCAGTGGGAGAAGCTGGCATGACCGACGACTCCATGACCACCACCCCGGTCACCCCGGTCACCCCGGTCACCCCGACCACCCCGGAGACCCCGGTCGTCCCGGAGACCCCGGCCGCCCCGGCGAACCCCGAACCGGCCGTGCCCACCGCCGAGTTCAGCCCCGAGGGCGCCCCCGCCGCCCCCACCCCCGCCTCCCGCCGCCTGCTGCGCGCGGGCGCCGCGACCGTCGCCGCCGCCCTGGTCGGCGTGGTCATCGGCGTCGGCATCATCAAGACCCAGTACGACGACCCCGCCCCGGCCACCGCCGCCGGCCCCACCGGCGCCCCCGTCCCGGCCGCCACCCCCACGCCCTACGGCGCCAAGTCCAACGGCAGCCACTTCGGCTCGCTGCGCGACCTGCTGCTGCCCGTCCCGGCCGGCTACGCACCGGGCCCCGACGACGGCGGCTACGGCAACGACACCGAACTCGGCGCCGGGCAGCTGTCCGACGAGATGGACGCCGACCTCCAGCAGATCCCCAAGGACAAGCGCGACAAGCTCCGCTCCTACTGGGAGGGCCTGCACGTCAAGGGCAGCGGCGTGCGGACCTACCGCAACGAGGACAACGACCTGGTGGTCGGGCTGCGGCTGCGCCAGTTCAACCAGCAGGAGGTGCAGCGGATCAACGAGTACACGGCGGTGTTCACCGGCGACACCGGCATCTTCCGCTCCGGCCCGCAGGTCCCGGGCCACCCGGAGGCGCACTGCTACCTGATGCCCGCGCCGCCGTCCGCGCCGATCGACTACCTGGAGTGCTCGGCCGCCGAGGGCGACCTCCTGGTGATCATGAGCGCCGAGGGCGTGGCCCCGCTGCCCAAGGACAAGATCGTCGCCCTCTTCACCATGCAGCTCGACCGCCTCGCCAGCCCCGGAGCTTCCGTATGACCGATCACGCCGCCGCGCCGCAGCCGCCCGACCGGGCCCCCGACGCCGCACCCGCCGACAACCCCTGGGCCGCCGTCACCCTCGACGACCCGCGGCCCGACGCCGCCCCGGCCCCCACGACGGCGGAGACCCCCGAGGAGCAGGCCGCCCGGCGCACCCGCCGCCGCAAGGCCGCGGTGCGCTGGGGCTGCGCCGTCCTGGTGTTCGCCCTGGCCGGCACCGGCACCGCGCTGGCCGTCACCGCCCCGGAGCGGACCGACATCCCCGGGCTGGCCACCGCGAACGACGGCCGCTACACCTTCCCGCCGCTGGCGCTGCCGCCACTGCCCTCGGGCAAGGCCGCGCCGAACCTGAAGGACAAGGGCGACGGCAAGGGCCTCCACCAGGCCGACCTGCGTTACCTGCTGCTGCCCGCGCCCAAGGAGGCCGGCGGCTCGGTGAGCCCGCCGCTCTTCCCGGCCCCGACGGCGACGGCCTCCGCCACGGCCACGGCCTCCGACGCCCCCTCGGCGAGCCCGACCGCCAGTGCCACCGCCTCGCCGTCCGGATCCGCTCCGGCATCCGCCTCGGCGGCCCCCGGCGGGACGGCCCCGGCGAACTGGGTGTCCTGCGAGGCGATCCTCGGCGACCTGCAGAACCCGGCCCGGCTGCACGCCCTGCTGCTGCAGAACGTGTGCCGGGCGGCCACCGTCCGGGAGTGGACCGCCTCCGACGGCACCACCACCCGGATCCGGCTGCTGCGTTTCGGCTCCTCGGCCGAGGCCTGGGACACCTTCTCCCGGATGCGTTCGGAGATCCAGCTCAAGGCCGCGCCCGACGCGAAGACCGCGCCCTCCTCGGCCGACAGCGAGCTGCCCGACGGTGTCGAGGTGACCCGCAAGGAGTCCCGGGAGACCGCCGGCACGGACGTGCCGACGACCAGGCTGGCGTACGTGTCGGCCTCCGACGTGGTGGCCGTCGTCACCATGACCAACCCCCGCGGGGTGCCCGTCGCGGCCTTCCGCCAGGTGGTCGACCTCCAGTCCGACCTGCTGGCCTGACCGGCCGTCACCGCAAGGGCCGCCTGCGGCGGGGCCCCTCACCCCTCCACGGGGGTGAGGGGCCCCGCCGTGTGCCCGGGAGGACGCCCGGCGGGAGGTCGGGCCGGGAGGTCAGGCCGGAGCGGGTGTCGGGACGATCCACAGCTCGGCGGGCCCGTTTATGATCACCGACTCCAGCCGCGCCGGCGCCGGCCGGCACGGATCGAGCACGGTCTCGGGGTGGGCGCCGAAGAGGCCGGCCAGGGCGACTTCGGCCTCCAACCGGGCCAGCGGCGCGCCGAGGCAGAAGTGCGGGCCGTGGCCGAAGGCCAGGTGCTCCTTGTCGGGGCGGGCCGGGTCGAAGTCGTCCGGGTGGTCGGGGTGGACCTGCGGGTCGCGGCCGGCCGCGCCGAAGCCGACCAGGATCGGCTCGCCGCGGCGGATGACCACGCCCTCGCCGAGGTCGATGTCCTCCAGCGGGTAGCGCAGCGGGATGTGCATCACCGGGCTCTCGTGGCGCAGCGTCTCCTCGATGACGTCCTCCCAGCTCAGCGCGCCCGCGCGGACCCCGGCCAGGTGCCGGGGGTGGGTGAGCAGGGCCTGGACGGCGCTGGTGATGAGGTTGACGGCGGTCTCGTACCCGGCGCCGAGCATCAGGAAGAGGGTGTCGCGGGACTCCTCCTCGGTGCGGCCGGTGTCGCCGCCGGTGCTGACGGCGGCCACGTCGCTGGCCAGGTCGGGCCCGGGCTCGCGGCGTTTGAGTGCGAGCAGTTCGGTGAGCACCACGTTGATCTCGGCGCGGGAGGCGGTCATCTGCTCGTTCGCCGCCGTGGTGGTCAGCAGGGCGTCCATCGCCCGGCCGATCCGGGGCCGCAGGTCGGCGGGGACGCCGAAGAGGTCGCAGATGACCGTCATGGTCAGCGGGAGGGACAGGGCCCGGCGCACGTCCACGGCCTCGCCGGGGGCGAGGGCGCCGAACGCGCCGACGAGGGCGGCGGTGGTCGCCTCGATCCGGGGCCGCAGCGCGGACACCCGGCGGGGGGAGAAGGAGGGCGCCATCCGGCGCCGCGCGGAGCGGTGGTGGTCGCCGTAGAGGTTGAAGAAGTTCTCCTGGAAGGCGATCGGGCCCATCGGCCAGCCCTCGGGCACCGCGGCCAGGCCGGGCCAGTGCCGGCGCGGGTCGCGGGAGATCCGGGGGTCGGAGGTGAGGGCGCGGATCACCGAGCTGCGGGTGACGGACCAGGCGATGACGCCGTCGGGGAGTTCGACCCGTACGGCGGGTCCGGCGGAGCGCAGCCGCGCGTTCTGCTGGTGGAGGGCCCGGGCGGTCATGTCGAGCACCGGGCAGCGGGGGTCGTCCGGAGCCATGGCGTTGCTCCTCGGGTGTCTCGCGGGATCTCTCGGGGTCTTCCGGGATCTTTCGGGGCCGTCCCGGTGGGCGGTGCCGCGGCGCGGCCCACCGCGTCCGTGGCCTGTGCTCCCGTTGTAGAGGGGCGGGCGGTGGCCGTCAACGGTCCGTCACCGACGGTCACCGCAACGGCCCCGCCGGCCCCGTCGGCTCGGCGCGTCGCAGGGCAGTGACGAAACGGTGACAGATCCCTGATCAATCCCATGCCCAATCCGGTGCTCCGCGGACTTACGATCATCGGCGCCCGGTGACCACACCGCCGGGTCACCACGTATGGGGGATCGACGCATGAGCACACCAGCACCAGGCGGTTTCGGGGTCAACCACGCCGCGCTGGACAAGGCGCACACCACGCTGACCAACCTGGCCCACGACTGCCCCGGCGCGGGCGCGGTCGCCGACGACGCCACCGGGACGGCCGTCACCGGCCTCAAGGGCTGGGACAGCTCCGGCGCGCTGAAGGACTCGCTGGACGAATGGCACCAGCAGGTCAAGGCGCTGACCGGGCGCCTGAACGCCAACGCCGCCGCGATGCAGGGCACCGGGGCCAACTACCTCAGTGCCAACCAGGCCGTCGCCCAGTCCCTCCAGGTGCAGTGATCATGCTCGGATACGAAGACGTCATCAACGCCAACATCGACGCGCTGACCACCGCCGCCACCCAGTGGCGCGCGATGGCCACCCGCTTCCACACCATGCAGACCACCATGGAGCAGGACGTCCTGGGCGGCAGCGGCCAGGGCAACGGCATCGGCGGCAACGGACTGTTCCCCGGCGGCAACGGCCTCACCGGCGGCGGCCCCTGGTGGACCGGCAACACGGCGAACCTGGCCAACACCGCTCTGCTGGCCACCAAGGGCCAGATCGTCGACGCCCAGACCGAGGCCAACGCGATGGCCTCGCTGCTCGACGAGGCGCACGCCGACTTCGCCGCCGCGCAGAAGCAGACCCGCGACGCCGCCGACGGCGCGGTCAAGGACGGCTTCAAGGTCACCGGCACCGGCACCGCCGTGTTCGACGAGAGCACCCTCGACCCGGCGACCCGCCAGGCGCTGCACCACGACCCGGAGGGCCGGCAGTCCTACCAGGACGCGGCCGACAAGTGGACCAAGGCGATCACCGCCGGCGTCCAGGCCGCCACCCGCGCCGACCAGCGCATCGCCGCCGCGCTGCGCGGCGCCTCCAAGGCCGGCAACCCGCTGGACTTCACCTTCAACGGCCAGGCGGTGGGCGGCGGCGACGCCGGCGACGCCCAGCGCGCCGCCGACCTCGCCACCCACCTGGACAGCCTCACCCCCGAGCAGCTCGCGCAGCTGCAGGACCTGATGAAGGACAAGGCGGACCACCCCGCCTTCTCCCAGGGCCTGCTGGACCGGCTCGGCCCCGACGGGCTGTTGAAGCTCGCCCAGCAGCTGAACAGCCCCGGCGGCGACAAGAAGGCCGCCTACACCGACCTCCAGGGCGGCCTCACCCACGCGGTGGCCTCCGCCACCCAGGACACCAACACCGACTTCTACCGGCGCTGGCGCCAGAGCATGAAGGACGCCGGCTACAAGAACTACGGCTCCAACACCGATCCGGTGTACGGCTACCAGGTCCTCACCACCCTGATGACCAAGGGCGACGGCAAGTACTCCGCCGGGATGCTCGGCGACCTCGCCGACGACATCACCGCGACGGAGAAGGCCCACCCCGACGCCTGGAGCTACAAGGCCGGCCACACCGGCGACGCGCTGGGCGCCGACCCGCTGGACAACGTGCTCGCCATCATGGGCCGCGAACCCGACGCCGCCACCGCCTACCTGGACCCGAACGCGAACGGCGGCAACCAGCACCTGCACTACCTGCTCAAGGACCGCAAGTGGCCGGACGGCTGGGTCAGTTCGATGGCCGGGCCGTTCAAGATGCCCGACCCGCTGTCCCAGAGCGGCCTGGGCGCGGCCCTGGAGGCCGCCACCACCGGCCAGCCGGCCGGCGCCCCGCACACCGGCCACCACACCGAGGCCCAGGCCCGGATCATGCACGACACCGTCACCACCCTGGACGAGGGCCAGGGCGGCAACAAGGTCAACGCCAACCTGCGCCAGCCGCTGGCCAACGCCCTGGCCGACTACACCAACGACAGCCACGAGATCTTCAACGGCCGCAACTCCCAGTACATGGACCACGGCAGCGCGGTGTGGACCGACGCCAACGGCACGGTGCACATGGGCGTCGGCGAGGACAGCCTGGTGCGGGTGATGCGCGGACTGTCCGACAACCCCGACGCCTACGCCACCCTGCACCAGGCCGAGAGCGCCAGGATCGCCCAGGAACTGTCCTCGCTGGGGCCCAACCCCTCGCAGAACGACATCCAGGACGTCATGAACAAGGGCGCCGCGAGCCTCGGCGTCTACGACGCGATCCGCGCCGACGTCGCCATGGGCCAGCGCGACGACGCCAACCTCCAGGCCGACTGGAAGGCCAAGGTCGCCTACCACGTGGTCGGCGCCCCGCTGACCCCCATCCCGTGGGTCGGCGACAGCGCCCAGCGCCTGGTCGACACCTGGGCCTGGGAGTGGGACAACCAGATGAAGGACCACAACAACAGCGTCGCCAACGCCAAGATCTCCGACACCTACCTGGACGCCAACAACGAGATGACCCACCTGGTCAGCGGCTGGGCCAAGGACCGCGGCATGGACCCGGACAGCAGCATGATCCACGTCGTCGAGGACGGCTCCCACGACCGCCGCTCCACCAGCGCCACCACCGCCGGGCACTTCCTCGGCCGCGGCAACTCCTGACGCACCATCACAGCATCCTGGCGCACCGTGAACATCGGCCGTGGCCGCCCGGTTCGGGCGGCCACGGCCGCACGCCCGTCCGCCGGCGCACCGCGTGACCCCCCGTGAACCCCCGCGGCCCCCCAGCCGTCGAGTCGGAGGGGGAGGACACCGTGACCAACCGCGCCGGAACCACCGACGCCGACCACCGGCCCGCGCGCCAGGCTGATCACCGGCCCGCGCACTGGGTCCGCAGCAGGCTGCGCGCCGACCCTCTGGCCGCGCTGCTCACCGTCGCCCTCGCCCTCGTCACCGTCTTCCTCGCGGCCGCCCTGCCCAGGGTCCAGGACCGCGGCGCCGACGCCGCCCTGCAGGACTACGTCCGCCACCGCGGCCTGCACCTGAGCAGCCTGCAGTACACCTCCCACACCCGCCCCACCGACACCGCCGCCGACCTCGCCGCCGTCCGCACCACCCTCACCGCACGCCTGGCCACCGCACTGCCGCTGACCACGGCCGGCGAGGCCCGCGGCACCCGGGCCCGCCTCCGCGGCGCCCTGAACAACCCCGGCTACGCCCGGCTCGCTGCCGCCACCGCCCCCCAACTGGAACTGCTCCACCTCGACGGCCTCGCCGACCGGGCCACCCTCACCGCCGGCACCTGGCCCACCCCCGCCCCCGCCGGCGGCCCGCTGCCGATCGTGATCAGCGAGCAGGCCGCCGCAACCATCGGCATCACCCTCGGCGACACCCTCGACAACGGCGCCGGCGTGACCGGCCCCCGGCGCACCGCCGTCGTCGGCCTCTACCGGGTCGACGACCCCGCCGACCCGTACTGGGACGACCTCGGCTGCCCCGCCCGCGCCTGCCTGCGCCTGGACCCCCAGGGCAACAACGGCTGGCAGACCACCGGCTTCACCGACGGCGCGAACCTGGACGCACTGGCCCGCTGGGGCAGCGGCGCCGAGAACTTCTGGCGGCTGCCCGTCGACCCCGCCGCCCTGCGCGCCGACCGGCTCGACCAGACCATCGCCACCGTGGACTCCCTGCTCGCCGGCCCCGCCGCCGACGCACCCGCCGCCGCCACCGGCCGGGCCGACCTGCGCGCCTCCTCCTTCCTGCCCGACACCCTCACCCGGGCCCGGGCCCGCTACCGGGCCGCCGTGCCGCTGGCCGCGATCGGCCCGGCCGGCGTCGCGGGCGCGGCGGCCGTGGTGCTGTTCCTGGCCGCCGCCCTCACCACCGACCGCCGCGCCGCCGAACTGCGGCTGCTGCGCGCCCGCGGCGGCTCCCGCGCCGGGGTGCTGGGGAGGCTGCTCGCCGAGGGCGCCGTCACCGTCCTGCCCGCCGCCGCACTCGGCACCGCCCTCGCCCTGGTGCTGCTGCCCACCCCCCGCTGGGGCCAGGCCGTGCTCGCGGCCCTGGCCGCCACCCTGCTCGCCCTGCTGGCCGTCCCGGCCCGCGTCGCCCTGCTGTGGTCGCGCCGGCGCCCGGCCGGCGGCCCGCGCCGGGTGATCGGCGAACTCACCGTCGCGCTGGTGACCGCCGCCGCGGTGGCCGAGGTCCGCCGCCGGGGCGTCGGCCACCCCGGAGCCGGCCCGGACCCGCTGCTGATCGCCGCCCCGCTGCTGCTCGCCGTCACCGGCGGACTCCTGCTGGCCCGGACCGAACCGCTGCTGATCGGCCGGCTGGCCGCCCTCGCCGGGCGCGGCCGCGGCCTGATCGGCTTCCTCGGCCTGGCCCGCGCCGCCCGCGACACCGCCGGCCGGCACCGGCCCTCCGCGCTGCCGCTGCTCGCCCTGCTGATCGCCGTCACCGGCACCGGCTTCGGCGCCGCCGTGCTCGACGCCGTCGACCACAGCCGGCTGCGCGCCGCCCGCCTGAGCACCGGCGGGGACATCGGGATCTCCCTCCCGGACTACGCCACCGTGCCGCCGGCGTTCACCGAGGCCGCCGCCGCCCTGCCCGGCCTGCGCACCGCCACCGCCGTCCGGATCGACCCCAAGGCCCTGTTCCTGGGCGCCCGTTCGGACTACACCAAGGTCACCGTGGTGGTCGCCGACCCGGCCGCCTACGCCGAGATCGCCCGCACCACCGGCGCCGGCGCCTTCGACCCGGCCGCCGTCACCGCCGCCCCCGGCGGCCCCGCCACCCCCGTGCCCGCGCTGTTCAGCCGCGACCTCGCCGCCCGCCTGGCCGCCGGCCCGCCCACCCTGCACCTGAACACCGGCAGCTACCTGCCCACCACCGTCGCCGGAACCGTCACCGCCACCCCCGCCCTGCCCGATCCCGGCCAGCCCTTCGTCATCGTCCCGGCCGGCCCCGCCACCGCCCGCCTGCCGGAACTGCGGCCCGCGAACCGGTGGCTCGCCGTCGGCGACATCGACCCCGAACAGGTCAGGACACTGCTGCGCGAACACGGCCTCACCCAGCCCACCGGCATCCTGAAACTCATCCAGGACGACGCCACCGCCGCCGGCCACGCCACCCACGGCCTGCCACCCGGCTACACCGTCACCAGCAGCCGCGAACTCGCCGCCCAGCTCGCCGACGACCCGCTCCAGCAGGCCACCGGCCGGCTCTTCCGCTACGCCGCCGCCACGGCCGCCGGATTCGCCCTCCTCGCCACCCTGCTGACCCTGCTACGGGCCGCCCCCGAACGCGCAGGTCTCCTCGCCCGCCTGCGCACCATGGGCCTGCGGCCCCGTCAGGGCCTCGCCCTGATCACCGCCGAAGCCCTGCCCCGCGCCCTGACCGCCGCCGCCGGCGGCGCCCTGGCCGCCCTCACGGCCGCGACCCTGCTCGGCCCGGCCTTCGACCTGACCACCCTGGTCGGCGTCCCCGTCGGCGACGCCCTGCGGCCCTCGCCACTGCCGGTGCTGCTCCCCGCGGCGGGCCTGGCGCTGCTGGCCTGCCTGGCCGTGCCGCTGGAGACGGCGGTCGCCGGGCGGCGCCGGCTCGCCGTCGAACTGCGCGCCGGCGACCAGCCCTGACCGCGCGCCGGCCCCGCCCTGGAGCGGGCGGGGCCGGGTGCGGTCAGATGCCGTCGGGCGCCGTCAGGCGCGGTGGTACTGGACGGGGGAGTGGACCTCACCGCCGAGGGCGCCGGCCGCGTGGCGGGCCCAGAACGGGTTGCGCAGCAGCTCGCGGCCGATCAGCACGGCGTCGGCGCGCCCGTCGGTGATGATCCGCTGGGCCTGGGCCGGGTCGGTGATCAGCCCGACGGCCGCCACCGGCAGGCCGGTCTGGTCGCGGACCGCCTCGGCGAAGGGCACCTGGAAGCCGGGCGCGGCCTCGATCCGGGCGTCGGGGACCAGGCCGCCGGTGGAGACGTCCAGCAGGTCCACGCCGTGGGCCTGGAGCTCCTTGGCGAGGCGGACGGTGTCCTGGGAGGTCCAGCCCTCGCGGCCGTCCTCGGGGTTCTCGGTGAGCCAGTCGGTGGCGGAGACCCGGAAGAACAGCGGCAGTTCCTCGGGCCACACCGCGCGCACCGCGTCGACGACCTCCAGGGCGAAGCGGATCCGGCCCTCGAAGGAGCCGCCGTAGGCGTCGGTGCGGCGGTTGCTCTGCGGGGAGAGGAACTGGTGGATCAGGTAGCCGTGGGCGCCGTGGAGTTCGACGGCCTGGAAGCCGGCCGCCAGCGCGCGCCGGGCCGCGTCGGCGAACTGTCGCACGATGACGCCGATCTGATCGACCGTCAGCTCATCGGGAGTGGTGTGCTCGGGGGAGAAGGCCAGTGCGCTGGGGGCGACCGGGGTCCAGCCGTGCTCCTCCTCGGGGCTCAGGGCGCGCCCGCGCTCGACCCAGGGCCGCTCGGTGGAGGCCTTGCGCCCGGCGTGGCCGAGCTGGATGGCCGGGACGGTGCCCTGCTCCTTGAGGAAGGCGGTGATCCGGCGGAACGCCTCGGTCTGGGTGTCGTTCCACAGCCCGAGGTCGTACGGGCTGATCCGCCCCTCGGGGCTGACCGCGGTGGCCTCCACGATGATCAGACCGGTGCCGCCGGCGGCCCGCGCCGCCAGGTGGGTGTAGTGCCACTCGTCGGGCACCCCGGCGCGCTCCCCGGCCGGCGCGGCGCTGTACTGGCACATCGGTGGCATCCAGACCCGGTTGGGGGCGGTCACGTCCCGCAGGGCGAACGGGGTGAAGAGGGTGCTGCTCATGTGGGACTCCCGTGAGGTCGGCACCGCCGGCGCCGCCGGGCTGGGGTCCGGTGGGCGCACGGCTGATTGCTGATGAACTTTACGCGCTTCAACAATAGTTGCGTACCGATTAAGTTGCAAGAGCCGTATATTTTGCTGCGCGCCATCGGCGCCGAGGCTCGGGCCAGGGGAGCGCCGCGCGGAACTCAGAGGAATCTCAGAGGCCCGCTCTCCTGGCACCGGGCCTGACGTCTCGTCAGAATTGGCGCTCGCGCGTCAAGAACTCCAGGCCGTCCCCCCACGGTCCCGGAGTCTCCGCGCGCATCCGGTCCCCCCAAGGCCCAAGGAGTTCCCGTGTCCGTCGCCCTCGCGCCGCTCTCCGAACGCGCCCGCCCCCTGGTACTGGGGCTGTTCCGCATCGTGGTCTCCCTGCTGTTCGTGTGCCACGGTGCGGCGACCCTCTTCGGCGTCCTGGGCGGAGCGCACGGCAAGGCGCCCGAGGTCGGAGAGTGGCCCGGGTGGTGGGCGGCCGTCATCCAGATGGCCGGCGGGCTCCTGGTCCTCGTCGGGCTGGCGGTCCGCCCGGCAGCGCTCGTCTGCTCCGGGTCTATGGCCTACGCCTACTTCAGCGTGCACCAGGAGCACGGCCTGTGGCCGATCCAGAACGGCGGCGAGCCCTCGGTCATGTTCTGCTGGGCCTTCCTGCTGATCTCCGCGGTCGGGCCAGGAGCCCTGGCCCTGGGCCGGGTCCTGCGCCGCGCGCCCGCGGAGCCCGCCCTCTCCGTCTGACCGCCGCCCGCGGCGGCCCGTGCACGGCGGCGCACGGCAGGAGTTCACCGACCCCGGCCCCGGCGGGCAGGGTGAGCGTCTCGATCGCCTGTGCCGCCGACCGGATCTCGGCCTCGCGCCCGTGCAGCGTCCCGTCGCCGTCCCCGGCCTCTACCCCGGCCACCGCCGCCTCCAGTTCGCCCTGCCAGGAGCATCGTCGCGTCATCGCGGGGGCCGGGGCCGCTGCCGATCGGTCGGCCCGGGGACGGGCTTGACGAAGCCGCCCGGCCCTGGGGCCGGTGGGCACGGCGGCCCGGCCCGGAAACCCGCTGGCCACCCGCCCGCCCGGACGGAGATACTCGCCCGTCGGGGCGGGCGGCAAGGGGGAGCGGGCGGGCGTGGAGGTCTTCGAGTGCAGGGCGTGCGGCACCGCGCTGACGGTGGCGCTGTCGCGGGTCGCGTTCCCCGTCTACGGCGGCTTCCCCTTCGGCAACGGCGTGGCCATGCCCGTCCTGATGGACGAGGGCACCTACGGCCTTGACGAGAGCCCCGGCGGCGAGCCCTGGTCGATCGTGATCGCCCCGGGCGACGCCCACGGCACCGCCCTGCTCCAGCGGCGTGAACCCGGCGCCTGCTGCGGCATCGACGGCCGCGACGGACCCAACGTCACCTGCGCCGGCTGCGGCCGCAAGGTCGCCACCAGGGTCGACGCCTGCTCGCTGTGGCAGGCCACCTGGCTGGTGCTCGACGCGGTGCGCGCCGTCCCGGCGGGCCCGGGCCGTCCGATCGCCGACTGGCACACCGTTGCCGACCGGTGGCGCGCCGCCGCCCTGGTGGAAGCGGACGGGACACGGAGCATCCGCTGGGACGTGGAGGCCGCCGTGACGCTGGCCCACCTGGTCTTCGCCGCCGACGGCGCACCCCTCGCCCTCTCCGCCGGCCCGCTCGCACAGGCCTTCCACGGACTCCTCGGCCAACTGCCGCCCCCTGCGGCCCGCCCGGCCCGGCGCGCTGCCCTGGCCGGACCGGGCCGGCCGCTGCCCCGCCCCCTCCCGGACATCGCCGTGGTCCCGCGCCACCCCCAGAGCGGCGAGTCCTGGCCCGTCCCCCCGGGCGTGGCCGCCGTGCCGCTGGCCGCCGCGTTCTGGGCCGCCCTCGCCTTCCGCGACGAGCGTGAACTCGCCCCCGCCACCGGCGGCCTGCCCCCGGGCGTCCAGCGCGACGACCCCCTCCCGCCCCACCCCCTGTACCCGGGGTACCTCGACCGGATGGTCTTCCGGGCGGTCCTGGACCGCCTGAACGGCATCTACGACACCGCCCCCGACGTCTGGTGAGGAAACGGCGGCGCCGCCCGGGGAGCATCCCGGGCGGCGCCGCCGCTCACGCGTCAGCCGTCAGCGCACTGTCAGCGCACCGACTGCGGCACCCGCTGCGCCGGGACACCCGGCGCCTCGGCCGTACGGGGCGCGGCCGGGGCGGCGCCCAGCGCCGTGCCGCGGGTCTCCTCCGCCCACAGCACGCACACCAGCAGGCCCAGCGCCGTCGTCCCGGCGGCGATCAGCATCGTCGGGCCGGTGCCCAGGCCGGTCAGCGACAGCGGCAGCAGGTAGGTGCCCACCGCCGCGCCGATCCGGCTCACCGAGGTGGCCACGCCCACGGCGGTGGCCCGGATCTCGGTCGGGAACAGCTCGTTGGGGTAGGTCCAGTCGAGCACGTTCGGCCCGCCGCACAGGAAGGCGTACGCGCACAGCGCGGTCAGCGCGACGGCGGCCGGCGCGGTGGGCCACACCCCCAGCAGCGCCAGCGGAACGGTCATCAGCGCGAAGGACCAGATGATGACGGGACGCCGGCCCCTGGTGTCGATCAGGCGCAGCGCCGGGTAGCAGCCGAGCAGGAAGACCAGGCTGATCAGGCCGGTGCCCAGGGTCTCCATCACGGTGCCGCCGGGCATGCCGAAGGAGGACAGGATCTGCGGGCCGAAGGTGAGCATCGCGAACAGCGGGCCGACCTGGCAGAGGAAGAACAGGCCGCAGAACAGGGTGCGGCGCCGGTAGGGCGGGGTCATCAGCAGCCGCAGTCCGGCGGCGCTGCGGGCGCGCTCGGCCGGGTCGGGCATCAGCTCGCGGCCGTCGACCCGTACCCCGAGGTGCTTCTCCACCACGCGCACCGCGTCGCCGACCCGTCCGTTGGCGGCCAGCCAGCGCGGCGACTCGGGGGAGCCGCGGCGGATCACCAGGAAGACCACGCACAGCACGGTGGAACTGGCCAGCATCCACCGCCAGCTGCCCGGTCCGGCCAGCTCCAGGAACAGGTAGCCCACCACGTAGGCGAGCACCGAGCCGGCGTACCAGGCGACGATCTGCTGACCGAGCAGCCGCCCGCGCTTCTTGGCGGGCAGCCACTCGGCGAGCAGGGAGGTGGCGATCGGGTAGTCGGCGGCGACGGCCATGCCGAGCACGAAGCGCAGCACGGTGATCGCCCACACCGAGTCGACCCAGAACGAGAGCACCGAGCAGGCGACCATCACCAGCAGGTCGGCGGTGTACATCACCTCCCGGCCGATCTTGTCGGTCAGCACGCCGAACAGGGCGCCGCCGACGAACATGCCCACCAGGGCGGCGGCACCGATCAGGCTGACCTCCGCGGTGGACAGGCCCAGGTCGGGGCGCATCCCGATCAGGGCGACACCGACGATGCTCAGGATGTAGCCGTCGAGCAGCGGCCCACCGGAACAGGCCAGGGCCAGCCTGCGGTGGAAGGCGGTATACGGGGCGTTGTCGATCGTTCGGGACATGGGCTTCGGGGTCCTCCGGGACGTACGGCGCCGCGCTTCACACGCGTGCCGTGCGCCGGGTAGACGGCGGGGGAACGGCGCCGCCCACGCTGGACGGCACCATCACCCGGTCACACCGGGCGACCGTCCACGGTTGCCCGGGTACGGAGGGTGAACCACCGGGCCGAAGGTCGGCCGGATTCGTGACCTTGGTCCCGAAGCGGACAGGGCCTTCGCCCGTGCCGGTTCACCTCCCGCCCAGTCCCCACCGGCCCTGCCGCCCTCCGCCCGCCCGGCGGGGCGCCCCGGGTGACCCTTCTCACCCGCAGCCCCTGCGGGCGTGCCCCACATCACATTCCGGCGCTCCGGTCCAGACCACGGGGGAGCGGACGGGCCTCGCGCAGCCGGGCCAGACCGGAGTCCAGGGCCGCCTCCAGGTGGGTGGTGGAGCCGGTGGTCAGCAGGATCAGCACCCCGCCCTGCACCCCGGCCAGCAGCGCCGCCGCCTCCCGGTCCGCGTCCAGGGCCCGGGAGACCTCCCCGCTGCTCTGGAGGTGGCGGATGCCCGCCGCCAGCTGCCCCTGCCACTGCTCCAGCAGCCGCGCGGCCACCGCCCGCGCCGCGTCCGTGGTCGAGCCCAGCTGGGACAGCGCCGTGTGCAGCGGACAGTTCACGCCCTGGGCCCGGTAGCGGGCCACCACCTTGTCGCGCCAGCGCTGCCAGGCCGCCCAGGTGGTCAGCGCGCCCAGCACCGCCGGGGCCGCCCAGCCGCCGCTGCCCTGCGAACGGGCGCCGACGTCCATGTAGTTGACCCCGGCCGCGCCCAGGCGCACCAGCACCTCACCGGGGCCGGGGACGGGGTCGGGCAGCTCGGTCCAACGCATGACCTCGGGGCCGCCGTGCTCCTCGATCCGGATCGCGTGCATGGGGTGACCGCCTTCCTGTGCGGCTTCGTTCGGGAGGGAACGTCCGTTACGTCAGGAAGCCGAAAATGGACCCACAAGTCCAGAATTGACGGGCAGGGGTGGTGGGGGCGCGCCCCGGGTCGACGGCGCGGAACGGCCGGTGAACCCGTCGATCCCCGGCATCCGTCCCCTGTACTGCGTGGGCCGTCCGGTGAGCGGACGTCCTCGCTCAGGACCGCCTCCGCGGTGCCTGGCACGACGGGCCCGGGAGCGCGGAGTACGCGCACCGGGACGCGGAGGAGGGACGGCGATGACCCGGCAAGAGCACGCGGACCAGGCCCTGCACCGGCCGGACGCCCCCGGTCCGGCCCCGGAAACCCCGGCCGGGTCGAGCCCTTCGCGGGTGGTACGGCCGTGGACCCCTGTGCTGCTGCGGATCCTCGGGTTGGCGGCGGTCTACCTGATCGCCGTCTGCACCCCGTTCGGGCAGCGGGCGGAGAACGGCCTGATGAACCGCAACGGCGGCGAACCGGCATGGATCTACGACTGGTCGGGGTCGACGTACGACTCGGGGGCCATGCCGCCGCTGGACTTCACCGCCCTGCCCACCCTGGTCGTGGGCACGGTGCTCATCGTGGCCGTCACCCTGGTGCGGCGGTGCTGGTGGGCGGGCTGCGCGGCGGTCGGGGTGGTCCTGGCCACCTTCGGGGGCACCGAGGTGCTCAGCAAGGCGGTCCTGCCCCGCCCCGACCTGGTGGGCGCGCCCGCCATGCTCACGGAGGTGAGCTTCCCCAGCGGACACGCGGCCGTCCCCGTCGGACTGGTCCTCGGCACCGCCCTCGTCGCCTCCCCCCGCCTGCGCCCCTACGTCGTCGCCGCCGGCATGCTGTGGCTCGCCGTCACCGCCGGCGCGGTCCAGGCTCTCTACCACCACCGGCCCAGCGACGTGCTGGGGGCCACACTGCTGGGCTGCGCCTGCCACAGCCTCGCGACCCGGCTGCTGCCGCGGCCGGCCGCCGCCCCGGGAGGCACGCCAGGCCCCCGGGCGCTGCCGGCCGTCGCCTTCGCCCTGTCCGCAGTCGGCGCGCTCGCCGCCGGCGCCCGGGAGGACTCCGTCGCGGGACCGCTGGTCTTCGCGGCGGCGGCCTTCCTGTGCGCGCTCCTGGTCTGGCACACCGCGGCGGAGGGGTCCGCGACGGTTCGGCCGCGGCCGGGTCAGCGGCCGGCGGGGGGGTCCGACTGGGCTCGGTAGTCGGAGAGCCGGCGAAGAACTCGCCCCGGGCGCCGTCGACGAATCACTTGGCCGGTCCGGTCAGCCGACCGCGATCGGGACGCCCTGGACGAGGAGCGGGAGGCCGGCGCCGTGGTCCCAGGCGTCCCAGGCGTCCTCGACGCGGCGGCACTGGTCGTCCGCCATGACCTCGCGCAGCCCGGACCGGGGGATCCAGTGGAGGCCGCGGATGTCCGGCGGCGGCTGGTGGCAGTGGACGGCCTCGGCCTGGCGGTGGGAGAGCAGGCCGCCCGCGTAGACGAAGTCGACGCCCTCGGGAAATCGCGAGGCGGGGACGTAGTCGATGGTGAGGATCGTGCGGAGGGGGAGGACGAGCCCGGTCTCCGTTTCGAGGTGCCGACGGCCGGCGAGGTGGGGGAGCTCGTCCTGCTCGGCGCTGCCACCGGGCAGGGTCATGCCGTCCCGGTGGGCGGGGTCGACCAGGAGGACGAGGAGCTCGCCCGACCCGTCGGGGTCCTCGCGCAGGACGAACACCTGCTGGCCCGAACGGCGGGCGGGCGGACGGCTCATGAGGCGGATGCTGCTCAACTCTGCTCCAGGGCTGGGTTGTTGAGTGGCCACAGCGGCAGGTCCCGGGCGAGGTGTTGCGCTGTGCGTCCGGTGGATCACCGGGTGTAGCCATGCTCCCGTGTTGACCTCTAGGATCGGAAGGACTTGAACTCTCCAGTTGCCCCTGCTTTAAGTTGGAGCTGATCTTGAACCGTCGCACGCTTGATCCAAAGTCATCCCCCCTGGCTGCGCTGGTTGTTCATCTCCGCACGTTGCGGGACGCAAAGGGCTTGACCCAGGTTGGGCTGGGAGAGCTGGTCAGATACTCAAGCGTCTACATTTCGAACGTAGAGACGGGGAAGACGACTCCGAGCTTAAAGTTCGTCGTTCTCTGTGATGCTGCGTTGGAGGCTGGCGGTTCGCTCGAACTCCTGTGGTGGAGTTGGAAGAACGGATCGTTGATCCCTGGATTCCCTGAGTATGCGGCGAAGGAGCGCGAAGCTCTTGCCATCAGGATCTTCGAGCTGGACATGGTGCCTGGCATACTCCAACACGCGGGCTACAGCGCCGCGTATGAGTCGGCGCCAGTTCGGCGTGGTGAGGCGACGCAGGAGCAAGCTGACGAACGGCAGAAGCTCAAGGCTGTGCGACAAAGGATCCTTGACCGCACATCGGCCGTTCATGTCGTCCTTGACGAGTCGGCCCTGCGGCGTCCGATCGGCGGTCCCGCCACCATGGTCCAACAGCTACAGCATCTGGAGCGCCTGGCGGCAAGGCCGAACATCGTGATTCAGATCGCGCCCTCTGCGCTTGGCGAGGAGCGTCCGTTCTCGCACTCGGTCACGCTGCTCACCTTGGCGAACCGGACCATGGTCGGGTACACGGAGACCCTTCAAAGGGGCTTCTTGGAGCAGGACATCGAGGTCGTATCCGTGTGGGCTGGAAAGTACGATCGACTGCAGGTGAATGCCCTGAATCAACCGGACAGTCTCGTCATGATCCGGGAGGCGCGAGAGGACTATGAAGGCGATGCAAGCTGAACTGACCGACGCCGCGTGGCGCAAGAGCACCTACAGCAACGGGCAGGGCGGCTGCATCGAGGTAGATGACGCGCACCTCGGTAGGGTCCGTGACTCGAAGGACCCGCAGGGACCGGCTCTCGTCTTCCCGCCCGAGGCGTGGAAGTCATTCGTCGCCGCTGTATGCAGCGGTGAGTTCGGTGAAGTCTGAGAGGAGCATCATGGCTGACCGCGTAGATCTGTCCGAGGCCCAGTGGTTCAAGTCCTCCTACAGCAACAACGGTGGGACGTGCGTCGAGGTGACAGCGGACTTTCCCGGCCTGGCGCCTGTCCGTGACTCCAAGGACCCTCAGGGCCCGGCCCTGGTCTTTCCGGCCGAGGCCTGGGCGTCGTTCGTCGCCGCCGTCCGCAGCGGCCGGTTCGGCGACATCTGAAACAGTGGGCCCGGGCCGCAGCCGCTGCGGTCCGGGCCTTCGCACCGCACGGGTGAGGGGGTCCGTGAACCTGGGGGAGTGAAACCTGTGCGCGTGCAGACCGAGCAGCTGGAGCAGCCTGCTGCCGAGACCACCGACAAGCGATCCGTATGGCACGCCCTGCTGATATCGCTGGCCAGCGGCATCGGCTACATGCCGTTCGCCCTGACCATCCCGATCCTGCCCGGCCTCGTCACAAATCGGCTCCACGGCGGCCCCGCCGAAGTCGGCGCGGTCGTCGGCGGGTACGCGCTGACCGCGCTGCTGGCCCGCCCGGTGTCGGGGGCGCTGATGAACCGCCTTGGCGCCCGGGCCCTGACCATCGGCGGCGCGATCCTCACCATGCTCGCCACCGTCTGCTACCCGCTCGCCGGGTCGACCGCCGAACTCATCGGCCTGCGCATGCTGGTGGGCATCGGCATGGGCGTCATGCTGGCCGCGACCGGGGTCTGGCCCGTCCAACTCGTCGCCAAGGACCGGCAGAGCTGGGCGCTGGGGCTGAGCGGCACCGTCATCTACGTGGCCATCGGCCTGGGCGCTCCGCTGGGTTCACTGATCGAGCACCTGGTGGGCACGACGGCCACGTTCGTGCTCGCCGGGCTGCTCGCCCTGCCCGTCATCCCCATCGCCCTGTCCGTGCCCGAGGTGCGCCTGCCCCCGAAGGAGAGGCAGGCGCCCGGAGCCGACCGGGGCCGGGCCCTGCTGGGCACCGTGCTGCCCAGCATCGCACTGGTCTTCACCGCGTTCGGCTTCGCGGCCGTCTCCGGCTTCGCGGTCGCGAAGTTCGACGCCCTCGGTGTCGCCGGGGGAGCGGCCGTGGTCACCGCGTACTCCCTGACCGTGGTGCTGCTGAGGGTGGCGAGCACCTGGATCCGCTGGGAGGCCACGCGACCGGTGGCGCTCGCCGCCCTGTTCGTCGTCGAGGCCCTGGGGGTCGCGCTCATCGGGCTGTCGAACGGCCTCGGTCTGGGCGTGGTCGGCGGTGTGCTCACCGGGGTCGGCATGTGGCAGATCTACCCGGTGCTGGGCCTGTTCGTGGTGCGCTCGGTCGACGAGCGCCGGCGCGCCACGGCGCTGTCGACCTTCGGGGCCTGCTTCACCGTGGGCCTGGCCGCCGGCAGCGGCTCCCTCGGGCTGGTCGCCGAGGCCACCGGGTACCGGACGATGTTCCTCGTCTGCGCGGCCTGCGTCGGCCTGGGGCTGCTGGTGGCCGTGGCGGCGGCCCGCGTCGCCAGGGTCCGCTGACGACTCCCGGCCGCCGGGGCGTACCCGGCGGCCGGGGTCAGGGCCTGCGGGCGTCCCCTACGAGCCGGCGGTGGCCGTCTCCAGGGTGGTGGCCATCACCGGGCTGGTGAACATGTTCGTCGCGTCGCCCGGGGAGGGGTGGTAGGAGCCCCACTTGAGGTAGTTGCGGTCGCCGTCCCAGGTGGTGCCCTTGAAGGTGCCCGAACCCGTGCTGAACGTCTGCTTCTTGCCGTTGAACCAGAAGTCGATGGTGCCGTCCGTGCGCCCCAGGTGGATCTTGAGCGCGTAGGCGTGCCACTCGCCGTTCTTCACCGGCGCCGTCCACAGCGGGTGCGCGTTGTGCTCGGTGTCCCACTCCTGGAGGCGCACCCGGTTGTTGGTGATGTCGATCTCGATCGGGTGGTTGGCCGTGCCCTCGCTGGGCGAGCACTTGAGCTGGAAGACGTACCGGCTGTTGTCGTCCTTGATGTCCACCTTGGACGACCAGCCCAGGTAGAAGGTGTCGCCCTGCTTCAGGTCGGGGCCGACCGTTTCGCACCGTTCCTGGTTCGCGGCCTGGAAGGCCTTCCAGACGCTGCCCTTGGCCGGGTCCTTGACGACGCCGAAGCTGCTGGGGGCGGCGCACTGGACGCCGGGGAAGGACGACGGGCCGGTCTTGGTGCTCGGGGTCCACAGGACCTTGCCCGCCGCCGCCGCAGCAGCGGAGGTGGTGGCGGCGGAGGTGCTGGCGGTGGCCGAGCCGCAGGAGATCGCGAACGTGGCCAGGGCCAGGGCCCCGACGGCGAGCTTGCGGTGGTGGGGCAGAAGGGACATGCCTCTCCCGGGGGATCGCGGGGGGAATCGGGTGGTCGGATCGCTGTCTGCGATTCGACCACCTGACGGCCCCGCTGACCAGGCGGAACGGCCGGCGGAAGTATGTTCAGGTCATGTTCGGGTCACTTCCGCCTGCCCTGAACCACGGCTACGGCGCGTGCCGTTCCCCGCCGCCGGTCGGCTCGTCGTACGAGGACGTGCCCTCGTCCAGCAGCGGCTCCTGGGTCCTGAGGTGCGCGGGGGCCAGTGCCCGCAGCGTGTGGTAGCCGGTGATGACGACCAGGGTGCCCAGGGCGATGCCGCTGAGGCTGAAGGTGTCGGTGAACTTCAGCGTCACGTTGCCGATGCCGATGATGATGCCCGCGGCGGCCGGCACCAGGTTCAGCGGGTTGCGCAGGTCCACCCCGGACTTGATCCAGATCTGCGCGCCGAGCAGGCCGATCATGCCGTACAGGATGACGGTGATGCCGCCGAGCACCCCGCCGGGGATCGCGGCCACCACGGCGCCGAACTTCGGGCAGACGCCGAACAGCAGGGCGAAGCCGGCCGCGGCCCAGTAGGCGGCGGTGGAGTAGACCCGGGTGGCGGCCATGACGCCGATGTTCTCGGAGTACGTGGTGTTGGGCGGGCCGCCGAGCGCGGTGGAGAGCATCGAGCCGACGCCGTCCGCGGAGATCGCGGTGCCCAGCTTGTCGTCCAGGTTCGCCCCGGTCATCTCGCCGACGGCCTTGACGTGCCCGGCGTTCTCCGCGACCAGGGCGATCACCACGGGCAGTGCGACCAGGATCGCGGACCACTGGAAGGAGGGGCCGTGGAAGGTGGGCAGGCCGATCCAGTCGGCCTTGCCGACGCCGGAGAGGTCCAGGCGCCAGTGGTCGGTCAGGTGCCCGCCGGCGTCCACGGAGTGGATCTTGCCGAAGACCCGGTCGAAGACCCAGGAGATCCCGTAGCCGAAGACCAGCCCGAGGAAGATCGCCACCCGCGACCAGAAGCCGCGCAGGCACACCACCGCGAGGCCGGTGAACAGCATCACCAGCAGCGCCGTCCACTGGTCCTGCGGCCAGTAGGTCGAGGCGGTCACCGGGGCGAGGTTGAAGCCGATCAGCATGACGACGGCGCCGGTGACGATCGGCGGCATCGCCGCGTGGATGATCCGCGCCCCGAAGTACTGCACCGCCAGGCCCACCAGGAACAGCGCCGCGCCCACCACGAGCACCGCGCCGGTCACCGTCGCGCTGGTGCCGCCCTGGGCCCGGATCACCGCGGCGACCCCGACGAAGGACAGCGAGCAGCCGAGGTAGCTGGGGATCCGGCCGCGGGTGGCCAGCAGGAAGATCACGGTCGAGACGCCGGACATCATGATCGCCAGGTTGGGGTCCAGCCCCATCAGCACCGGGGCGACGAAGCTGGCGCCGAACATGGCCACCACGTGCTGGGCGCCGAGCCCTGCCGTACGGGGCCAGGAGAGCCGTTCGTCGGGGCGGACGACCGCTCCCGGTGCGGGCGTCCGCCCGTCACCGTGCAGCTTCCAGCGCACGCCGAGATCCATATGGGGGTTCCTTCTCTGAAACTTTCGGGGGACTGTCCGCACCATTCTCGTGGTCATCCGGCCTTCCATGCGCCACCGGTCCCGCTCCTGACCTGCGCAGTCGCGCGGGGAGCGGGCCGGGGGAGCGGGGCCGGGGGAGGGGTGACGGGCGGTCAGCGGCAGTCCTCGGCGGCGGTCTTGAGGTCGTGCATCCAGGTGTCCAGGCCCTGGCGCAGGATCGCGGTGGCGGCCGGGACGTCCGCGTCGACCTGCGGCCCGGTGTGGGTCTCCTCGGTGCGCACCAGGACGCCGCCGCGCACCGGGGTGAAGGTCCAGACGTGCACGCCGTCGATGTGCAGACCCTCGGCGACGGCGGGGCCGGTCCAGCGGATGCAGCTGCCCCGCTTCAGCTGCCGGACGGTGGAGGTGATGTCCAGGCTGGGGGCGGTGGTGGCGGGGTTGGGCGGCAGCGGGGTGGTCCAGTGGAACACCGAGCCGGCCCGCAGCGGGCCGTGGCCCAGGCGCTCGGCGCTCGCCACGGCGCCCTGCCAGGACGGCCAGTGGGTGACGTCGGTCTGCAGCCGCCAAACGGTGGACAGCGGCGCGTGGACCACCGCCTCGGTGCGGTAGCGGGTCCGGGCGGAGGGGTCGACGCCCTGCCCCTGGCAGCTGAGCGGGGCACCGGGGCGGGTGGTGGCGGCCTGGGCGGGTACGGCGGCGGTGCCGAGCAGGGCGGCGGCGAGCGCGGCGGCGGACAGGGCGGTGCGGACGCGGGTGCTGCGGGTGCTGCGGATGCCGGACATGGCGGTCCCCTTGGGTCGACGAAGGCTCTGCGGAGGCTTCCGCTAGATGCTCATGCGTTCGTTAGAAGTTGTAACTCCTGGGTCCGGCCGGGGTCAACAGGTTCAGTGATAGCCTCTAACCAAAACTTGAGGATGTAGCCGACGCGGCGCGGAAGGGCGGCGGACCATGCCGGAGGAGACCCCGAGGGAGCGCTACCGCGCCCAGGTGCGCGAGGAGGTCAAGCGGCACGCCCGGGAGCAGATCGCCACGGCCGGGGCCTCCGCGCTCTCCCTCAACGCCATCGCCAAGCAGATGGGCCTGAGCGGGCCCGCGCTCTACCGCTACTTCGCCGGCCGCGACGAACTGATCACCGAACTCGTCCGCGACGCCTACCGCAGCCTCGCCGACACCCTGAAGGTGGGCGCCGAGGGCGGCGCCGACCTGCGGGCCCTGGCCCACGCCCTGCGCCTGTGGGCCCTCGCCGACCCCCAGCGCTACTTCCTGATCTACGGCACCCCCGTCCCCGGCTACCACGCCCCCGAGGACACCACCGCGATCTCCGGCGAGATCATGACGGTCCTGCTGGACGCCTGCGCCGCCGCCCTCGCCGCTCAGGAGCCGCCCGCCGTCCTCGAACCCGCCACCGCACTCGAAGCCCACCTGGCCGGCCACCGCGACTGGACCCTCGGCCACCCCGCCCCGCCCGGGGCGCTGCACCGCTTCCTGAGCCTGTGGACCCGCCTGCACGGCGTGCTGTCCCTGGAGCTGGCCGGCCACTTCACCGGGATGGGCTTCGACCCCGCCCTGCTCTACGCCGCCGAACTCGACGACCTGCTCGCCCCGCGCACCTGACGGAGGTTCACAGCAGCTCCGCCCGGGCCGCCTGGATGCCCGCCTGGAACCGGGTCCGGGCGCCGAAGCGGTCCATCAGCTCCCGCACCCAGCGCTGCACCGTACGGGTCGACACCCCCAGCTGCCGGGCGATCGACTCGTCGGTGAGCCCGGCGGCCAGCAGCGTCAGCAGCTGCCGGTGCCGGTCCTCCGGCGGCTCCTCGGACGGCTCCGGCAGGCGCATCGCGTGCGCCCAGTACAGCTCGAACAGCCCCGCCAGCGCCTCCAGCAGGGTCGAGGGGCGGATCAGCAGCACGCTCTCCAGCTCGGTGCCCGCACTCACCGGCAGCAGTGCCCACCGGTCGTCCAACAGGGCCAGCTTCAGCGGCACTTCGGTGTGCACCCGGGCCTGTTCCCCGGCCGCCGTGAAGGCCCGGATCTCCGCCAGCCGCTCCGGATCGCGCAGCACCCGGCTGTGGTACACCACCCGGGTCGCCACGCCCCGCCCCAGCAGCGCCAGTTCGGTCTGCGGATCGGAGCGCCGTACGTACGGTGGCCGGTCCAGCACCCGCACCCGCTCGCGCACCCCCAGTTGCAGGGTGCGCCACAGGTCGGCGATCGAGCGGCGCCCGCTGATCACCTCCACCGGCCCGGTCGCCTCCGCGTCCGGGCGGCCCTGCCGGTAGGCGCGCATCAACTCGCCGATCCGGTCCCGGGCGCGCCGCAGCTCCACCTCGCGCCGCAGCAGCAACTCCTCCAGCGCCACGTCCGGCGGCACCGCCGCCCAGGCCCCCGCCGCGCACGCCTCCACCAGCCCCAGTTCGGCCAGCACCGCCAGCGTGGCCACCACGATGGACGCCCGCAGGTTCAACTGCGCCGCCAGCCACTGCGGTTCGGCGGCCGGCAGGCCCAGCAGCCGCAGGTAGAGCTGCTCCTCCAGCGCGCCGAGCCCGAGTCCGGCGAGCATGCCCGTCCCCGGCACGACACCCTCCTCGCGTCCTGCACCGCCAGCGGATCAGAGCGACTGTGCGCCACCCGGTGGCCGAAATCAAGAGGTTGACCGCTTGACATGTTTACGCCATGTCGGGTTCCGGTCCCCACGGCTCCCTTCCCGGCCCCGCCGCGGCGCCACCAAGCTGGGCGGCACCCCCACAACGTCCAGTCAAGGAGCCCTCCATGGCCCTTTCCCGCGTCGGCCGCCTCGCGCTCGCAGCCCTGCTGGCCCTGCCGGTCGCCGGCCTCGCCGCCCCCGTGGCCAGCGCCGCCCCCACCCACGCAGGCCACACCCACGGCGCCCACCGCTACGGCCACGGCGCCCGCTACGACGGCGGCGTCTGGGGCGGATACGTCGCCCAGGGCAACGGCTTCCAGAGCGTCTCCGGCTCCTGGACCATGCCCGCCGTCCAGTGCAACTCCTCCAGCGACCTGTTCGCCCCCTGGGTCGGCATCGACGGCTACGGCTCGCAGACCGTCGAACAGACCGGCGTCCAGGTCGACTGCTCCAGCGGCTCCCCGGTCTACTCCGCCTGGTACGAGATGTACCCGGCCCCGCCGCAGTACTTCAACGACCCGGTGGACGCCGGCGACAGCTTCACCGCCTCCGTCGTCAACAGCGGCGGCTCCAGCTACACCCTGCAGATCACCGACACCACCAAGGGCTGGAGCGAGAACACCACCCAGCAGCTCGACGGACAGAACGTCAGCGCCGAGGCCGTCATAGAGTCCCCGAGCCAGAGCTACCCGTCCTTCGACCGCCTGGACTTCTCCGGCGTCACCGTCAACGGCCAGGTCTTCGACAGCTACTCCCCGCAGGCCATCAACAGCGGCCAGTACACCGAGACTTCGCTCAGCAACGGTGCCTTCGCCATCGTCCCCGCCTGATCCGGCTCCGCCCGCCCCACCCGCTGCGCCCGCCCCACCCGCCCCGGCCGTACCCGCTACGGACCGGGGCGGACGCGCACGCCGGGGGCGCACCGCCGCCCGCCGCACCCGACCCGTCCGGCGGCCGGGTCAAGCGGGGTGCCCGGGTCAGGCGCCCAGGTCGCAAGGGCGCCAGGGTCAGCGCAGGCCGGCGAAGAGGTCCTGCTCCGGCAGGGCCGCGCCGGTGGTGTCGCGGACCCGGACGAAGGTCTCGGTGCCCATCAGCTCGGTGAAGCGCTCCTTGCCCATCCGCAGGAAGAAGATGTTCTCGCCCTGGCTGGCGTGGGCGGCCAGCGCGTCGTACTTCTGGCCGCCCCAGGCGCGGGTGTCCACCCAGGTGGTGACCTCCTCGTCCGGCAGCCCGATCGGGGGCAGCTCGGGGGCCGGGGCGCTCTCGCCGTCGGGCTGCGCGGGCGCGTCCCAGTCGGTGCCGAACTCCCGCATGGCCTCGCCGAAGCGCTTCATCGCCGAGTGCGGCGCGGTGGTCCAGTACACCTTGGCGGCCAGGTCGGGGGCCAGCTCCAGGGCGGCCATGGTGATGCGGTGGGCCTGGATGTGGTCGGGGTGGCCGTAGAAGCCGTTCTCGTCGTAGGTGACGACGACGTCCGGCCGGTAGTGGTGCAGCAGTTCGGCCAGGCGGGCGGCACCGTCGGCGACGGGAGTGCTCCAGAACGAGCCGGGGGCGTCGTTGGCGGCCCAGCCCATCATCCCGGAGTCGCCGTAGTCGAGCGTTTCGAGGTGGTCGACGCCCAGGACCCGACAGCTGGCCTCCAGCTCCTTGCGGCGCAGGGCGGCCACGGCGGCCGGGTCGTGCCCGTCCTCGCCGGGCTTGGCGCCGCCGGGGCCGTCGCCGCAGGCGCCGTCGGTGCAGGTGACCAGGACGGTGCGGATGCCCTCGGCGGCGTAGCGGGCGAGGACGCCGCCGGTGCCGGTGGCCTCGTCGTCGGGGTGGGCGTGCACTGCCATCAACGTCAGGGGCCGGTCGGCCATGGTTCAGTCCTCGGTTCGCTCGGGTGTCCGCACCCAGTGTGCCTGGCGGGTGTGACACCCGGCCGGCGGCCCCCGGCGGCCCGCCCCGGGCCCCGTTCACGGCGGACGCCGGCCGCATCGCCGACCGCACCGCGGGCGAAAGCTGACATGAATCGTTTCCAGACAACCCATTCACAGCAGTTGACGCCTCATCGGCTCATCGCCCACGCTGGGCGGCACCAACCACACGATCCACACCACCGGTTGGGCCCCGTCGACTCGGAAGGGACCCTCACATGCGCCTGCGACGAACCCTCGCGGCCCTGCTCACCAGCCTGCTCGCCCTGGTGGGCGTCGCCGTCCTGCCCTCCGCCGCCCACGCCGACTCCCCGGGCCAGTGCTCCACCACCCACAGCGGTCCGGTCGCCTCCGCCTACTGCGGCAACGTGCCCAACGGCACCATCTGGCGGGCCCAGGCCGTCTGCCTCTACATCGTCGGCAACACGCCGTACACGTACTGGGTCAACGGCACCATCGTCACCGGCAACGGCTCCTCCGTCGCCTACTGCAACCCCGGCCACTACGCCACCAAGACCATCGAGCCGGTCGTCATCGGCATGCAGGGGCGGCAGGGCCGCCTGGTCGGCTACGGCGGCAAGTGCATGGACATCGCCAGCGGCAGGACCAACAAGGGCACCCCCGTGCAGGTCTACGACTGCAACGGCACCGGCGCCCAGTGGTGGACCCTGGGCGTCGACAACTCCGTACGCGGCCTGGGCATGTGCCTGAACGTGGTGTGGGGCAGCGCCGACAGCCCCAACGGCACCAAGGTCGAGATCTACGACTGCGTGGGCAGCGCCGGCGAGCAGTGGCTCCCGCAGCCCGACGGCTCGCTCAAGAACGTGCTCACCGGCAAGTGCCTGGACGAACTCGGCTTCGACAGCTCCAACCGCGCCCGGCTGGGCATCTGGGACTGCAACGGCCTGGCCAACCAGAAGTGGGTCCTCACTCCCTGAGGCCCTCCCCGTACGGCGCCGGCCCCGTCCCCCGTACGGGACCGGCACCCGCACCCGCCCGGGTAGCCCGCGCCACCCGAACGGGTATCCGCCCGGGCCCACCTGAGTACCCGTACTCAGGTGGCCCCCGGCCCGTCCGCCCCAGCATGGGGCCATGCACCCAGCAGCGACCCCGAGGATCGGCATCACCGCCGCCGGCTCCCACCTGCCCGCCCGCCGGCTCACCTCCCGACAGCTCCAGGGCGAGATCACCGCCGGCACCGGACTCGCCCTGCCCGAACGGATGCTGGAGAAGGCCACCGGCATCCGCACCCGCCACTTCGCCGCCGACGACGAGTACGCCTCCACCCTCGCCACCGCCGCCGCCCGCCGCGCCCTGGCCGCCGGCGGCCTGCACCCCCACGACGTCGACCTGCTGCTGTACGCCTCCGCCACCCGGGACATCTGCGAACCCGCCACCGCCCACATCGTCCAGGCCGAACTCGGCACCCGCGCCCACGCCCTGGACGTCAGCAACGCCTGCAACAGCTTCCTCAACGGGATCGACCTGGCCCGCGCCATGATCCTGGCCGGCCGCGCCCGCCGCGCCCTGGTCGTCACCGGCGAGACCCCCAGCCGCGCCATGCGCCGCGACCCCGCCGACGCCGCCACCCTGCGCGAGGGCTTCGCCGGCTACACCTTCGGCGACGCCGGCGCCGCCGTCGTCGTCGAACCGGTCGAGCGCGGCGGCATCCTCGACATCGCCGCCGTCACCGCCTCCGAACACTGGCAGGCCGGCGGCATCCCCGGCGGCGGCTCACGCCACCCGCGCGGCGACGAGTACAGCTACTTCCGCGGCGGCGGCAAGGAGTTGCGCGGCGTCTTCGAACAGATCGGCCCCGCCGCGCTGGCCGCCCTCGCCGAACGCACCGGCCTCGGCTGGGACGACTACGCCCGGGTGCTGGTCCACCAGGTGACCGTCCCCTACCTGGAGCGCTTCGTCGAACTCACCGGCGCGCCCGCCGACCGCCTGGTCCTCACCGTGCCCGAACTCGGCAACATCGCCAGCGCCACCATCGGCGTCCAACTCGACCGAATACGAACGCAGTTGCTGCCGGGGGAGCGGGTGCTGATGATCGGCCTGGGCGGCGGCGTCAGCCTGATGACCATGGTCTGGGAGGCCTCGTGAACCAGTTGTGGGTGATCATCCCCGCCTACCAGGAGGAAGCCCGCATCGGTGGCGCCCTGCGCGCCCTCGCCGCCCAACGCGACCGCGACTTCACCCTCCTGGTCGCCGACAACGGCTCCACCGACGCCACCCTCGCCACCGTCCGCGCCTTCGCCGACCACGCCCCCTTCCCGGTCCACGTCCTGGTCGAACCCGAGAAGGGCGTCGGCAGCGCCGTCGACACCGCCTTCCGCCACGCCATCGCCCACGGCGCCACCCTGCTCGCCCGCACCGACGCCGACTGCCTGCCCGAGCCCGGCTGGACCGCCGCCGCCCGCGCCGCCCTGCTCGCCGGCCACGCACTCGTCTGCGGCCGCGTCACCGCCCGCCGCGACGAACACGGACCCGCCGGACGCGCCGTCTTCCGCGCGCTGGTCGCCCTCGGCACCCTCTTCGGCCGCATCCGCCCCGCCCACCACCGCCGCCACGGCTACCTCACCCCCTACCGGATGCACGCCGGCAACAACATGGCCATCACCGCCGAGCTCTACCAGGCCGTCGGCGGCATGCCCCGCCGCCCCTCACCCACCGACCGGGCCTTCCTCAACCAGGTCCGCCGCCACACCACCGCCATCGTCAGCCGCCGCGACATGGTCGTGCAGAACTCCACCCGCCGCATCCGCGCCTACGGCGTCCTCGGCACCGCCCGCTGGTACCTCGAACGCGGGGCCGGCCCCCGCCCCGCCGACGTCCGCTGAACCCGCCGTGTCTCCGGAAGGGGGACCCCGCCGTGCTCGACCAGCTCACCCACGCCCTGCGCACCCACCACCCCGACCGCCCCGCCGTCCTGCAGCACACCCGCACCGGCACCACCCGCACCCGGATCCGCCGCGGCGACCTCGCCGACCTCGCCGACGGCTACGCCGCCGCCCTGCACGCCCGCCGCCTCACCCCCGGAACCACCCTCGGCCTCGCCCTGCGCCCCGGCCCCCGCGCCCTCGCCGTCCTGCTCGCCGCCCGCCGACTCGGACTGCGCATCGCCGTCCTCGACCCCACCACCGGCCCCGACGTCCTCGCCGCCCACCTCACCCTCGCCGCCCCCGGCCTCATCCTCGCCGACGCCGCCGCCCAGGCCGCCGCCGGCTGGGCCGCACCCCTGGCCCGCCGCGCCGACCTGCACCTGCCCCGCCTGCACACCCTCGGCCCGGTCGCCACCCTCGGCCGCCGCCTGCCCGGCTGCGCACCCCGCCTGCGCCCCGTCACCACCCCCGTACCGCCCCGCCCCCACGACCCCGACGCCGACGCCGACGCCGTCATCGTCTTCACCTCCGGCACCACCGCCCGCCCCCGCGCCGTCGTCCACACCCACGCCAGCCTCACCGCAGGCCTGCACACCGTCGCCGACCTCGTCCGGCCCCGGCCCGCCACCACCGTCCTCGGCGGCACCTTCTTCGTCCTCGCCCCCGCCCTCGCCGCCGGCGCCACCGTCGCCCTGCCCGCCCGCACCCCCACCGCCCTCGCCCGCCAACTCACCCGCCTGACCCCCGCCCACACCTACCTCACCCCACCCCAGCTACGCACCGCCCTCACCGCCGGCGCCCGCCTCACCGGCACCCTGTGGACCGGCTCCGCCCCCGCCGACGCCGCCCTGCTGCGCCGCGCCAAAGCGGCCGGCGCCGACCAGGCCTGGAGCGTCTACGCCCTCACCGAACTCTTCCCCGCCGCCGCCGTCGAGGAGCACGACAAGAGCGCCCACACCGGCGACGGCGACCTCGTCGGCCACCCCCTGCCCGGCATCCGCACCCACCTCGCCGACGACGGCGAACTCCACCTCACCGGCCCCGGCGCCCGCCACCGCTACCTCGGCCAGGAACCCGACCCCTGGATCCGCACCGGCGACCGCGCCACCCTCACCCCCGACGGCCGGATCGTCCTGGCCGGCCGCCTCAAGGACATGGTGCTGCGCGACGCCCGCAACATCTACCCCGGCCTGTACGAACCCGCCCTGCACATCCCCGGCGTCGAACTCGCCCTGCTCGTCGGCGTCCCCGACGGCCACGGCGACGAACGGCTCGTCGCCCTCGTCCAACCCGCCCCCGGCACCGACCCGCGGCACCTGCGCACCCGACTGGCCGTCCCGCTGGAGCGGATGGGCGCCGCCCGCCCCGACGCCGTCCTGTTCGGCACCGTCCCGCTCGCCGGCCGCTCCCACAAACCCGACCGGGCCGCCGCATCCGCCCACTGCGCACGGGAGTTGACCCGATGAGCGCCCCTGTTCCGACCTTCGCCTGCGACCTCACCGCCTCCCTCGCCTCCTCCCGCCGGGCCCGGCGCCGCGACCGCACCGTCTACCTGCGCAGCCACCCCCTCCTGTTCACCCTGCTCTGCGCCACCCGCCACCGCCCCGTCCTACGCCTGGGCCGCACCCTGCTGGTCCACCACCCCGACGCCTACCGCGAAGCCCTCACCCGCGTCCCCCTGCACCGCACCGCACCCGGCACCACCGGCGCCGCCGCCTCCCGACTGGCAGGCCGAGGACTGCTGTTCGACCAGGACGGCGACGACCACCGCACCGCCCGCCGCGCCCTCGCCACCGACCTGGGCACCACCGCCCTGAACCGGCTACGCCCGCTCTGGCAGGCCGTCCTCGCCGAACGCGTCCCCACGCTGGCCGACGGCACCATCGAACTCGTCGACCTCGCCGCCGAATTGGCCGGCACCACCGCCGCAGCCCTGACCGGATGCGACGCCCAGCCCGGCCAACTCGCCCACGCCGCACGGCAAGCCGCCGCCCACGCCGCCCGCGACCACCTGCCCGGCCCCCGCCGACGCCACCGCGGTACGGCCACCGAGGCCGCCGCCCGCCTCACCGCCCTGCTGCCCGACCCCCAAGCCGCCATGCTCGCCGTAGCCGCCGTCAACACCACCGTCGCCGCCCTGCCCAGGGCCGTTGCCTGGTGCGCCGACACCCGCCTGTGGCCCGCCGTCGACGAGACCACCGCACCCGCCCTCGCCGCCGAACTCCTGCGCCTGACCGCCCCCTCACCCCTGCTGCCCAGGGCCGCCGCCGCCGACGCCACCCTCGCCGGACACCCCGTCCGGGCCGGCGACCGGCTCATCCTCATCGCCCGCCACGCCGCCCGCGCCCACCACCGCACCCCACCCGCCGACCCGGCCGCCACCCAGGCCGTCTTCGGCGCCGGCCCCCACGGCTGCCCCGGCGCCGCCCTCGCCCGCACCCAACTCGCCGACACCCTCCTCGCGTTGGCCCCCCACCAACCCCGCGTCCAGCACTCCCGCGCCGACCGCCACGCCGCCCTGCCCGGCTACGCCGAACTCACCGTCCGCCGAGGAACCCCCTGACCATGCGCATCGCCATCACCGGCGCCACCGGCTTCTGCGGCGCCCACCTCGCCCGCGCCGCAGCCCACTTCGGCCTCGACGTCACCTGCCACGGCCGTCGCCCCGGCCCCACCGGCCGCCACCTCCGCTGGGACGCCACCGAGACCGACCCCGACTTCACCGGCGCCGACGTCATCGTCCACTGCGCCGCCGCCGTCACCGACCTGCCACCCGGCCACCCCGACGAATCCCACCAGCACGCCGTCAACGTCACCGGCACCCAGCGCGTCCTGCGCGCCGCCGCCGGCCGCCCCCTGGTCCACGTCAGCAGCGCCAGCGTCTACGACCCGCGCACCACCAGTACACCCCTGACCGAGGACCACCCCACCGCCGGCGGCCACCTCAACGCCTACGGCCGCACCAAAGCCGCCGCCGAACGCCACGCCCTCGCCGCCGGAGCCGTCGTGCTGCGCCCCCGCGCCGTCTACGGCCCCGGCGACCCCCACCTGCTGCCGCCCCTGCTCGCCCGCGCCCGCCACGGCCTGCTGCCCCTGCCCGGCCCCGACATCCCGCTCAGCCTCACCGCCGTCGCCAACCTCACCGACGCCTGCCTCACCGCCCTCGGCCTCACCGGCACCCCGCCCTGGCCCCCCGGCGCCTACAACATCGCCGACCCCACCCCCTACCGCCGTGACACCGCCCTGCGCCACGTCCTCACCACCCACCACCGCCCCGCCCGCATCCTCCACCTCCCCACCCCCCTCGCCCGTCTCGCCGCCCGCACCACCCTCCTGCCCGGCCTCACCCCCTACAGCGTCGACCTGCTCACCCGAGGCGTCGTCCTCGACCTCACCCGGGCCCGCGCGCAGGGCTGGCACCCCCGCCACACCCTCGCCGACTACCGGCCCTGACTCCCGTCCTGACCCCCGGTCCGGCCCGATTGGCCCACAGATCCGGCGGTCAATTGGATACCCCGCTGGGGCATCGGACCTGGCTACGGTCGAGGCACACGCTGCGCCGCCAGAACGGGCGCACGCCAACGGGAGGGTTATCCATGCGCAAGATCATCATCGGGCTGGCCGCCACCGGCCTGCTGCTCGCCGGCACGGTCGCCACCGCCGGCACCGCCAACGCCGCAGGCACCCGCTGCGGCGACTGGAGCACCAGCGAGCCGCTGCTCAAGTACGGCGCCACCGGCGACGCCGTCAAGGAGCTCCAGTGCGAGCTCAACTACTCGCTCAACCCCGACACCCACGGCAAGCTCACCATCGACGGGGTCTTCGGCAACGACACCCTGGGTCGCGTCCGTACCTTCCAGGCCTGTCTGGGCTACCTCCAGGTCGACGGCGAGGTCGGCCCGGCGACCTGGGGCGCACTGGACTGGTGGAGCTCCAAGGACATCTACCCCAACTGCTGAGGTCTGGCTAGGCCCTGTCCGGCCTGGCCGGTAGAAACCACGACGGGGGCAGGGCATCCGGATGCCCTGCCCCCGTCAGGGCTGCGGCGGCGGGTCGCCGCCGGCCCAGTACAGCGCGGTGTCGACGTCCCGGGCCGTCCAGCCCTCCGCCCGCGCCCCGCCGTGCCGCAGCAGGTCGTCCAGGAGCCGCAGGTACCGCCCGTACCGCCCCGGCGCGGAGGTCAGGGTGAGCCCGAGGGCGTCCAGCGCGCCCTGGACGCGGCGGTCGTAGACCGCCATCCGGTCGGGCGCCGCCGCCGTCAGCACGGCCGAGGCGAGCGCGTCCCCGGTCCCGAAACCGGGCAGGTCCGCGAGAACGCGACGCCCCGCCCGGGCCGCCTCACCACGCGCAACGGCGGTGTCGCGGACGGCCGTGACGGCCCGCCCGGTGACGGCCCGCACCAGGCCGTCGGGCAGGCCCATCAGCTCGGCCACCCACCGGGTCCGCGCGGTCAGCCGCTTCCAGACCGCCAGCGCCGCGATATCGGCCTTCCCGAGACTGCCGCTGCGCCGCGCCCGCAACGCGACCTCGTCGAAGACCTCGTCGTAGTGCGGCGAGACCCCGGCCAGGTAGCCGGCCCGGGCGGGGACCAGCACGTCCCACACCCGATCGCCCAGGGCGCCGAACTCCCCGACGGCCGCTGCCTCCAACGTCCTTCCCGTCCCCTTTTCCATTCCCTTTCCCATCCCCGCATCATGCCCGCGCCCGGTGCGCCGGGGGCCGGAACCTGGCGGGCTACGGCGACAGGCCGACCTGACAGGAGAGAGCCCGCCGTGCTGATCGCCGCCTTCGTCGCCGACGTCCTGGCCGACCCCCGCCCGGGCGGCACGCAGCTACCACGGACACCCCGCCTGCGCGCCCGGCCCCCGGCCCCGCGGGTCAGCAGCGCCTGCCCCGCCCCGCCCGCGGCTCCGCTCCCGCCGCTCCCGGCAGGGCCCGTAGGGCCGTCAGCGCGGCGAGGGCGGCCGACTCGCCCTCGCCGTACTGGTGCGCCCGCGCCGCCCGCAGGGCCGCGTCGAGGTGGTGGGTGGCCTCGGCGGGGTGGCCGGTGGCGGCCAGCGCCCGGCCGTAGAGGGTCTGCAGCACGATGCGGCGGGCGGCGGGGAAGGGGGGTTCGGCGAGGGCGAGGCCGCGGGCGGCGTGGTCGGCGGCCCGTTCCGGGTCGCCGCCGCTCAGGCAGGTGTCGGCGAGGTGCTGATGGGCGAGGGCGACGAGGTCGGGGCGGTCGGCCTGTCCGGCGAGGGCGAGGGCGCGGCCCAGCAGGTCGCGGACCCTCGGGGCGTCGCCGTGGCGGGTGAGGGCGACGGCCAGGTTGACCAGGGCGACGGCCTGGGCGCTGCGGTCGCCGGCCAGGGCGGCGAGGTCGGGGGCCCGTTCGAGGTGGACGAGGGCCTCCTGGGGGCGGCCTTCCTCCAGCAGCACCCAGCCGAGCAGGGCCCGGGCCCGGGACTGGGCGCCGGGGTCGAGGTCGGCCTCGGCGGCGGCCAGCCCGTGTTCGAGCAGCGGTACCCAGCCGTCCCGGACCTGCCACACGATCAGCGGCCACTGCAGCAGGACCAGGCGCCAGGCCCGGTCGTGCAGTCCGGCGGCGACCGCGGCCAGGGCGGCGCCGCGCAGGGTGTCGCGTTCGGCGGCGTACCAGCCGAGGGCGCTCTCCCGGTCGGGGAAGGGGCGGACGTCGACGGGCCGCCGGGCCCCGGCCGGCAGGTCGCAGCAGGGCTCGCTGCCGGGTTCGGCGGCGGCGCTCGCGGCGAGCAGGGTGTGCAGCAGGTGGTCGAGGAGGCGGGGGAGGGTGTCGGTGTCGTCCTCGCCGGGCAGGGCGCGCAGGCTGCGGGCGTAGAGGCGGACGAGGTCGTGCAGGGTGTAGGCGTCGCGGCCGATCTCGACGACCAGGTGGGCGGTAGCCAGTTGTCCCAACGCCCCTGCGGCCTGCGGGAGTTCGCAGCCGGCGAGGGCGGCGGCGGTGCGGCTGTCCAGGGTGGTGCCGGTGTGGGCGCCCAGGCGCTGGAGCATCCGGCGGGCCGGGGCGGACAGGTGCTGGACGGTCAGGGCCAGGGCGGCGGCGACGCTGGTGTCCTCCACCTCCAGCAGCCCCAACCGGCCCTGTTCGTCGGCGAGTTCCTCGGCGAGGGCGGCAAGCCCCCGGTGCGGGCAGGTGGCGATCCGGGCGGCGGCCAGGCGCAGGGCGAGCGGCAGTCCGTCGCACAGCCGGGCGAGCCGGGCGGCGGCCTCGGGTTCGGCGCCGACCAGGTCGGGGCCGAGGTCGGGGCCCAGGGTGGTGGCGAGCAGGGTGACGGACTGCGGGTCGGAGAGTTCGGCGAGCGGTACGGGCCGGGCGGCGTCGGTGGCCACCAGGCCGCCGAGCCGGTCGCGGCTGGTGACCAGGGTGACGCAGCCGTCCCCGTCGGGCAGCAGCGGGCGGACCTGTTCGGAGCGGCGGGCGTTGTCGAGCACGATCAGCATCCGGCGTCCGGCGGTCAGTTCCCGGTAGCGGGCGGCCAGGGCCTCGGGGGCGGCGGGCATCTGCTCGGCGGGCAGGCCGAGGGCGAGCAGCAGTTCGCGCAGCACCGCGCCGGTGGCCCGTTCGGGCAGCGGGCTGTGCCCGCACAGGTCGACGAACAGCCGTCCGTCGGGGAAGTCGGCCTGGCGCCGGTGGGCCCAGTGCACGGCGAGGGCGGTCTTGCCGACCCCGGCCCCGCCGGTGACGACGGCGATGGCGCCGGGGGAGCGGGCGGCCCGGTCGAGCGCGGCCAGTTCGTCCTCGCGCCCGGAGAACCCGCGGGGCCGCCGCGGGAAGGGCCACGGCGCGGGTGCGGCGGGTGCGGCCGGCGAAGCAGGCAGAGCAGGGGCGGCAGGGGCGGCAGGGGCGGCACGGGCGACGGGAGCGGCCGGAGCAGCGGGAGCAGCGGGAGCGGTCGGCGAAGCGGAAGCGGCGGACGAAGTGGCCACGGGCGCCCCGTTGCGGCGCAGCAGCGCCTCGTAGGCCTCGGAGAGTTCGGCCCCGGGGTCGATCCCCAACTGCTCGGCGAGTGTGCGGCGGGTGCGGTGGTACCACTCCAGGGCCTCCGAGCGCCGCCCGGCCCGGCCGAGCGCGGCCATGAGCGCGGCGACCAGCGGTTCCCGCAACGGGTGGAGCGCGGCCTCGGTGGCCAGGATGCCGGCGGCCGCGCCGTGGTCGCCGAGCCGGCCGTGGGCGCGGGCGAGTTCCTCCACGGCCGTCAGCCGCAGTTCCTCCAGGGCCTGGGCGGCGCACTGGAGCGGCAGGCTGGGCGCCGTCCCGGCGAGCGCGGGCCCGCGCCACAGCGCGAGCGCCGCCCGCAGGGCCGTCACCGCGGTGTCGGCCTCCCGGGTCGCGCGGGCCGTTCGGACGAGCCGTTCGAAGCGCTGGGTGTCCACCGCGGCCTCCGGGGCCCGCAGCAGGTAGCCGCCGCTGCCGTCGGTGGCCAGTTCGACGCCGGCGGCGGGGGCCCGGTGGGCGGCGAGCACGGCGCGCAGGCCGGAGACGTGGTTGTGGATGACGGTGCGGGCGTGCCGGGGCGGCTCCTCCTCCCAGAGGGCCTCGGTCAACCGGCCGACGCCGACGGGGGCGCCGGGGTTGAGCAGCAGCATCGCCAGCAGGCTGCGGCGCTTGGGGGATCCGAGGGCGAGCTCCTGCCCGTCCGCGGCCACCGCGGCCACCGAGCCCAACAACCGGAAGTCCACCCGTGCCCCCACTCTGACCAGCAAATATGACAAGCATATGACAGTAGGCGACCTTGCCGTGACACACCGTTCGTCCCACCGGCCCGGCCACCGCCCGGAGCCCCCTGGACGGATCACCACCCGACCGGATCCAATACCACCTCCGGGCCCACCGGCCTCCGGACACCGCGGGAAGGAGACCGATGCTGACCGACACCTCGACCGGCGCGGGCCGAGCCGTCCTGCTCCACGACCGCTACCCCACCCTCGACGAACTCGCCGACACCGCCCACCGGTTGGCCGCACGCCACCCCGGACGCTGCCGGGTGCGCACCCTCGGCACCTCCCGCGCCGGCCGCCCCCTGCTGCTCCTCACCATCGGCCCCGGCGGCCCCGGCGGCCCCGGCGGCCCCACCGACAACACCGCCGACACCGCCGACAACGTGCTGGTCGTCTCCGGCGCCCACGCCGACGAGTTCTCCGGCCGCGCCGGCCTCGTCGAACTCGCCCACCGGGCCCTGGCCCACCCCGCCCGGCACCCCGCGACCACCTGGCACCTCCTGCTCTGCCTCGACCCCGACGGCGCCCACCTCGCCCGGAGCGCCGTGGACTCCCGCACCCTGCCCGCCTACTTCGCCGGCTACTTCCGCCCCGCCGCCGACGAACAGCCCGAATGGGCCCCGGCGATCGGCGGCCGCCTCCCGGAGAGCCGGATCCTGCTCGACCTGATCGACGAACTCCGCCCCTCGCTCCAGCTCTCCCTGCACACCGCCGACGTGGGCGGCACCTTCGTCCAGGCCACCACCGACCCGGCCACCCTCGCCGCGCCCTTCGCCCACTCCGCCGCCGCCCTGGGCATCCCGGTCGAGACCGGCTCCTTCGACACCCACCGGCTGCCCGCCGCCGGCCCCGGCGTCTTCCTGATGGAGCCCCGGCACATCGAGTCCCAGGAGAACACCACCGGCATGCTCGCCGAGCCGGACGACGCCCCGGACGACACCCCGGCCGGCGCCCGGGCCGCCACCTGGTTCGCCCCCCGGCGCCACGGCGGCCACACCGTCGTCATCGAGGTCCCGGCCTGGACCACCGACCGCCTCGGCGACCCCGGCCCCGCCGCCGACCCCGACCCGCACCTGCGCGCCGCTGCCGACCGACTGCGCGACCGCCGCCGCCGGCTCACCGAACTGCTCCCCGCCCTCCCACCGCAGGACACCCCGCTGCTGCGCGCCCTCCACACCCAGCTGACCGCCCTGCGCCAGCTCGCCGACGCCTGGGACCCGCGCACCGCCGAGCACCCCCTCATCCCGCCGCCCCTGCTCACCGGCGCCCACCTGGCCGGCATCGACCTGTGGGCCCATCGCATCCCGGTGCGCGCCGCCGCCCTGCTGCGCCGCGCCGCCCCCGCGGCCGACCCCCGCCCCGCCGCCCTCCTGGACGCCTGGTGCGCCCAGTACCGCCGCCGCTTCCGCCCCACCTGGCTGCCCGTCACCCGCCAGGCCGCCCACCACGCCAACACCGCCGAGGCCGCCGTGACCGCCCTGCGCCGAGGCGGTGGGTCATGACCCCGCAGCATGTCACCGCAAGCTGCTGATCCGATCGGTGATCCGGGCCGTGGCGTCAGAGCCCGCGAGGAGGGTGATGTCGGCGGCCGAGGCGGACGGGGTCGAGTCGGCGGTCTGTTCCCGTAACTCCTGGTGGGGTGATGGTCCGTGTGCTCCGGAGAATCCACTCGATGACCGCCGCCATCTGGCACAACCACCACACCAGCCAGCCCGTCATGCGCTCACTGACCACCTACGATCACTGACTGCGTCGTTTTCCGTCCAATGCCGCCACCAACTGCGGCAGGGCGCCAGTGGCCGCAATGAGGGTCAGGTGGTCGTGGAAGTCCCTGCTGTGGAGGATCACGCCGTCGCGGACCCTTAGTACCTGGATGTTGGCTGACTCGAAGGCCTTCCCAGTCGGCCGGTGGTGCACCTGGTAGTCCCATTCGGCGACGATCACCTCCGGATCGTCGGTCTCCCGGATCACCACGTTCGTCGGCGTCAGCTCCACCGGACTGGCTGCGGCGACCTGCGCGAACCGCTCCTCGAGTGCGGCCCGCCCCTCGGTGCGGCGCGGGCCGACCGGTTCGAAGACGGTCTCCACCACGGCGTCCTCGGCGTAGAGCCCGGCCAGTTCGGAGTAACGGCCTGCGGCGATGTTGTCGAGCAGCTTGGTGAAGACCTCGCGTGCTGTCAGCGTTTCGGGCATGGTCGGCCTCCGTCGGAATCCGTCGCTAGAATCGGACTGGCGAGTCCGCTTTGACGATACGGACTAGAGACTCCGCTTGTCTAGCAGGGCTCTGCGGACCGGCGAGGAAGGTTGCAGAGGATGAGTGGTGCCAAGGAGCGCCCACTGCGAGCGGACGCGGCCCGTAACCGAGCCAGGCTGCTGGATGTCGCTACGGAGGTGTTCACCACCCGTGGCGTCGGCGTGCCGACCGAGGAGATCGCCCGGACCGCCGGGGTCGGAGTCGGCACGCTCTTCAGACACTTCCCGACCAAGGAAGCGCTGCTGGAAGCCGTGATGGTGCGCAGGCTGGAGGCGATCGCAGTCCAGACCGCGCGTTTGGCCGCCGAGATGGAGACCACCGACGCCTTCTTCGCCTGCTTCCGCCTGGTTGTCGAACAGTCCGCGGGCAAGAACGAGTTCTCCCAGGCACTCGCCGCAGCGGGTGTGGACGCGCATGCAGCCCTACGGGAGTCCAGCGAGGTGATCCAGGCCCAGGTCGCCGCACTTCTGGACGGGGCACAGCGGGCTGGAGCCGTCCGCCCGGACCTCGGCTTGCCGGAATTGCTCGCCCTGCTGGCCGGCACCAGCACGACAATGGAGCACCTCGGAGCAGACCCGGCATCCCGGCAACGGATCTTCAACGTGGTCTTCGACGGACTCCGACCGCACTGACCGACCACGTGCCGCGTTCGCCGTGCCCTTGTCGAAGGGAACGTGGGCCGGAGAACCATGAGGGCACCGGACTCAGACGACTGACCCCTTGGAATCGATCATCTAGTCGCCGCACGCGTACCGGATCACTGAGCACGGACCCGTGGCTGCGACGAGCGGGGTGTCCGTACGGGGCGAAGGAGCGGCCGACTCATCCGCTCTCACGCGCGGGCCCGCGCCCGGCCGGCATCGGCCGCGCCCCCGGCGTCGTCGCGTCCCTGCGCGACGACGCCGGGGGCGCGAAGCCGTCGTCCTCCTCCGACAGCATGGTGCTGCGCACCCGGTGCACGTAGCGCTCGACCAGGTGGCACAGCACGCTGACCGTCGCGGCGACGTCCCGCTCCGGGACGCCGTCCAGGGCGTCGGCCAGCCCGATGATGTTGGCCTGTTTCAGCTGTTCGAGCACGGCCCGCCCGCCGGCGGTGAGCGCGACCTGGCGGGCCCGCCGGTCCAGCGCGTCCGGGGTGCGCTCGACCAGCCGCTGGCTCTCCAGGCGGTCGATCTGCCGGGTGACGTGGGAGGGCTTGACCATCAGTCGGGCGGCGAGGTCGCCCACCCGGCTGGCGCCGTCCGCCTCGGCGAGTGCGCGCAGCAGGTAGACGTCCGACCGGGCGGCGGTGATGCCGGCCCGGGCTGTGCGGCGTTCGTGCTCCTGGGAGCGGGTCAGCAGGTAGGCGAGCGAGGCCAGTACGGCCTCCAGGTCCGCGGTGGCGGTCCGGTCGTCTGCGGAATCGTCCGCGGGATCGTCTGGGGCGTCCGACATGGGGGAACTTTAGCGAGCCGGTGCCCCCCACCGCTGCGGTGCCGACCGGTGACCGGATTTCGGACAGATTCACCGTCCACCCGGTGGCCCCTTTCGCCGACACGGACCGCGAGTTAGCGTGACAGCGAGTTAGTTGCTTTTGGCACGTAAATGCTCCGGGCCCGCACGCCCGCATGCCGCCGCATGCCCGCATGCCACCGCACACCCACGCGCCGCACCGCCGCCCGCCCGTACGGCCGCACACCGTACGGCACCGCGGACCGACCAGGTCCGGCACAGCCAGCTCCGAGAGGGGAGCCCCCCATGGCCACCGCCGCACAGACCCCCCGCTTCACCCACCCCGCCGCCCGCGGCGCCTGCCCGTTCGCCCCGCCGCCGGCCTACCGGCAGGCCCAGCAGGAGCAGCCGATCAGCCGCATCTCGCTGTGGGACGGTTCCCCCAGCTGGCTGCTCACCCGCCACGAGGACATCAAGGCGGTGCTCTCCGACGCCCGCTTCAGCTCGGACTCCACCCGCGCCGGCTTCCCCTTCGTCAGCGCCGGCGCCCGCCAGCTGAACAACGGCCAGCCCACCTTCATCCGGATGGACGACCCCGAGCACGCCCGCCTGCGCCGGATGCTCACCGGCGAATTCATGATCAAGAAGGTCGAGGCGCTGCGCCCCGAGATCCAGCGCATCGCCGACGAACTGCTGGACACGATGACCGAGGGCCGCACCGAGGCCGACCTGGTCGGCGAGTTCGCCCTGCCGCTGCCCTCCCTGGTCATCTGCCTCCTGCTCGGCGTCCCCTACCAGGACCACGAGTTCTTCCAGGAGTGCAGCCGCGTCCTGCTGCGCCGCGACTCCGCCGTCGAGGACGTCATCGCCGCCCAGCAACGGCTGACCGGCTACCTGGAGGAACTCACCGAGACCAAGCGCGCCCAGCCCGACGACGGCATCCTCAGCCGCCTCGTCGAGCGCGGCGAGCTCAACACCGCGGAGATCGGCGCGATGGGCCGGCTGCTGCTGGTCGCCGGGCACGAGACCACCGCCAACATGACCGCGCTCTCCGTCCTCGCCCTGCTGCGCAACCCCGCCCAGCTCGACCACCTGCGCCGCCACCCCGAGGCCGTGGCCGGCGCCGTCGAGGAACTGCTGCGCTACCTGACGATCGTGCACTCCGGCCTCACCAGGGTCGCCACCGAGGACGTCGAACTGGGCGGGGTGCGGATCCGGGCCGGGGAGGGCGTCGTCTGCATGATCAGCACCGCCAACCGGGACACCGCGGAGTTCCCCGGCGGCGACGACCTCGACCTGACCCGCGACGCCCGCCGCCACCTGGCCTTCGGCTTCGGTGTCCACCAGTGCCTGGGCCAGCCCCTGGCCCGGCTGGAACTCCAGATCGCCCTCGCCACCGTGCTGCGCAGGCTGCCCGAACTGCGCCTGGCGGTGCCGTTCGAGGAGGTCCGCTTCCGCGGCGAGATGCTCATCTACGGCGTCCACGAGCTGCCCGTCGCCTGGTGAGCCCGGGCCCTGTCCGGCCGGACAGCACCCAGGCCCCCGAGCCCGACCAGGCCCCCGCGCCCGACCACACCCCCCCCGCCCCCCGTAACCGCCCCGAAGGGAACCCCCATGCTCGTCCGGATCGACCAGGAGAAGTGCTGCGGCGCGGGAAGCTGCGTGCTCGCCGCCCCCGAGGTCTTCGACCAGCGCGACGAGGACGGCATCGTCGTCCTGCTCGACGCCCGCCCGCCGGCCGGCCTCCACCAGGCCGTCCAGGACGCCGCCGGGGTCTGCCCGGCCGCGGCGATCACCCTGGAACAGGTGTGACCGCTGCGCGCGAGGTCGCCGTCGTCGGGGCCGGCGCCGCCGGACTGCACGCCGCCGAGGCGCTGCGCCGGGCCGGCTACGACGGCCGCCTGACCCTGGTCGGGGCCGAGCACGAGCCCCCGTACGACCGGCCGCCGCTGTCCAAGCAGCTGCTCGATGGACAGTGGCAGCCCGAGCGGCTGGCCCTGCGCACCCCCGGCGCGCTGGAGGAGCTGCGGCTCGACCTGCGCCTGGGGGTGGCCGCCGAACGCCTGGACCGCGCGAGCCGCACCGTGCACCTGTCCGACGGGAGCCGGGTGCGCTGCGAGGCCGTCGTCGTGGCCACCGGCGTGCGCCCGCGTCGGCTGCCCGGCTCCGGTGGGACCGGGCCCGGCGGCGAGGCCCCGCTGCCCGGCGCCCACGTGCTGCGCACCCTCGCCGACGCCCTCGCCCTGCGCGAGGAACTGCGCTCGGGCGTAAGGCTGTTGGTGGTCGGCGGTGGGCTGCTCGGCGCCGAGGCGGCGGCCACCGCCGTCGGCCTCGGGGCCGAGGTGACCTGGCTGGTCTCCGCTGCCGCCCCGATGGCCGCCGTGCTGGGCGCCGAGACGGCCGCGCTGCTGACCGGGCTGCACCGCGAGCACGGGGTGCGGATCCGGCGGGGCGCGGCCGCCGAGGTGCTCCGGCGGCACGGCCGGGCGGCCGGCGTGCGGCTGGCCGACGGCTCCGAACTGGCCGCCGACGCCGTGCTGATGGCGATCGGCTCCGTGCCGGCCACCGAGTGGCTGGCCGGCAGCGGGGTGGCGCTGGAGGCGGACGGCGGGGTGTCCTGCGACGCCCACTGCGCGGCCGGCCCCGGCGTCTGGGCGGCGGGCGACGCCGCCGCCTGGCCCGACCCGCGCACCGGCCGGCGCCGACGCCTCGAACAGCGCACCAACGCCGCCGAACAGGCCCTGCACGCCGCCCGCGACCTGCTGGCCGGCCCGGACGGCACCCGCCGCGCCTACACCCCGGTCCCGTACCTGTGGACCGACCAGTACGGCCTGCGGGTGCAGGCCTTCGGCAGCCCCGGCGCCGCCGACGGCTTCGAGGTGGTCGACGGCAGCCTCGCCGAGCACCGCTTCGCCGCCGCCTGCGTGCGCGGGGGCCGGGTCGCCGGCGCGGTGGGCATCGCCGCCGCCCGGGCCCTGCGCACCCTGCGCGCCCAGGTCGAGGCCGGCGCCCCCTGGCCGCCCGTCACCCACCGGGAGGCCGCGCCGGTCAGCTGAGCGGTACGCCCTCCCCGGGCGGGAGGGCGTACCGGGCCGCCCCCTCGCCCAGCGGCCCCCGGCGGTCCCAGGGCACGAGCCGACCCGGCGGCGCGGTGCGCAAATCGCTACATTGAGGACATTTGGCAGCTGTGTCAGGCACCGTGCGTCCATGCAAAGAAGGCCGACCGCCTTCGGAAAGGGTCCCCATGCGCCCCGCCCTCAGCCCCGCCGTCCTCGCCGAACTGCGCCGGCCCCGGCCTTACCCGGCGGTGTCCATCCTGATGCCCACCCACCGCCGCGAACCGGACAACGCCCAGGACCCGGTCCGGCTGCGCAACCTGCTGGCCGAGGCGAAGGAGCGGATCCAGGCCGACCCCGAGGTCTCCCGGGCCGGCCGGATCGACGTCATCGGACAGCTCGACCGGGCTCTCGCCGAGGTCGACCTGGTGCACGCCGAGGACGGCCTCGCCATCCTGGCCGCCCCCGGCGAGCACCGGGTCTGGTCGTTCGCCCGCACCGCCCCCGCCCGGGTGGTCCTGTCCGACACCTTCCTCACCCGCAACCTGGTCTCCGCCCAGGCCGCCGAACGCCCGTACTGGGTGCTGGCCGTCGCCGCCGACCGGGCCGTGCTGTGGGGCGGCGACCAGGAGCGGGTCGGCGAGGAGAGGATCCACGGCTTCCCGCTGGCGCGCACCTTCTTCGACAACCCCGACCCGGAACGCCGCGAGCGCATCGGCGACACCCCCAGCACCTTCCGCGACGAGGAGACCAAGACCTTCCTGCGCCAGGCCGACACCGCGATCGGCAAGGTGCTGGCCGCCGACCCCCGCCCGCTGTACGTGGTCGGCGACGGGCCCGCGCTCGCCCTGCTGGACGCCGCCGGGCCGATCGCCAAGGAGGCCACCGCCCAGATCCCGCACGGCGGCCTGGCCCAGGCCGACGTCGAGACCGTCCGCAAGGTGGTCGAACCCGCCGTGCGCGCCCACGCCGAGCGCGAGGTCGGCGACACCCTCGCCCGGCTCGACAAGGCCCGCGGCCGCCAGGAGTTCGCCGCCGGCCTCGACGAGGTCTGGCGCGCCGCCGCCGAGGGCCGCATCGCCCTGCTGGCGGTCGAGGAGAACTTCCGCACCACCGTCCGCGACGACGGCGACCACCTCGTCCCCGCCGAGGCCGATGAGCCCGGCGCCCGCGATGACGTCGTCGACGAGGTCATCGAACGCGCCCTCGACACCGGCGCCCAGGTCACCTTCCTCCCCGACGGCACCCTCACCGACACCCGCCGCATCGCCGCCGACCTGCGCTTCTGACCAGTCCCGTGCCGCGCCCGGACCCCTCACCGCCCGGGCGCGGCGGTGACGACCGAACCGGCGGCGACGATCGCCCCGCTGCCGATCCGCACCCCCGGCAGCACCGTCGCCCCGAGTCGACAGGGCGTCAGAACCGATGCGGACGGCGATCCACCGGAACCCGCCGCCGCCCGCCGGTGCGCGGAAAACGGGTTGGGCCCGGAGGGCCCGGGCTGCTACGGTCGGCGCAGCCGTGAGAAAAACGCGAGGAGGTGAGACCCATGAAGGCTGGAACCGGGTGGGTGCTCCCCCTTGTCGTCACGGTGGGCGATTGACGTTGGTGTCGCCCGGGAGCGCCCCAGACGAGGCACTTCCGAAAGGCAACACCATGAACTCTCCCCGCACCGCCCCGAACACCCCCGCCGTGACGCGGGTCTCGGACACCGAATGGCACGCCGTCCAGGACGGCCGGGTGGCCGGCCGCGCCGACGCCTCGCGCCGGCCCGACGGAAGGCTGTTCGTCAGCATCGACGCCTGGCACGACGCCGTCTTCGACCGCCTCGCCGCCGCGCTGCCGGCCGACCTGCCGCAACCCCTGCACACCATGGTCGACGAGACCGACCAGGACGCGCTGTCCGCCTGGCGGCGGGCCGGCTTCACGCCGGTGCGCCGCGAGTGGGGCTACCTGGTGCCCACCGACCCGCGGGCCACCGGGCTCGGCCCGGCACGGCCCCCGGCAGGCGTGACGATCGTGCCCGCCGGCCGGGCCGAGGAGGGCCCGCTGCGCGCCCTGGAGCGCGTCATCCACGACGAGGTCACGGCCGGCGCCGGCTGGCAGGCGGTGCCCGCCCAGGTGCTGCCCCGCCCGGCCGGGACCATCGTGGTCGACCCCGCCGGGTACGCGGTGGCGCGCCAGGGCGAGCGCTACGTGGGGCTGATCCGGGTGACCCCGCCGCGCCGCCCGCGGATCGGGCTGATCGCCGTGCGCGCCGAACTGCACCGCCGGGGCATCGCCCGGGCGCTGCTGGCCCACGCGCTGGACGCGCTGCACCGCGACGGCACCGCCACCGCCTGGGCGGAGGTGACGGAGTCCGACCGGGCCGCCACCGCCCTGTTCGAGGGCATCGGCGCCCGCCGCGCCGGCAGCACCCTGGAACTCGTCCGCCGCTGACCCCCGCCCCGCGGCCGCCCCGGCCGTACCGACCGCACGGCCCGTACCGACTGCACCGACTGCACCGACTGCACCGACTGCACCGCCCGTACCGACCGCACTGACAACGAAGAAGAGGTGAGGACCATGACCAAGACGACGAACGGCATCGAAGTCGAAGGCACCGTCATCGAGTGCCTGCGCAACGCCAACTTCAAGGTGGAACTCCAGAACGGGCACGTCGTGCTCGCCCACATCAGCGGGAAGGTCCGCAAGAACCACATCAAGATCCTCCCGCACGACCGGGTGCTCGTGGAGCTCAGCCCCTACGACCTCACCCGCGGCCGGATCCGCTACCGCTACCGCAACTAGTACCGGTGGCGAGGGTGGCCCGGCACGCTCCCCCGTGGCGTGCCGGGCCACCAGCGGTTCTGCCGGGCCGACCGGCCCGGGCGCACCGCAGTGTCACCTCGTGGAGGATGCCAGGGCGCGCGGCGGCCGTGTTGTCACTGCGTCGCCACTTCCTTGGCAACGCGTCTACGCGCCGTCCGTGCCGCCCCCGGCCAGTGCCCGCTGTCGGTGTTCGCGGGGTGAGAGCCCGTAGGCGGCGCGGAAGGCGCGGCTGAAGTCGTCGGCGCGGGGCAGGCCC